>NZ_CP147846.1:4812352-5113124 GCF_037327425.1 Rhodococcus sovatensis | reverse complement strand
GGAACAGCATTCCGCACCCGAACACAACCAAGACGATCGTCAGAACGACCACGACGATTCCGATGAACGCGCCGATACTTTCCATAAGTGCAAACCTCCCGTGTCGCCTCTTACCGTACTGGGCTGCCGAAGTGTCGGTCGAATCCACCCCGAATCGGACATGGCGGAGTCGAGTCGGTTGTAGCGTCGAGGCGATGACGACACGGTTCGATGGCAAGGTCGCGTTCATCACGGGAGCTGCTCGGGGACAGGGGCGCGCCGAGGCAATCAGGCTCGCATCCGAGGGCGCCGACATCATCGCGATGGATATCTGCCGAGAGTTCGAGTCGACCCACTACGACGGTGCGAGCTCGGCGGACCTCGCCGAGACCGTGGCGGCCGTCGAAGCTCTCGATCGACGCATCGTGGCGACGGAAACCGACACTCGGGACTTCGCCGCAGTCGAGACGGCCCTCCGCGACGGCGTCGCAGAACTGGGACGCCTCGATGTCGTCGTCGCCAATGCCGGCATCTGCTCCGCCGCCATGTCATGGAAGATCACCCCGGAGCAGTGGCAGGAAACCATCGACGTCAATCTCACGGGCACGTTCTTCACCGTCAAGGCAGCGGTTCCGATTCTGCTCGAGCAGGGAACCGGCGGTTCGATCGTCATGACCAGTTCGGTGGCCGGGCTGCGTGGTCTGCCGTTTCTGGCGCACTACGCGGCGAGTAAGCATGGCATCGTCGGACTATGCCGGTCGATGGCCAACGAACTCGGCCAGTACGGAATCCGGGTCAACTCCATCCACCCACACGGTGTCGAGACGGGGATGCAACCGACCGACATGATGGCGCTCCTCGGTGAACAGGGCCAGACCCTCGGACCGATTTTCATGGGCTCGCTACCGGACCCGGTGAGCCAACCCGAGGACATAGCGGCAGCGGTGGCGTGGCTGTCATCCGACGAAGCGCGTCACGTCACGGGAATTCAGCTACCCGTCGACCTCGGGACGCTCACCCGCTGAACGGGCGATCTCTGCAGCCCGCCGGATTGCTCGCCGAATGCGAAAGTACGTGCCGCAGCGACACACGTTCTCGATTCGGTCGATGTCGAGGTCGGACGGCTCTGTCGTACGCTCGAGCAGTGCGACGGCAGCCATGATCTGGCCCGGCTGGCAATAGCCGCACTGCACGACGTCCTCTTCGAGCCACGCCTGCTGCACGGGGTGGAGGACATCACCGTCGGCGAGTCCTTCGATGGTCGTGACCTCGCGACCTCCCACTTCGGACACGGGGGTGATACACGGCTGAATCTCCGCACCGTCGAGGTGACTGGTGCAGGCTCGGCACACACCGATTCCGCAGCCGTACTTGGGCCCTCGTACACCGAGTTTGTCGCGCAGCACCCACAGCAACGCCAGATCGTCCGGAGCATCGACGGCGACCTCGCGACCGTTCACCGTGAATTCGTGCATGCGCGAGCGCCTTTCATCTTGGGAACGGTTCGAAGTTCGTGTCGAAATGGATCGGGAACGACCGGACGGTCTCGCCAGTGGCACGCTCGTAGGCGTTCGCGACCGCTCCGACAGCGGCAGGCACACCGAGTTCCCCTGCCCCTCCCGGCTGATCCGCGCCGTCGATGACGATCATCCGGAAGTCCGTCGGCGAATCCACCTGTCGGGCAAAGTGAAACTGCGAGAAGCTTCCTTCGAGTGGAAGTCCCGCGTCGATGTGCAGGCCTGCTGACAGCGTCGTCGAAATGGCGTCGGTGAGACCACCGAGCATCTGTGCCTCCAGTCCCGAAGGATCGATGACCTTCCCGACATCGACGGCGACGACTGCGCGTCGCACCCGCGGCCGGCCGGGATCGGTGGCGTCGAGGTCGACGACGTACGCGACGCAGGACCGGTACTCGGCATGAAAACCGACACCTTGTGCCCAACCGTCGGGCAATTGCCTTCCCCAATCACTCTCGGCAGCAACGGCATCGAGAACTGCACGGTGGCGAGGGTCGGCGAGGCGGGATCGCCGGAACTCGACGGGGTCGATCCCGAGGGCGGCTGCTGTTCGATCGACGACGATCTCCGCTGCCCCACGACTGGTCGCGGAGAACACCGAACGCCAGCTGCCGGTATTCATCGGGAGGTTCACCTCGCGCAGGGTTTCGATCACGTCACCGAACGCATACGGCGTGGCCACCGTCCGCGAGAACACCGACCGCCCTGATGCTCCCGATCCCGATGCCGTCAGAATCTCGCCGAATCCGTGCGAGAAGTCCGTTGCCACCGCGGCGATCCGATGCTCGAAAGACGACACATCGGTACGGTCGGTCCGCACCGTGAATCGGTGATGCGAGGCGGGTCGCGCGCGGCCGTGACGCATGTCGTCGACCCGCGTCCACATCAGCCGCACCTTTCGTCCCATCGCCTGGGAGATTCGCGCGGCTTCGAGTGGCGCGTCGAAGAACAGGCGTCGGCCGAAAGATCCACCACCGCTGACGACGTGGACGATGACGGCGTCGACCGGCATTCCCAGCACCCGGGCGATGACTTGCTTGGCGATGATCGGAGTCTGCATCGATCCCCAGATTTCGGCCGAATCCGACCGTACATCTGCCACAGCCGAATTGGTCTCCATGGCAGCATGTGAGACGAAGGCGAAGTCGAACTCCGCGGTCAGCTCGCCAGTCGTCACGAAGGGCTCGACAGCGGAACGCAACCGGGCACGAATGGTCTCGTCGTTCTCCGCATCGACCGAGCCCGCCGTCCACGTGACGCGGGCTGCTGCTGCAGCATCGATTGCCTGCCCGAAGGTTTCGGCCATCACCGCGACACCGGTCGGGATGACGGCCACGTCGATCACACCGGGCAGCGCCGCGAGCGCGCCCTTGTCCACGTCGGCCACCTCGCCACCGATCGACGGCGCTCGCCTGACCACTACCGGCATGGCACCCGGAACGTCGAGATCGAGTGCGTACTCGAACGAACCCGTCACCATCGCCCGAGCGTCGACACGGCGGGTGGATGTGCCGATCAGACGGAACTCTTCCGACGGTTTCGGTTCGGAGGGAATGACTTTCAGCAATGGGTCGGCGGCGGCGACAGCGACATCACCGATCCCCATCGTTCGCCCGTCCGCGGCAATCAGGATCCCGCCCGTGAGAGAAATCTCCTGCGGGAGCACGGAAAAGCGCAGCGCCGCAGCAGCGATCAATCGCGCGCGGGCACCTGCCGCGGCATGGCGAATGGGCCAGTACATCGCGCGTATCGAGTTGGAACTGCCGGTCATCTGATTGAACAGCAACTCGGGCCTTGCATCGGCCAGCGAGGTCTCGACGGCGTCGAGAGCAATGTCGAGTTCCTCGGCGACGAGCATGGCGAGCGACGTCGTCAACCCTTGCCCTACCTCCGCCCGAGGAAGCACGAGTCCGACGGTGCCATCGGTACGAACCTCGAGTACGACCAACAGGTGTTCCGTCGGCCTGCCGGCGAGAATCAGAACGTCGCCGAGGTCCGTCCCTGCGACTGCAGGCGCGGCCACAGCCTTCGGCGACACGGCGACGGTCAGGGTGGGCGCCAGTAGCAGGGTCGTCAGGAACGCTCGCCTGCTCACCTGCATGTACGACACCGCTCTTCTCTCCCCGGACCTCGTCGGGCGTTCACTCCCAGTGCAGACCGTACCCCGACCCTGAGATCAGCACCCTCGAAAGATGGGGGACTGCCCCGATGGTGTCCGGCCGCGCACCGCGACACGATCGATCGAGACCGGAAATCGGTCGTCCACTCTCAGCACCGAAGAAAGCAGGAAGCCATGCCGTACAGAATGATTCGCACACTGACCATCGCGGGAATGATCGGCGTCGCCGGATTGACCGCGACTGCCACAGCAGCCGCGGATACCGTGATCGAGCCGGGGACCGAAGCCGGCGCGTATTGCACGGTGATCTCCCCCGCCGGGGACGCGACCCAGCTGCACAGCGCCGCGGAGTGCCTCCAGGCCAGAGTCTCTGCCCGCATGGAGGAGCGCCGAGAGGAGCAGCGGGCCGAGCGAGAACAGGCGCAGGCGGACCGCGCCGACGCTCGCAGGGCAGATCGGTGAGTCGGGAATAGGTTCTTCAGGGTCGTCGTTACACCCGGCAGTAGTTGACTGATCAACTAACCGGAGACATCAACTGAGCCAGGAGACGACGATGCCCGCTGTAACTGTCGACAACATTCTTGCCCTCCCCCGCATACCCCTTCCCGACGCGACCGCCGTGGCCCGGCCGGTCACGTCCGTCACCACGGCCCCCGGAGGTTTCGAAGGTGAGGGATTTCCGGTTCGCCGGGCGTTCGCGGGTATCGACCTCTCTTCGCTCGACCCGTTCATCCACATGGATCAGATGGGCGAGGTGAATTACGCACCCGGTGAGCCGAAGGGAACTCCGTGGCACCCGCATCGCGGATTCGAAACGGTCACCTACATGATCGACGGGATCATGGAACACAAGGATTCCGGCGGCGGTGGCGGCAGCATCGGTGGCGGCGACACCCAGTGGATGACTGCGGGCGCTGGGATCCTGCACATCGAGGCGCCGCCCGAGCACCTCGTGCAATCCGGTGGCCTGTTCCACGGCGTGCAGCTCTGGGTCAATCTGCCCCGGGACAACAAGATGGCGGCGCCCCGCTACCAGGACATCACCGGGAACAAGGTCGCGTTGCTCTCCAGCGACGACGGCGGGGCTCTCGTTCGGGTCATCGCCGGTGAGGTCGCGGGCCATCAGGGGCCGGGATCGACGTACACGCCCATCGCACTGACCCACATCACGTTGGCGCCTGGTGCTGCATTGGCGCTGCCGTGGAACCGGGACTTCAATGCGCTGGTGTACGTCCTCGCCGGGTCCGGGTCCGTCGGCCCGGATCGTCGACCACTAGGTATGGGCCAGACTGCGGTATTGGGCCGCGGCGACACCATCGACCTTGCGGCATCCGATCGTCCGGACTCGAGGAGTGAATCCCTCGAGGTATTCGTGCTCGGCGGCAAGCCGATTCGTGAGCCCGTCGCGATGGCCGGACCGTTCGTCATGAACACCCGGTCCGAGGTCATCCAGGCGTTCGAGGACTTCCAGGCCGGGCGTCTCGGGTCCATACCCGCCGAATATGCGCGCGATTGAGCACCGCCGGAAGGGTGACTACTCGGGTGCTGGGGCCAGCCGTCTGATCGCCCGCATCGGGATGTCCAACCACGTCGGCCGGTTGCGGGCCTCGTAGACAGCCTCGTACACAGCTTTGTCCAGCTCGTATGCGCCGAGGAGGGCGGTTTCGGATCGCGGATCCGAACCCGTCACCGAGGCGTAACCGTCGCAGAACGCCGACGAGTTCCGTTCCACCCACTCGGTGGCGAGAGCGGCTACCTCGTCGGTGACGCCGGATTCGCCGAGAAGAAGGTTGTGCGCGGCGTAATCGAAGGATCGGAGCATTCCGGCGACGTCCCGCAGCGCACTGTCCGGCCGGCGCCGTTCCTCGAGCGACTTGGCCGGCTCACCCTCGAAGTCGATGAGCAACCACGTCGACGGAGTTCGGAGCACCTGACCGAGGTGGAGATCGCCGTGAATCCGCTGAACCGTGGTGGTGCCTGCGGCCTCGGCTCGGGCGATCAGTTCGCGCGCAGCGGGGAGGTGCGCGGCGAGTCCGGGAACCGCCTCGGCCGCCGCTTCCACTCGTTCCAGTATCTCGTCCACCGAGGACTTCGCCGGCCGCTCCGATGTACCGAGCTGCTGCGCGAGGTCGGCGTGGACATGCGCCACCGCCTCGCCGAGCAAATATGCCTCCGGCGCGAAATCGGCGTCGGGTTGCGCGAGACCGCTCGCAAGCAGGTCCCGCACCGAGGTGAGGGCCGTCGTCCACCCCTCGGCAGAATCCGCGACGAAATCATGCGCCATACCCAGCATCGACAACTCGCCGTCGGACTGCATCTCGATCCAGGCGTGCAGCGGAGCCACGTTGCGGCACCCGGTGTCCGCGAGGGCCCTGTGCAATTCGATGTCGGGATTGACGCCGGGAGCCACGCGGCGAAAGAACTTGAGCAGCAGTACTTCACCGAGCACGACCGAAGTGTTGGATTGTTCTGCGCCCAGCACTCGCCCGAGCATCCCGGAATTCACCGAGTCTGCGGCGACGCTCCGGAAGTCGATGGGACCGATCGACTCGGCGGCAGCGAGCGCATCGCCGTACATCGCAATGATCGCTGGATCTCTCAGTCCGTCGTAGACCGCGATGTCGGACGAGGGCATCGGAAGCTGCCAGGCCGCCACCTCGTCGGATGCCGTGCGCCGGAACCCGAGCGGAACCTGATAGCGCTGGACCTGCCCGCCGTCGTCGACATGTGCGCCGAGTCCTATGTCGACGAGAACGTGTTCGGCACTCACCCCTGGACGGGATCCGAGTGGCACCCGTTCGACCACGTCCAACGACACCATCACCGACCCCTTGGCCGCAAACCATCTCTGCTGCGGCATCCACGCCAGCAGCGCCGTCTCGAGATCCACTGTGGTGACGCGCATCGAATCGGTCATAAAGAGTTCTCTTCTCCGCATTCGCTTGGTGTACCTACCCTATCGAGCATCGGCCCCTCTCGAGCACCGGGACTTACCCAGTTCGAGGTTTCCTCACACGCGACTCGACGCGCGAAAGTTATGCGACCGGTCACGGGAGAACTCCGACGCCTCGTAGAGTGGACGCATGTCCGCTCCACTATCCATCCCGCACATCGATATCCATCGTGCCGGCGATCGCCTGAAAACCCGTGTGGCATGGTTGGACTCGAAACATTCGTTCTCGTTCGGCCAGCACTACGACCCGGACAACACCCACCACGGACTCCTTCTCGTCAACAACGACGACATCGTCTCTCCCGGTCAGGGTTTCGACACGCACCCGCACCGGGACATGGAAATCGTCACGTGGGTGACGACGGGGTCTCTCGTCCATCAGGATTCGATCGGCCACTCCGGAGTCATCTATCCGGGACTTGCGCAGCGGATGAGCGCAGGCAAAGGAATCATGCACTCGGAGAAGAACGACTCGTGGCGGCTCACCGGCGACACTCACCAGGAACCGGTCAGATTCGTACAGATGTGGGTCGTTCCGGACACGCCCGGTCTCGAACCGGGTTACGAGCAACACGAGGTCGCCGACGAATTGCTGCGCGGTGGACTGGTTCCGATCGCATCGGGCATGAAGAAGCACGACGGCGAGTCCGCTATTCGAATCAACCAGAAGGCAGCGGCCCTTCATGTGGCTCGGTTGCATCCCGAGCGCCCGATCTCACTGCCGGAAGCACTCTTCCTTCATGTTTTCGTCGCCCAGGGAACCGTACAGGTCGAAGGCGTCGGGGAATTGTACGAGGGGGATGCCGTGCGAATGAGTTCGTCTGGTGGACAGCGTGTTCAGTCGTTCGAACACGCCGAGATCCTGGTGTGGGAAATGCATGCACGTCTAGGGCAGTGACGTCCCGTTATTGTCACGAAGTGGTGGAGAAACCCTGATCGGCGGCTGTGCGGCGCTACACTTTCCCGCACTCGTCGCACACTGGAGGGGGATCGAAGGCCATGTCAGAACAGCCACCACCGGGGAACTATCCACCGCCCGGCAACAATCCACCGCCCGGCGGCTACCCGCCGCCTGGTAGCTACCCACCTCCCGGCGGCAACTACCCGCCTGGTGGATACCAGCAGCCCGGCCAATACCCACCCGCTGCGCCCAAGAACACGCTGGGCATCATTGCGCTCGTCCTGGCCATCCTGGGAATTCTGACGTCGTGGACGATCGTCGGCGGCGTCGTACTGGGACTGCTCGCAGTCGTCCTCGGGTTCATGGGCCGATCCAAGTTCAAGAAGGGCACCGCCACGAACGGCTCGGTGTCGTTGATCTCGATCATCCTGGGCGTGATCGCGATCCTGCTGTCGATCGCCCTCGTCGTCTTCGGCGTCGGATTGTTCAACAGTATCGGCGGCAAGGATTACCTCGATTGCATCAACGATGCCGGCAACAGCCAGTCCGCGAGGGACGACTGCAACAGCGAGTTCCAGCGGAACGTGGAGGATCGCTACGGGGTGACCATCGAGCCCACACCGTAACGCTCACAGGTCCGTAGTGCCCGCGTCGTCAACGGATGTCTCGCCGGTGCAACGCCCACCATCCGGCGAGGCATCCTGACGCAGCAAGGACGCAGAGCCACAGGATCGGCGTCGCGGCGACGGTTCCGCCCGGCAGGCGGGGCAGGTGGGTGAACGGTGACAGGTCGAGCCAGAACTGCGGCAGTCCGACCACCGCACCGACCTGGCCCAGCAACACACAGCCGATCAACAACGCCCACGCGGAGTTCGAGAACTGCGGCGCGAACCCGAACAACAGCGCACTTGCCGCCGTCAGAACCCACACCGCCGGTAGCTGACCGAGCGCGGTGCCGAGCACTGTCGGCACAGCCGAACCGACGTCGCCGATGGCAAGGCCGTACGGGATCCCAGCAGCCAGACCCACAAGGGTCAACATGACGACCGGACCTCCCAACGCGAAGACGAGATGGCTGGTCAGCCACCTGCCCCGTCCGACGCTTCCCGCCAGGATCATCTCGGCGATCGAGGATTCCTCGTCGGTGTGAGCACGCAGAATCGCCGAGATGGAGTACGCGGCGACAGCGATGCCCAGAAGGCTGATCGCTGCTGCGAGGAACGATTCGACGAGCGAAGACCCGCCGAATGCGCCCAGCGCGTCGCTGATCGCTGCGCTGCTCCCCAGTTGCCCGCCGACGCTGTCCGCGGCGCTGCCCAGGACGAGACCGATGAGCCCCAGCCCGAGCATCCAGGCAAAAAGGAGCCCGCGCTGTTGCCGCCACGCCAGACCGAACACGCCGCTCAACGCCGCCGACGCACGCGCCGAACCTGCCCGCTCGGCCACCAGACCCGAGCCGAGATCGCGGCGGCCGGCGAGCACGAACGCCGACGCGATTGTCGCTGCCGCGCTTGCTGCAGGCAGTGCGAGAACCCACCATCGCTCGTCGGCGAACGGCCTCAGCTGCGCCGACCATCCGATAGGCGACAGCCACGACAGTGTCCCTGAACCCGCGTCTCCGACGGCTCGGAGTACGAACGCCGCGGCCAAAACCGTCAGCGCGTATCCGCGGGCGACGCGCGCCCCAGAACCGATCTGTACGGCGACAGCTCCGATACCTGCGAATACCACGCCGACCGCGACGATCCCCAGCCCGAACGCGATACTCCCCGCCGGAGCAAACCCGGTGATAAGCAGCGACACGGATGCGACGAGCGCGGCGGCGCACACTCCCCCGGCGGCAACGACGATGGCTGCCGCGAGGGCGGCGTGCCTCCCGACGACGGTCGACCCCATCAGCTCGGTCCGCCCGGCATCTTCTTCGGCACGCGTGTGTCGGACGACCGTCAGGAGTGCGGCGAGAGGGGCGAGCGTCAGCAGAACTCCAGCTCGCCAGGTGACGAGCGCACCGAGATCGTCGCCGAAGATCGGTCCGACCATGGCGAGCTGGGCAGGAGCATTCGCCGTTGCCTGGTAGAACATTTCACGATCTGCAGCCGTCGGATACAGGCCCCGAAAGCTGACCGCGTAGAGCAGCGGAATCAGTCCGATCGACAGGATCCACATCGGCAGAACGATCCGGTCCCGCCGGAGGTACAGCCTGATCAGGCCGACAAGTCCGGTCATGACTGCACCGCGTAATACTTCAGGAACAGATCCTCGAGTGTGGGCGGCGAGCTCGTCAGACTGGTGACTCCCAGCTCTGCCAGTCCTCGCATGAGCTGGGGAAGATCGCCACTGTCTACCCGGCAGCTGAGCGTGTACCCGTCCGCGGTGGCGGTTCCGGGCAACGAAGTCAGGTCATGCGGAAGGCGCTCCACGACGGCTGTGACCATCGTGTGTGCGAGGTGCCGCATCTGCGTCAGTGATCCGGAATCGACTGTTCGACCGTCGCGAATGATCGTCACTCGCTGGCAGAGCTTCTCGACCTCGGACAGAATGTGCGAGGACAGCAGCACCGTCGCCCCTCGCGCCGATGCGTCGGTGACACATTCGGCGAACAGACGCTCCATCAGCGGGTCGAGCCCGGAAGTCGGTTCGTCGAGCAGAAGCAGTTCGGCGTTCGAGGAGAACGCCGAGATCAACGCAACCTTCTGCCGGTTCCCCTTGGAGTAGGTGCGTGTCTTCTTCCTCGGATCGAGACCGAACTTCTCGATCAATTCGTCTCGGCGGGCTTCGTCGACGCCTCCCCGCATACGTCCGAGCAGGTCGATGACCTCGCCGCCGGTCAGCGACGGCCACAACGTCACGTCGCCGGGGACGTAGGCCAGACGCCGATGCAGCGCGACGGCGTCGCCCCGCGGGTCGCCGTCGAGCAGTCGGACGTGACCGGCAGTCGCTCGCACGAGACCGAGCAGAATTCGAATGGTGGTCGACTTACCCGACCCATTGGGACCGAGAAAACCGTGTACTTCACCGCTCTCCACGGTCAGGTCGAGGCCATCCAGCGCGTTGACCCGGCCGAAGGTCTTGACGAGAGAACTCACGCTTATGGCAGTCATCGGTTCTGCTGGTATCGAAGGTAGGTGTCGAGTGTGTCGGTTTCGGCGAAGAGACCCTCCGTGTAGAGCTCGAGGGCCGGCAAGGTGATCTCCTCTGTCATGTCTTGCAGCGCGATCTTGAAGTCCGTTCCCTGGGGCTGCATCTGGAGGTAGACGAGCATTCCGCCGACGTTCTGACGCACCAGGAAGCGCGCACGTGCTCGCGGGTCCCGGCTGGCTTTCAGTCGTCCACTGATGACGCCCTCGTCGAGGTACGCCACCGCATCGTCAACCATGTGCTCGTACATGTCGGTCGCGAGCTGTCCGCCCGACGCGAAACTGCGCACGATATAGGCGACGACGGGCGCGTAGTGATCGATCTGGGCGAGCTGGGCGATGATCCCTGCGGGCGGTGCCGACAGCGCAGTCGACTTGCTGTCACGAACAAGGTCTTGGACGTATCCGTCACATGCTGCCCGCAGGCCGTCCTTCGACCCGAAATGATGATTGACCAGTCCCGGAGATACTCCAGCAGCAGTGGCGACCGCGCGGACACCCGTGGTGAATCCGTCACGACCGAACACCTCGATTGCGGCGTCGCGAATGCGAGCCCGGGTGTTCAGGTCATCTGCCTTCGTTGAACGCATGGACAACATATTAGACAGTCGTTCAATCCGAGGCAAGAGTGTAAAGATGGAATGCATGACTACGTTGGATTCAAGTTCGGATTCGGGACAGGTGAACTCGGGCATCGACCTCAGGTACACGGACGAGAGCACGCGCGCCCAGGACGACCTGTTCGTCCATGTCAACGGCAAGTGGCTCGACGACTACGCCATTCCGGCAGACCGCGCGGTCGACGGCGCATTCCGCACCCTGTACGACAGGGCCGAAGAAGACGTCCGCACGATCATCCAGGAATCAGCCGAGTCGAACCCGCCCGTCGGGACCGACGCACAGAAGATCGGCGACCTCTATTCGAGCTTCCTCGACGCCGATGCAGTCGAGGAGGCGGGCCTTTCGCCCATCGCCGACGAGTTGGCATCCGTCGCCGACGCCGGTGATCTCGTCACGCTCGCCGAGGTCCTCGGCTCACTGCAGCGCACCGGCGTCGGCGGGGCGATCGGCCACTACGTCGACACCGACGCCAAGAACTCCTCGCGGTATCTGGTTCACGTCACGCAGTCCGGCATCGGCCTACCCGACGAGTCGTACTACCGCGAGGACAACTACGCGAACATCCGCGAGGCGTACATCGCCCACATCGCGAAGATGTTCTCCATCGCCGGGTTGCCCTACGACGCCCAGCGTGTCTTCGACCTCGAGACCGAACTCGCCGCAGGCCACTGGGATGTCGTCGCACGTCGTGACGCCGAGAAGAGCTACAACCTCGTCGACTTCGACACCCTCGTGGGGAACGAACCTGGATTCAACTGGACCGCATGGATGTCCGGCCTCGGCGGCAGCAGCGAGCAGTTCGCGGAGATCGTCGTCGGTCAGCCGTCGTTCCTGTCCACATTCACCCGACTGTGGGTGTCTGCTGACATCGAGGATTGGAAGGCATGGCTCGCGTGGCGCGTCGTGCACAGTCGCGCGCCGTATCTGACCGCAGCCCTCGTCGAGGAGAACTTCGCGTTCTACGGGACCACGTTGAGCGGCACCGAAGAAAACCGCGAACGGTGGAAGCGCGGTGTGTCCCTCGTACAGGACTTGCTGGGAGAGGCCGTCGGGAAGCTCTACGTCGAACGCCACTTCCCTGCCGACGCCAAGGCCCGCATGCAGGTTCTCGTCGCGAATCTCCAGGAGGCATACCGTCGTAACATCACCGACCTCGAGTGGATGAGCCCGGAGACTCGACAGAAGGCGCTCGACAAGCTCGACAAGTTCACCCCGAAGATCGGCTACCCGGATCGCTGGCGCGACTACTCGGCCGTGCAGATCGACGCGAGCGACCTACTCGGGAACTACCGGCGCGGCTACATTGCCGAATACCAGCGCGACCTGGACAAGCTGGGCGGTCCGGTCGATCGCGACGAGTGGTTCATGACGCCTCAGACCGTCAACGCGTACTACAACCCGGGAATGAACGAAATCGTCTTTCCTGCAGCGATCCTGCAGCCGCCGTTCTTCGACCCCGAAGCCGACGATGCCGCGAACTACGGCGGAATCGGCGCAGTCATCGGACACGAGATCGGACACGGATTCGACGACCAGGGCGCCAAGTACGACGGCGACGGCAACATGATCGACTGGTGGACCGACTCGGACCGCTCCGAGTTCGGTAAGCGCACCACCGCGCTGATCGACCAGTACAACGAGTTCGAACCTAAAGCCCTGCCCGGTCACAAGGTCAACGGGCAGTTCACGATCGGTGAGAACATCGGCGACCTCGGCGGTCTGTCCATCGCCGTCGCCGCATACAAGATCGCGCTTGACGGCAAGGACGCTCCCATTCTCGACGGCCTCACCGGTCTGCAGCGGGTCTTCTTCGGCTGGTCGCAGGTATGGCGCACCAAGGCACGCGACGAAGAGGCGATCCGTCGACTCGCAGTCGATCCACACTCGCCGGCGGAATTCCGCTGCAACGGTGTGGTGCGCAATCTGGACAGTTTTCACGAAGCGTTCGATGTGAAGTCGGGAGATGCGCTGTACTTGGATCCAGCGGAACGCGTCAGGATTTGGTAGGCGCTCCGAGTCGGCTCTAGGCGCTCCGCTAGTGGCGCGGTTGAGTGCACTCCAATGCACTTAACCATGCCACTAGCGGCGGAGCCGCTGACACATCCGGCGGCGGAGCCGCTGGTGACCGTTCGGAGGGGTGGGGACATGAAGAAGCGGATCAGATGGATCGCCGCACACGGCGTCGTACGGTACGGGGCAAAGAAAGCCGCACAGGCAGGTGACCCGCAAGCGATGCTGGTAGCGGACCCGGCAACGCGCGCCGACCCGCGGCAGGTGTTCGAGAGGATCCGCGCGTCGGGCCCACTGGTGAAGACCAGGATCTCGAACATCACCGTCAACCATCGCGTCGTCCATGAACTACTACGGTCCGACGACTTCAAGGTCACCGAGTTGGGTGCCGACCTCCCGACGCCGCTGCGGTGGATCGAGAACAAGACGCGGTCGAAGGCGTTGCATCCGCTCAAGCCGCCGTCGCTGTTGTCCGTCGAGCCGCCCGAGCACACCCGCTACCGCAAGCTGGTGTCCTCGGTGTTCACCCCGCGCGCGGTGGCGAAGATGCGCGAGATGGTCCAGGAGAAAGCGGACAGCCTGCTCGAAGAGCTCGTGGCGGGCGGCCGCGAAGTGGACATCGTCGACAAGTACTGCGCGCAACTCCCCGTTGCCGTCATCGGCACCATCCTCGGCGTACCGGACAGCGACCGCCAGAGAGTGCTCGAATTCGGAGAGATGGCGGCACCGAGCCTCGACCTCGGGCTTTCCTGGGAGCAGTTCAACCGCGTCGAGGACGGCTTGGAGCAGTTCGACGCGTGGCTCGCAGATCACCTCGCCGAACTCCGCCGCAATCCCGGCGAGGACCTGATGAGCGAGTTGATCAAGGCGACCGAGGACGGCGTCGGCCTCGACGACCAGGAACTGCGCGCGACGGCGGGGCTCGTCCTCGCGGCGGGGTTCGAAACGACGGTGAACCTGCTCGGAAGTGGAATCCGACTGCTGCTCGACCACCCCGACCAGCTCGACCTACTGCAGCAGGACCCGTTGCACTGGCCGACTGCCGTCGAGGAGATGCTCCGACTGGAATCCCCGGTTCAGCTGACGGCACGGCGCGCCAAGCGCGACGTCACGATCGAAGGCGTCCCCGTACCGGAAGGGGGCCTGGTCGTCCTCGTCCTCGCCGGAGCCAACCGCGATCCCGAGGTGTTCGACGACCCTTACCGATTCGACGTCACCCGGACGAACGCGAACAAACACCTCTCGTTCTCCGGTGGACGCCACTTCTGTCTCGGCGCGGCACTTGCGAAAGCAGAGACGGAGGTCGGACTGAAAACGCTGTTCGACCGATTCCCTCACCTGCGGTCTGCAGGCGAGGGAATCCGCCGCGACACCCGAGTCCTGCACGGCTGGGCGTCGCTGCCAGTGGATCTCGGGCAGCCCGCCGCTACAGGCGCTGCCCGGTAGCGGCCGAGAAGAAGAACACCTCGTCGAACTTGGGGACGAGCCGAACCGTCTCGGCCAATCCGATCTCGAGCTTGCGGTCGACACGCACCGCGAGGCGGCCGGACTGGGTGCTCCAGTCCGTTCCACGCGGAGGTACGCCGTACAGGAACGACTCCGCGCCGAGTTCCTCGATGAGTTCGACTGCAACAGACACGGACCCGACGCCGTCGCCCACGAGACTCCAGCTCTCCGGCCGGATACCGAGTACAACCCTGGCCTCGGCGTTCGCTGGGACCGGAATACGCACATTGCCGACCACCGCGGCCCCGTCGACCACCGGAGCGTCGATGAGATTCATGCCCGGAGAACCGATGAACCCGGCGACGAACGTGTTGACGGGATTGTCGTACAGCTCGCGCGGAGACGCGATCTGCTGGAGCTTGCCCGCCTCCAACACCGCAACCCGATCACCCATGGTCATCGCTTCCACCTGATCGTGGGTGACGTAGACCGTCGTCGTACCCAGTCGCTTCTGCAGACCTGCGATCTGCGCTCGCGTCGACACGCGCAACTTGGCGTCGAGATTCGACAACGGCTCGTCCATACAGAACACTTTGGGCTGCCGGACGATTGCACGTCCCATCGCGACCCGCTGTCGCTGACCACCGGACAACTTGCCCGGCTTCCGGTTGAGCAGCGGCTCGAGCTCGAGCATCTTCGCTGCCTCGAGAACACGGGCAGCGGTGTCCGCCTTGCTCATTCCAGCGTTCCGCAGCGCGAATCCCATGTTGTCGCCGACGGTCATGTTCGGGTACAGCGCGTAGTTCTGGAACACCATCGCGACGTCGCGTTCGCGCGGAGCGAGGCTTGTGACATCGACGCCACCGATGTCGATTCTTCCGCTCTCGACCGATTCGAGCCCGGCCAGCATCCGCAGGCTAGTCGACTTGCCGCAACCCGAGGGGCCGACGAGAACGATGAACTCACCGTCGGCGATGTCGAGTTCCAGCGAGTCGACCGCCAACGAGTCGGCGCCCGGGTACCGATGCGAGACTCCGGCGTAGTGGACGGCAGCCATTACGAAGGAAGGTTCGGGGTGATCTGGCGGTCGATGATCTGCTGCAGCTGTTCCTGAACACCGGCGAACGCCGTTGCGACGTCGGCGTTCTGCAGCGCGATCTGCTCCAGACCGGTACCGATGATCTTGTCGCCACCGGGCACGAACACGCGGGCATAGTCCTGCGACCGGGTCTTGGCGAGCTGGTCGACTGCCGTTCTGGCGTTCGGGTTCGCGTCGAGGAAGGCGATCTCGCTCGGATCCTCCTGCGCCGACTTGCGAACCGGCATGTAACCGGTGTTCTGCGAGAAGTAGGCAGTATTGGCACCGTTGGTGACGAAGTCGATGAACTTGAGCGCGTTGACCTTACGCTCCTCCGAGATCTTCGACGGGATGGCGAGGCCGGCTCCACCCGTCGGGCATCCGGGTTGTCCGTCAGCCGAAGGTAGGAATGCCGTGCCGAATTCGAACGACGCATTCTGAGTGATGGTGGACAGATCGCCCGTGGACGCGATCGTCGAGGCGATGATGCCCGCACCGAAATCGTTGGCGATGTCGCTGGAAACCGCCGCGTACTTCTTCGTATGGATCATGTCCTTGAGGAATTGCCCTGCAGCGATGGTCTTCTCGTCGTCGAACTTCAGATCGAAGCCGTCGGAGTAGGCTCCACCGAACGTCCAGATCGGCCCTTCGAACGTCCAGCCGAGGTAGTCCACGGCGTTGCCCCAGCCGTGGGCGAGCTTTCCGCCACCGACGACGGCCTGGATGCGCGGGCCCCACTCGTCGAATTCCTGCCACGTCGCGGGGCCTCGGTCGGGGAGTCCTGCCTGCGCCCATACGGCCTTGTTGTAGTAGAACAGCGGCGTCGAGCGCGCATACGGCAACGCCCAGTGGTTGCCGTTCCAGTTGTAGTCGGCGAGAAGCGAATCGACGTAGTCGCTGGAATCGACACCGGCTGCCTCGAAGTGCCCGTCGAGCGGTTCGATCGCACCGGTCAGCGCGTAGTTGAACCACCACACGTCGGAGAGGACCACGACGTCTGGCACGTCGTTGCCGGACAGCGCCGCATTGAACTTCTGCGAGACTTCCTCGTAGTTCTTGCCACCGTCGATCAGATTGACGGTCAGATCCGGGTTTTCGGCCTGGAAGCGCGCGATCAGCTCCTGTTCGAACGCCTGCGACTTACCGGGGTGGTTGGACCAGAAATTGATGGTGCTCGCGTCACCCGACGCTGCCTCACCCGAGGAACTCGACCCGGGACTGCTGCACGCGGCGAGTGCCGCGCCGGCGGCAAGCGTGCCGGTCAGCGCGAGGAATTTACGACGATCGATGTGTGCCATGAGTGTCTCTTCTTTTCTTGTCGGTACCGGTGAATCAGCCTTTGACCGCACCGGAGGTGAGGCCCTTGATCATGTGTCGTTGGAGTGCGAGGAAGATGGCAAGGATCGGCAGGATGGTCAAGATGGTGACCGCCATGACGGCACCCCAGTTGGTGTAGCCCTCGGTGTTCTGCAGGAGCGTCAGTCCGACGGGAAGCGGGGCGACCGAGGAATCGTCGGACATCAAGAACGGCCAGAGGTATTCGTTCCACTCGGTGACGATGGTGATGATCGCGAACGCCACCATCGTCGGGCCGGACAGCGGGAGGACCACCCGGAACAGCAACCGGAACGTCCCGGCTCCGTCCATTCGAGCGGCCTCGATGATTTCCGCGGGCAACGACAGAAAGTGGTTTCGCATCAGGAATGTGCCGAATGCGACGCCCGCCAGCGGAAGAATGATGCCCTGGAACGAGTTTCGCCATCCCAGGTCGGCGATCAGCGAGTAGTTCGAGATGACCGTGATCTGGTTGGGCACCATGAGTGCGGCGATGATGGCGAGGAAGACGACGTTCTTACCTGGGAAGCGCAGGAACACCAGGCCGTACGCACTGGCTACGCCGAGGACGAACTTGATCGACGCAGTGACGGTGGTGATGATCACCGAGTTCCGCAGATAGGTGAAGAACGGGACCTCGGTCGTCGCCTCGTCGTAGTTGTTCAGAGTGAGCGAGTTGGGCCACCAGGTCACCGGTTGAACGTAGATCTCACCGCGCTCCTTGAAGGAGGTGATCAGAATCCAGAACAGCGGGAGTCCGATCATGACGAGGACGAGAACCATTGCGATGTAGCCGAATACCGTCGACAGGCTGCGCTCACGCTGCGGGTCTTCGATCTTGACCGGCGCGGCAGCGGTCACGGACGGTTTTGCTGTCAGAGTCATCTCTGATCGTCTCGATCCATGATGCGTACCTGTACGAGGGTGACGATCAACAGAATGACGAACATGATCGTCGCGACCGTCGCACCGTAGCCGGCACGGAAATTTCGGAATGTCTCCTCGTACACCTGGAACACCATCGTGGTGGTGCCGTTGCCGAGCGGGCCGCCCCTGGTCATGACATTGATGATGTCGAAGACCTGCAGCGAGTTGAGCAGGACAGTGATCGAGAGAAAGAACGTCGTCGGACGAAGCTGCGGCAGAAGCACTTTCCGGAACGTCGTCCACTTGCTCGCGCGGTCGATCTCGGCTGCTTCCATCAGCTCCTTGCGCACACCTTGCAACGCGGCGAGGTAAATCACGAAGGTGTAGCCGAGGTTCTTCCAGAGGTAGGTCACCGTCACCATGAACAGCGCCCAACTCGGGTCCTGATAGAAGTCAGGCGAACTGAGTCCGACTCGATGCAGCAAGTCCTGCACCAGACCGAAATTGGGGTCGAACACGAACTGGAATGCGATTCCGATCGCTGCGCCCGAGATGACGAACGGCGCAAACACCGCAGAACGGACGAAGTTGCGGCCCCGTAGTTTTCGGTCCAGCAGCATGGCCAGAATCAGTCCGAATACGAGGCTGCCGACCACTGCGGCAATGGTGAAAACGACGGTATTGCCGACGATCGTCCAGGTGTCGTCGCGCGTGAACCACTCGCGATAGTTCGCGAACCCGACGAACGTCGACGTGGGCGAGGATAGGTTCCAGTCGTAGAAGCTGAACTGGAAATTCTCGACCAGCGGCCGGTAGGTGAACACGGCCAGCAGAGCGAGGTTGGGGCCTAGCAGGATCAGGAAAAGCGCGTAATCACTCCACGGCCTGCCGAAGAAGCTCCTCCGGCCTGCTGTGGGCAGCACTCGTTCCGTTGTTGTACTCACTGCGGAGACTGTGCGCACCCGCCGCGAACGAAAGGTGAACTATCAACTAATCAGGCATGGCCGTGGCGCAAAAAGCTCCAGTGCCCGAGGTCGCTCCGCTCCAGTGGCATGGTTGAGTGCACCCCAATGCACTTAACCGTGCCACTGGCGGCGGAGCCGCCCCGAAAGCCAGTGGAAACTACCGGTTCCAGTCGCCCAAACCGTCGGACCCGCTGAGCGTTCCGCCCGCAGTGTTGTTGACGACGACGGGGTCGCCCTTCTGGGAGTTCTCGAAGAACCACTTGCCGTCCTCGGTGCTGACATTGAGGCAGCCGTGGCTGACGTTGTCGTAGCCCTGCGAATCGACGGACCACGGTGCAGCGTGGATGAAGATGCCGCTGTAGGAGATTCGCGTCGCGTACTCGACGTACGTGCGGTAGCCCTCGGGCGAGTCGACGGGGACGCCGTACGTCGAAGAATCCATGTACATCTCACGGACGCGCTCGCCCACGATGTAGGTACCGTTCGGTGTCTCGTGCCCCGGCTTTCCGAACGATGTCGGCATGGTGCGAACAACTTCGCCGTTGCGCGTGACGGTGATGGTCTTGGTCGCGTCGTCGGCGGTGGTGATGACGGAATCTCCAGTGGAGAAGTCCGCGCGAGCGCCGCCGGCCTCGACGGTCACCTGGGTGTGCGCCGGGTAGAACTCGTTCGGGAGCCACCGAACCTGGGTGTCGTTGATCCAGTAGAAGTGCCCGTCCACGGCAGGGGAAGTTGTGACGCGAATCGCAGCTTCGGCAGCGCCGCGGTCACCGATTGCTTCGTTGAACCGGATCGCAATGGGCTGAGCGACGCCGACTACCTCACCGCCGCTCGGGCTGATCGAGGGATCGGAGAAGTTGGCCGGGGCCAAGCGCTGCTGCTGCGGCTCGGGGGCCGGCAACGGCTGTCCGGGATTGGAGGATCCGGAGCCTGGAATGTCAGGCCCACCAGGCCACAGCGGAGCTGCGTGCGCCGGAGACACGAGCGAGGCAGCCCCGAATGCAGCGATGGCCGCCGCGAGGGACAACCGAGTGACGAGTCTCCGAGGTGACCGCGGTGCCGAACTCTCACGTGACGCCATGTTCAAACGCAGTGTCATAACTGTTTTCCGATCCGTCCTACTCTTTCCGACCGCAGCCGAAACCAACCGTCATTAACACACACTTATCGCGCCTTTGGCGAATCGCGGAGAACTTCGAATAGTTCACAAGAGCTCCTACTGGAGCACTCCCGCTTTCTTCGCTGCCGAACGTACCTGGAAAGCGCTGACCACGAGCAGCACACCGAATACCAGCGCAAAGACGCCGATGAGCCAGACGATGCTCAGGATGCCGCTGATAGGGAAGAACACCAGAACCAGGCCGAAGACAAGTTCCAGAATGCCCGCGAACAACAGCATGCCCCAGTGCGATGCACCATCCAGTTTCCGCAAGCGAATGGAACCGGCGATCTCCAGGAGCCCGCCCATGATCGCCCAGATTCCGATCACGAACACCGCCGCGAGCGCAGTGATCTCGGGCCACACGAACGCTACGATTCCGGCCCCGAGGGAGACCAATCCTCCCAGGAGCCACCACACCCACCCGGATTCGACCTTGCGCGCGGAAATTGCCCGGTAGATCGCCGACAGCCCGTCGACGATCGCGTAGGCACCGAACACGACGACCAGTGCCCAGACGGTGACTGCAGGCCAGGCCAGCGCGACGATACCGAATATCACCGCGAAGATGCCGCGGATGAGCACTGCCCACCACAGGTCCTTACCGATCCGCAGCAGGGTTTCTTCGTTGGTCGAGAACGGGTTGGACGGTTGTGTGGACATGAGTACCTGCCTTCTACGAGGGCTGACTGGGGACGCTGGATCCGTCGGAGATACACATCTGACCGGTGCTGAAGTTGACGGCGACGCCTGCTCCCGCGTCGCACGTGACGCCCTCGGCGGTCGTACCGACGAAGGTCTGCCCTCTCGCCAGTGACAGCGCGAACGCGATCGCACCTGGGTCCGTCGACACGATCGCGACCGAATCTTGCCCGACCGACACAGCGCCGACATGCCCAGCCGACGTCTCCGCCGCAGCAACGCCACCCGAGTGGCCGAATCCGAAGGCGGCGCCACCTACCTCCGCTCTGGCAAATGCCACTGCGTCGTAGGCCCGCGCGAGGGCGGTCGAGACACCGTCGGTACGCACTCCGCACGCAGTGCCGTCGTCGTCCACCGCAGCCGTCGTCCCGGCGGGACCTGCGCAAGAGAGGTCGGCTGCGCCGGCTGCTCCGGGGGACGCAAGAGTGAGCGCCATAGCGGCACCGCTCACTCCAACGGCCAGAACGGCCGTCCTACCGAGACTCCGCGAGTCGAAGATCGCCACGAAAGCACCTTTCGCTGTCGATGACGCCGCCTCGTGTGGAGACATCACCATGTTTGGATTGTGCCACTGCGGGGGATCGCGTAAAGGGTCTTATGGACTCAATGGCACTCCGTCGAGTCACCGGCGGCACAATTGCACCGAATCGGACGTCCGAGCGAACGGAAAGCCCTGGCCATGGCTGTGTGGACTCCGATGCGCGTGCGGACTCGACTCGGATCCGCGGAGGGTGGATGTGAAGTGATCGATGTGCAACCGGAGATACGACGAGTAGTTGTCGTTGTGCCTGTTCACAACGAAGAGCTGTTGTTGGACGCGTGTCTGTCGGCGCTCGGGCAGGCGTGTGAGCGGGTCGGAGTCGAAACCCCGGTGGTCGAAACCCAGGCAATAGTCGTACTGGATTCCTGCACCGATTCCTCGCTCGACATCGCCCGAACTTGGTCCGACAAGATCGACGTCTCCGTGGTGTCGGTCGACCGACGCAACGTCGGAGCGGCGCGCGCCGCCGGGTTCCTGGCAGCCTTCCGCGACGCGCGCGTGTCCTCGTATTCCGACGTCTGGTTCGCCACGACCGACGCCGACAGCGAAGTAGGTGGCAACTGGCTGTCTTCGCAGCTCGCGCACGCCCGCCGAGGCGCTCGCGTCGTGGCGGGAACCGTGACGCCCGACTCCGACGGAGTCTCGCCCGCGTTGGCTTTGGCCTACGCCTCCGGCTACCGGCACCAGCCGGGTCATCGACATGTACACGGCGCGAACCTCGGATTCCGCGCGGACGCGTACTGGAGCGTCGGCGGGTTCGGAGCCCTGGCCACCGCCGAAGATGTCGATCTGGTCAGCAGGCTGGAGCACGCCGGCATCGACGTTCTCTATGCATCCGACGGGCCGGTTCGAACGTCGTCGCGGCGCGTAGGCCGGGCTCCCGACGGTTTCGCGGGACATCTGCGGGATCTCGAGTTGGCGATCGCGCAGTGAGCGCTGCACTCACCGACCGGCTGAAGCAATGGGTCGCCGACGAGGCCGGCGATCTTCCACTGCCGGGTGGCGGATTCACCGACACACGATGGCTGTCACTGGCAGCGCTCGGCCGCGAGGACACCGTTCTCGGACGTCTCGCCGAGGCCCATGCGGACGCGTTGGCGATCGTGGCCGAGCTGAACGGTCCGACACCGAAGCGTGGACAGATCTGGGGCGTGTGGGCCGCAGAACCACCGTCGCCCGTGCTCGAAGCGGCACAGGGAACGAACGGGTGGAAGCTGACCGGCGTCAAACCGTGGTGCTCCGGGGCCAATGTCTGCACGAATGCACTGGTGACGGCCCGTGTCGGTGATCGGTCGCGACTGTTTGCGGTCGACCTCACGCAGGATTGGTGTCGGCCCATCGCCAACACATGGCATGCGGTCGGCATGTCGAGGAGCGATTCGGGAACGGTTCGATTCGACGGTGCCCGCGCGGTCCCGGTGGGCGAGGTCGGCGCCTACGTCGAGCGTCCGGGCTTCTGGCACGGCGCGATCGGTGTCGCGGCAGTGTGGTTCGGTAGCGCCTGCGCAGTGGCGGATACGTTGCATACAGCCGTGCGATCCGGCTCCGACGCTCATGCACGGGCTCATCTCGGCTCGGTTGCCGCGGCACTGGGGGCAGCATCGAGTTCGTTGACGACGGCGGCAGCCGAAATCGATTTGGATCCAACCGATTCCGAAGGTCGTGGGCGCACCCGGGCGCGTATCGTGCGCGCGATCGTCGAGTCTGCATCGACGACGACGATCGATAGAGTCGGCCGCGCTCTGGGTGCAGCACCCCTGTGCGCCAACGGTGAACACGCACGGCGCGTGGCCGATCTGACGGTGTTTCTCCGCCAGAGCCACGCCGAGCGCGATCTCGCGGCGCTCGGTGAGGACATCGCGAAGGAGGAAAACCCATGGTAGAGAACGGCACAGCGGAAATCGACAGGACCTTCGACACGGTCGACCTCGGCACTCCCGAGGCCGAGTGGAGCGCCTGGAACCCGACGTTCACGCAGCTCGACCTCACTCGGTGCCGCGAGCTGATCGTCGTCGCCCCACATCCCGACGACGAGGTCCTCGGTGTCGGGGGCCTGATGTCGACGGCGGCAGCTGCGGGGATACGGGTATCGGTCGTCGCAGTCACCGACGGCGGCGCGTCACACCCGGGTTCACCGACCATGACGCCCGACCAGTTGATCGAAGCCCGGGCGAGGGAAGCGCAACGCGCGCTGCGGGAACTCGGGCTGGACGTCGATCCGATTCGCCTCGGGTTTCCGGATGGGGAACTCCCCGAGCACGAGGAAGAGTTGACTCGGGCGTTGACCGAGCTTCTGGCCGGTGGCCAGGGCACGTGGTGTCTGACCCCGTGGCGTGGGGATCGCCATCCCGACCACGAGGCAACGGCACGCGCGTGCATCACCGCAGCCAAGCGCGTCGGAATCGCGGTGCTGGAGTATCCGGTGTGGATGTGGCACTGGGCGCACCCCGACGATGCCGAGGTGCCGTGGGGCAGAGCGCTCGGCGTCGACCTCGCCGAACACATCGCCGAGTCCAAACGACGTGCGGTCCAGCACTTCACGACGCAGATCGAGCCGCTGTCGGAGCACCCAGCCGACCGTGCGATCCTGCCGCCGCACATCCTGGAACGGCTTGTTCGTAACCGCGAGGTGGTTTTCGCATGAATGCGGTACCGGCCGCGACCGTCGAGGCGGCATGACTCTGGACCAGAACTACTTCGACGCTGTCTACACCGAGAGCGCCGACCCGTTTCGGTTGGGCGACAACTGGTACGAGGACCGCAAGTATGCCCTTACCGTGGCTGCCCTACCCCGTGCGAGGTACCGCCGCGCCCTCGAACCAGGATGCTCGATCGGAATTCTGACCGAGAAGCTCGCCGCACGCTGCGATGCGCTCGTGTCCACCGACATCGTCGCCTCGGCTCTCGCGTCTGCCCAGGCCCGAGTCGACTCCGCGCAGGTGCGCTTCGTCGAGTGGTCACTGACGCAGTCCTGGGACGCGGTCGCCGAGGGTGGAACGTTCGATTTGATCGTGCTCAGCGAGGTCGGCTACTACCTGGACGGAAACGATCTACGCGCCGCGCTCGACAGCGCGATCGCCCATCTCGAACCAGGCGGAACGCTGTTGGCGGTGCATTGGCGGCACCCCGTCGCAGACTATCCACAGTCGGGTGACCAGGTCCACGGGATCATCGCCGCAGCCGACGGATTGGTTCGAATGGGCGGATATGTGGACGAGGATGTGATACTCGAAGTGTTCGCGGCCTCGACCGACAGACCTGACTCGGTCGCAAGAATCGAGGGCCTGGTATGACTGGGGGGACAATGACCGACGAGACATCGACTGGCAAGACATCGACGAATACCTACGACGGCGGCGCCCTCGAATCCCTCCTCGGTCCCGATAGCCTGAACACCGATTTCGCGCCCATCGTCGATTTGCTGACCCGGGAGGTCATCGGCTACGAGGCCATCGTCAGCGGGCCGGCAGACTCCGCGTTCGCGAACCCCGCTGCACTGTCCTCGGCGGCACGCGCCATGGACATGACCGTCGACCTCGATCTTGTTCGATGGTCGGGGGCGGTGGCCGGCGCAGCCCGAATCGAGTCGTTGCAGAATTTGCCGCTGTTCATCGCAATCGATCCGGACACGCTTCCTCATCTTCCGGACCGGGGAGACGTCGCTTCGGGAACAGCCGTGCTTCAACTCGACGAGACATCGTTGATTCGTCGGCCCTCACAGTTGCTGCGGGCCGTGGCAGATGTGCGACGGCTCGGCTGGGCGATTGCCGTCGACCATGTCGGCGTGCGCCCGGAGTCGCTGGCCCTGCTTCCGCTGCTGGAACCCGATGTGGTCAAGCTCGACCGAACCCTCATCACGCGGAGGCCGAGCAGGTTCACCGCGCGGGTGGTCAACGCCGTGGCCGCATACACCGAACGCACCGGGGCCATTGTCATGGCCGAAGGAATCGACACCGAGGACGGCATCGGCACAGCGATCGCATTGGGCGCCCGCGTCGGACAGGGGAAGTTCTTCACCGACCAGAACCCGGTTCCGGTCGAACCGTCGAAACGCTTGTCGTCGTTGAATTTTCGTACATCACCGGGTCGCGGATCGCTGCCGAGATCGTCCCCGTATCAGCTGGCCGCAGCGGGGAGGGTGTCGAAGCCGTCCACCAAGGGGTTGCTGGTCGAAGTCAGCAAGGGACTCGAATCGATCGCCAGCCAAAGCCTTCAGACCGCGGTGATCCTGGGCTCGTTCGAGAAGCGGGAGCATTTCACCGAGCTCACCGCCCGACGCTGGGAAGTCATGGCGTCGAGGGCGGCACTCGTGGGCGCCTTGGCCGTCGGCATCGATGCCGAGCCCGCGCCCAAGGTTCGTGGAGCCGACCTGGCCGAGGACGATCCAGTACGAGAGGAATGGGTGGTCGTCGTACTCTCACCACACTTCTCGGCCGTACTCGCCGCGAAGGACATGGGCGACACCGGACGAGATATGGACAGACGCTTCTCCTACGTGCTCAGCCACGACCCAGCACTGACAGTGGACTGCGCGCGAAGCCTGCTGCTCAGGTTGCCCGTCGAACGAACCGGTCTCTAGCGGTCTGCGCCCGCGGTGACGCCGTCCGCTGCATCGACGCCTTTTCCTTCACCGACGACTTTCCCCGCGCCGATTCCTTTTCCTGCTTCCGCGCTGTTCTCGGCGTCCGCGACGACCTGGTGTGCGAGATCGGCGAGCCGGGTGTTCGTGTCCTGAGACAGCTTGGACAGCAGCGCGAATGCTGCCTGCGCGCCCAGACCGTACCGTTCCATCAGCATGCCTTTTGCTTGGCCGATGACGTCGCGGGTGGTCAGCGCCGCGCGTATCTGCTGCTCCTCCCGAGCACTCGAGAACGCGATCGCGGCATGCGCGGCGAACAGTGCGCCGATGGATTCGGCGTCCTCACCGAATGCACGCACCTGCGTCGAGTGCAGGTTGAGCGCACCGAAGTTGTAGCCCTCCACGTACAGCTGGAAGCAGATCATGCTCTTGACGCCCAGCCGGGACGCCTCTGCCGCGAAGCGCGGCCAGCGATCCTCGCTGTCCATGTCGTCGATGCGAATGGTCCTCTGCTCGATGGCCGACTCCAGGCACGGGCCCTCGCGCAGAGTCTCCTGCACTGCGTCGCACTCCGCCGCCAGCTCGCCCGCCAGGGCCGCGCTGTGCACGAACTGGCCGCGCAACACGGTGGTGATACTTGCCGATTCCGCCGCCGGAACGTTCACGACAGCGGACTCGGTGATGGCGAGGAGCGTCCGATCGGGGTCGCTGTGCTCACGTCGGAGCGCCCTGGCCACCGCAGCCATCCGCTGCCCGAGGTCGGGGGCAGGCGCAGGAGTCGGGACAAGGGGCGGGTCGGGGTCGACGACCGCCGCCGACTGCATGTCTTCATCGAGAATCTGCTCGCTGATGGGAACCACCTCCGCCGAAGCTCCTCCCGGCCGGTGGCCGGGAGGCATACAATACCCTCGTTCAGAGCGCACTTGGTGCAATGAGCTGGTGAGCGAACCGCATCTTGTCCAGCACGGTCGGTGGCAACACGAACGGGTACAGGTCCTGGTGCCCCATCGATCGGTTGATCTGGTTGAGCGCCCAGGACAGCGGCAGCCACCAGTCGATGATCTGATCGAAGCCGACATCACCCGGCAGCGGGCTGTCCAAAGTCGAGCCTGCAGGCGCCATACCGAACGCTGCGGCGGTGTCGAGCGTATCCCTGATGTGTAGGTAGTGCGCGAACGTCTCGGCCCAGTCCTCGGCCGGGTGCATCGTCGCGTACGAGGAGACGTAGTCGTCCTCCCAGTTGTCGGGAGCTCCTTCGTTGTAGTGCCGGTCGAGCGCGGCTTGGTAGTCGTCGTCGGGGTTGCCGAACAACTCTTCGAAGCGTGACCGGTTCTCACCGGTCCCGACGAGCACCATTTGGTAGTAGTGGCCGATTTCATGCCGGAAATGGCCGACGAGCGTCCGGTACGGCTCGGACATCGAGACTCGCAGCTGCTCGCGGTGGACGTCGTCGCCCTCCGCAAGATCCAACGTGATGAGACCGTCCGCGTGGCCGGTCATCACCTGAGTGTTCGCACTCGACAGTAGATCGAATGCCAGTCCCGTCGCGGGATCCTCGTCGCGCCCGACAATCGGCAGCCCCAGCTCGGTCAGTTCGAGAACCACCCGTCGCTTGTTGGTTTCGGCGTCGGCATAGGCCGCCATTGCATCGAGGTCGTCGTCGGCGGGTCGGGTGCGGGTCAGCCTGCACGAGACGCAGAGCTCCTCGCCCTCTTGGGTATCGACGAGCCAATTGCACTTCGCCGTGCTCAGGTTGCCGCACACCTTCCACGCAGCTCCGTCGACCTCGACCTCGGCAGCACCGTCGGCGGCCTTGTCCGGGAGCACGAGCAGCGTGCGCGAGGGGAGGTGGAAGCCGAGAGCACTGTGGCAGTTGAGACACAGCGAGTTCTCGAAGGACAATTTCTGACCGCATTTGCGGCAGACCAAGGCACGCATGATCCCGACTTCCTGAATTCCGATGCTTAGTGAGCAGAACGATCAATGGTTGCCTGCGAATATGTCGACAACGCCATATATTCCCTACGGCAGGGGTAACAGAAACATCACGATTGCATAACGCAGATCAGCGGCGATGGAAGCAATTGCTGCGGTACCGCGTTGGCTTGCAGTGCGCGGCTCCCGGACTACTGCGAGAGTAGTTCACGCAACAGGGCCGCCGGAGGGGATTTTCACAGATGAACACGTCCACGATCCCTGGAGCACGCTGACGATGGCAGATATGACACCCGCTACTTCGCCGGTCCGGCGGTTCGCCCAGCGACTCACCGAAGCCAGGGGAGCCAAGAACAGCGAGACACTCGCAGCAGGATTCCTCCTCGCCGCCACCGTTGCAGCACTCCTGTGGGCCAACTCGCCGTTCGGCGAGACCTATCAGACCTTCTGGCACACCGAACTGTCGATCTCCATCGGTAACCACGGAATCTCACTCGACCTTGCGCACTGGGTCAACGACGGACTCATGGCCCTGTTCTTCTTCGTCGTAGGCCTGGAGGTCAAGCGCGAGTTCGCGATGGGCGAACTCACCGATCGTTCCCGAGCCAGCATTCCCATCGTCGCAGCCCTCGCCGGGCTCGCGATTCCTGCACTTCTGTTCCTGGCGCTCAACCCGTCCGGCGAGGCGGCAGGCGCGTGGGGCGTCGTCATCTCGACCGATACCGCATTCGTTCTCGGCGCTCTGGCCGTCGTCGGGCCGAAGAAGGCAGCGCGACTGCGCATCTTCCTGCTGACGCTCGCAGTTGCCGACGATGTCGGGGCGCTGGCGATCATCGCCTTCTTCTACACCGACACACTCGAAATAATGCCTCTTGCATTGGCATTCGTCGGACTGGCAGCCATCGCACTGCTACGGCGGCTCGAAGTCTGGCGCGGTATCGGATACTTCGTCGTCGCGATAGCGACGTGGGTGGCCTTCTTCGAATCCGGTGTCCACCCGACGCTCGCGGGTGTCATGATCGCATTGATCCTCCCGGTGTACCCACCGAGACGAAGCGAAGTCGAACGGGCCTCGGACCTCGCTCGTGCCTTCCGACAGTCGCCCAATCCCGAGTACGCGCGAGCCGCCAGACTCGGACTCGACCGAGCAGTGTCGGTCAACGAACGCTTGATGCGGCTCTACCAGCCGTACACGGCGTTCATCATCGTGCCGATCTTCGCGCTGGCGAACGCGGGCGTCGTACTGAGCGGTGAGACGCTCCGCGCGTCGGCCACCTCACCACTGACGTGGGGAATCATCGTCGGCCTCGTACTGGGAAAGCTCATCGGAATCACCGGTGCTGCAGCACTGTTCGCCAAGATGAAACCGTCCGCGCTCGCACCTGGGTTGTCCCTCTCGCACATCGCCGGCGGTGCCGCGCTGTCCGGGATCGGCTTCACGATCTCACTGTTCATCGTCGACCTCGCCCTCGACGACGAACTGCTCGCCGACGAGGCACGTGTCGGCGTCCTCGCGGCATCGGTGATCGCGGCAACACTCGGATGGCTGCTGTTCCGGATCGACGCACGCATTCATCCGCCGCGGCAGGAGAGCTCGCACCGCATTCTGCGTCCGGTCGACCCGAAACGCGATCACATCCGCGGGCCGGTGGACGCGCCCCTGACGATCGTCGAGTACGGCGACTTCGAATGCCCGTTCTGCAGCAAGGCAACCGGCAGCATCCGAGAGGTTCGCCTGCACTTCGGTGACGACGTTCGCTACGTGTTCCGGCACCTTCCACTCGACGACTACCATCCGTATGCGCGATACGCAGCGCACGCAAGCGAAGCAGCGGCCGCTCAGGGCAAGTTCTGGGAGATGGCCGATGTGCTGTTCGCGCACAGCGACGCACTCGAACCCGACGACATCGACGGCTACGCGCAAGAACTCGGACTCGACATGGAACGGTTCGAAGACGATCTCCGCACCGGCGACTACGTGGTCCGGGTCGAAGACGACGAACTCGATGCCGCGTCCAGTGACGTCGACGGAACACCGACGTTCTACCTCGGCCTAGGTGACCGAAACCTGATCCGTCACACCGGACCGTACGACGCCGCATCGCTCATCCGCGAGTTGGAGGCGTATCGGGCGTGAGGCGGCGACTGTCCTGCCGCGGCTCCGCCGCAGTAACTCTGGGCGGCTCCGCCGCAGTAACTCTGGGCGGCTCCGCCGCAGTGGCACGATTGGGTAGGTCAGAGTGCACTTAACCGTGCCACTGCGCCGGAGGCGCTACTCGACGCGATTCCCCTGCTCATCCCAGTGCTCGGCGACCTTCTTCGACGGCTGAACGCGAGGCGGCTCACCGGGCATCTTGGGATAGTCGGGTGGGAAATTGAGTTCCCCACCCGGCAGGGTTTCCCACAGTGTCAGCAGAGGTTCGAGCGAATAGGCCGTGGCGTCCATGTCCTCCCACGGGTCGCCGTCCGCGAGATGGCCGGGCACGGTCACCAGATTGAAGTCGCGGGGATCGGTGACGGATGCGAGCTGCGACCACGTCATCGGCGTACTCACCGGGGCGCCCGGTCTGGCGCGCAAGCTCCAGGCGCTCGCGATGGTGCGGTCCCGGTTGTTCTGGTTGTAGTCCAGAAAGATGCGTTCTCCGCGTTCTTCTTTCCACCACGCGGTCGTGACTCCGTCGTCTCGGCGCTCCAGTTCTCTGCCGAGCCCGATGGCCGCGTGCCGTACCTGCTCGAACGTGTAGTCGGGCTCGATCCGTACGTAGATGTGGATCCCCCGGTTTCCACTCGTCTTCGGATACCCACGAAGACCCAGCTCCTCCAACAGCTCACGGGTCAGCTCCGCCACCCGCTGGGCGTCGGCGAACGTCGTTCCCGGCTGGGGGTCGAGGTCGAGTCGGAGCTCGTCGGGGTGGTCCACGTCAGGCCGGCGCACAGGCCACGGATGGAACGTCAGGGTGCCCATCTGAGCTGCCCACACCGCGGCAGCGGATTCACTCGGACACAGTTCTTCTGCGGTCCGTTTGCTCGGGAACGCGATCTTGACCGTCTCGATCCAATCGGGTGCTCCCTTGGGCAGGCGCTTCTGATAGAAGCCGTCGCCGTCCTTGTCCTGCGGCCCCACCGCAAGTCGCATTCCCTCCCGGTAGCCGTCCGGCCACCGTTCCATGGCGGTCGGACGTTCGCCGATCACCCGCATCAGCGGTTCGCCGATGGCTGCGTAGAACTCGCATACCTGCAATTTGGTGATCTGCGGTGTGCGATCGGTGGCTTCGTAGATGATGCGGTCCGGACTCGATACCCGAACCTCGCGCCCGCCTGCATCCACGAACGCAGGCGGCGTCTTCGCGGCCATCTAGATCCCTCCTGCAATGACATCGGCGACGTCGTAGCTCACAGGGACTTCGAGTTGCTCGTACGTGCACGACTTCGGATCACGGTCCGGACGCCAGCGCAGGAATCGTGCTGCATGGCGGAGCCGTTCACCTTCCATCTGGTCATAGGCCACTTCGATGACGCGTTCGACGCGTAGCGGGACCCAGCTGCGATCCTTGTTCGACGTCCACCGATTGGCCTCCGCCGACTTCGGCTCTTCACCGGTACGAAGCGGTTGTAGCTCCTCGAGGATTTCCACTCGTCGCTTGTCGGTGAATGCCGAGGCCCCTCCGATCATCCTGAGTTCGTCACCGTCGTACAGACCGAGAAGAAGTGACCCTATTCCATTGCCGGACTTGTGCACTCGGTATCCGATCAAGGCACAGTCCGCCGTCCGCGCGTGCTTGATCTTGATCATCTCGCGCTTGTTCGGCAGGTACACGCCGTCGAGCTTCTTTGCTACGACACCGTCGAGTCCGGCCCCCTCGAACCGTTCGAACCAATCTTGCGCGGTTGCTGCATCGTCGGTGGTGCTGGTCACCTGGCAGCGGTCACCGCCACTCATCACCTCCAACAACTGTGTCCGACGCCTGCTGAACGGCTCACCCATCAGATCCGTCGTCCCGTAGGCGAGCAGGTCGAAGCCGACGAACATCGACGGTGTCTTCTCGGCCAACATCTGCACACGAGAATCGGCAGGATGAATTCGCTCCGACAGCGCATCCCAGTCGAGCCGAGTGCGACCCTCGATCTCGCGCGGAACGACGATCTCACCGTCGACGACGACCCGCTCTGGCAGCTCCTCCCGTACGGATTCGACCAGCTCCGGAAAGTAGCGGGCCAAGTCCTTGCCGCCGCGGGAGCCGAGAATCACCTCGTCTCCGTCGCGAAAGACGATTGCTCGAAAACCGTCCCACTTGGGTTCGTACGACCACTGCGGCGGTCCGTCGGACGGTTGAGCAGGCACAATTTTGGCCGCTTTGGCGAGCATCGGCGCGAGCGGCCACGAAATCGGTAGGTCCACGGGGTAATACTGCCTGACCGACCACGGGTTGGACGTAATTTCTTTCACCCCCCGAAATCGGCGCAGAAGGGATATTTTTACTGGGCTTCCAATTTTGTGCAGACTCCCAAGGATCAAAGGACCGATCGTGACCCCCCTCTACCGAACGCTCCGCGGCGCAGCGCTCACCGTGATGGCCTGCAGCACCCTTCTTCTCGCGGGCTGCGGTTCCGACGTCACTCCGCGGGCGATTCCTGCTTCCGATGACGTCGCGACCTCGTCGTCGAGCACCGGCCAGACCACTACGAGCGCCGCCCCATCCAGCCGCGGAGGTGGTGACTTCGGTGGCGATGTCGACATCGACGTGGAGATCGGCGAATGCGTCGAACTCGGCGGCACGATGACAGCAGCAACGATCGACAACGCGACGTGCGGTAGTCCCGACTCCAACTACAAGGTGGTCGGCAAAGCACCGACCAACGCCGAGTGTGTGTCGGACGTCGACCAGTACTACTACGAGACCTTCGACGACGTCGAGCAAGGCGCATTGTGTCTCGACGTCGACTGGGTAGTCGGTGGCTGCATGGACTTTCCGGTCGCCGATGATCCCGAACGTGTCGAATGCAGCTCACCGGGCTTCGACACCGTCCGAGTCGTCGAGATACTGGACGGCACGACTGAAGTGAACGACTGCGCGTCCGATGCGACCAGCGGGTTCTCCTACGACGAACGGAACTTCATCGTCTGCGTGGAGGATATCTAGCTCACGTCATGGTCGCCGGTTCGGTTCCGCTGAAGTCTGCTCGTGGTCGATGGATAGTCACCGGTTGCGTGCTCGGATCTTCACTGGCCATGCTCGATGCCACCGTCGTGAACGTGGCACTCCCCGACATCGGCAGGGATCTCGGGTCCGGCGTGACCGGTCTGCAGTGGACGGTGAGTGCATACACGCTGACGCTCGCGTCGTTCATCTTGCTCGGCGGTTCTCTCGGGGACCGTCTCGGTCGTCGAAGAATCTTCGTCTGGGGAACCGTCTGGTTCGCACTGGCCTCGATTCTGTGTGGGCTGGCGCCGAGCGTCGAGGTGCTCGTCGCTGCTCGGTCCGTCCAGGGCATCGGTGCCGCCCTGCTGACGCCGGGAAGCCTTGCCTTGATCTCGGCGTCCATCCGTGAAGAGGACCGAGGCGCAGCGATCGGATTGTGGTCGGGTTTGGGCGGTGTCGCATCGGCCGTCGGACCGTTGCTCGGAGGCTGGCTCGTCGATGCCGTCGGGTGGCGCTCGGTGTTCTGGCTCAACATCCCGCTGGCCATCGTCGTGGTGTGGGTGGCAAGCAAGCACATACCCGAGAGCCGCGACCCTCATGCCGAGGGCAAGCTCGACGTCGTCGGCGCCGGTGTCGTTGCCGTCGCACTCGGGCTCTTGACCTACGGATTCATCGGCGCATCGCCGACGACGGTGGCGCTGGGTGTCGTGGCCGTCGGGGTGTTCGTCGTCGTCGAAATCAGGTCGCCGAATCCACTCGTGCCGCCGTCACTGTTCGGGTCCCGAGTCTTTCTCGCCGCGAATCTGGTGACCTTTGCGGTCTACGCCGCACTCGGTGGAGTGTTCTTCCTGCTGATTCTGCAGCTCCAGTTGGCGCTGGACTATTCACCGTTGGCCGCGGGGGTCGCGACGCTGCCGATCACCGCGTTGATGCTCGTGTTGTCGGCTCGGGTAGGCCGACTCGCGCAACGCATCGGGCCGAGACTGCCCATGACCGTCGGCCCGCTCGCCGCCGCCGCGGGACTGCTGCTGATGCTTCGAATCTCGCCAGGTGCCGGCTACCTCGCCCACGTGTTCCCCGCTGTGGTCGTCTTCGGGTTCGGTCTCTCGATCCTTGTCGCGCCGCTGACCGGAGCGGTGCTGGCTGCGGTGTCCACCGACCGCGCGGGCACAGCATCGGGCGTCAACAACGCCGTTGCTCGTACGAGCCAGCTCCTCGCCGTCGCCGCGTTGCCCGGACTGGCGGGCATTTCCGGTGCTGACTACGACGTTCTCGAGGTCTTCTCCGACGGATTCCACCTCGCGATGATCATGTGCGCAGGTCTGTTGATTCTCGGCGCACTCATCGCCGGCCTCATGATTCGGGCCGCGCCGAGATCGGATCCCGACGCGGTCGACTGCCTCCCGCACTGCGACCCGTCGTCCCCGGCGGTCAGTCCTCACGAGCAGGTTTAGGCTTGTCACCTAGCCCCAATATCGAAATACAGGTCAGGAGTGCCATGTCGACCGAGAACGATTCACCGGACATCAAGCCACGGAGCCGCGATGTCACCGACGGGTTGGAAAAGACCGCGGCCCGAGGCATGTTGCGTGCCGTCGGAATGGGCGACGAAGACTGGCCGAAGTCGCAGATCGGCGTCGCATCCTCGTGGAACGAGATCACCCCGTGCAACCTGTCTCTCGAACGCCTCGCCAAGGCCGTGAAAGTCGGGGTCCATGCGGCCGGCGGATTCCCGCTCGAGTTCGGGACCATTTCGGTGTCCGACGGCATTTCGATGGGCCACGAAGGAATGCACTTCTCGTTGGTCTCACGTGAGGTCATCGCCGACAGCGTCGAGACGGTCATCAGTGCCGAACGCCTCGATGGATCAGTGCTCCTCGCGGGCTGCGACAAGTCCCTCCCTGGAATGCTCATGGCCGCGGCTCGGCTGAACTTGGCGAGTGTATTTCTCTACGCCGGTTCGACCCTGCCCGGTTTTGCAACCCTGTCCGACGGCAGCGAACACCAGGTCACCATCATCGATGCGTTCGAGGCGGTCGGCGCGTGTTCACGCGGCTTGATGTCACGCGAAGACGTCGACACCATCGAACGTGCAATCTGCCCCGGCGAAGGCGCCTGCGGTGGAATGTACACCGCGAACACGATGGCCAGCGCCGCCGAGGCACTCGGTATGTCGTTGCCCGGCAGCGCATCTCCACCGGCACCCGATCGACGACGCGACCAGTTCGCGCACGCGAGTGGCGAAGCAGTGGTGGAAATGCTGCGTCGCGGCATCACCGCTCGCGACATCATGACGAAAGAAGCATTCGAGAACGCCATCGCGGTCGTCATGGCTTTCGGCGGCTCGACCAACGCGGTGTTGCACCTGCTCGCCATCGCACACGAAGCAGAGGTGGAACTGACGCTCGACGACTTCACCCGCATCGGCTCCAAGGTTCCCCACCTCGCTGACGTCAAACCGTTCGGCAAGCACGTCATGACCGACGTCGACGCCATCGGCGGGGTACCGGTCGTCATGAAAGCGCTTCTCGACGCCGGGCTCCTGCACGGCGATTGCCTGACCGTCACCGGAAAGACCGTCGCCGAGAACCTCGCTCACATCGCCCCGCCAGATCCGGACGGCAAGGTTCTCCGCGCGATGAGCGAACCGATCCACCCGACGGGAGGGATCACGATCCTCAAGGGCTCACTTGCACCAGGCGGTGCCGTCGTGAAGTCCGCAGGTTTCGATTCCGACGTATTCGTCGGCACTGCACGCGTTTTCGAACGTGAACGTGCAGCGATGGACGCGCTGGAAGACGGAACCATCGCCGCAGGCGATGTGGTCGTCATCCGCTACGAAGGCCCCAAAGGTGGACCGGGCATGCGTGAGATGCTGGCCATCACCGGTGCGATCAAGGGCGCGGGCCTGGGCAAGGACGTTCTGCTCCTGACCGACGGCCGCTTCTCCGGAGGCACCACCGGCCTGTGCGTCGGGCACGTGGCACCCGAAGCCGTCGACGCCGGCCCCGTCGCCTTCGTGCGCGACGGCGACCAGATCCGCCTCGACGTCGGGAAGGGGACTCTCGACCTGCTCGTCGACGACGCGGAACTCGAAGCACGCAAGCAGGGTTGGGCGCCCCTTCCGCCCCGCTACACCCGCGGAGTGTTGGCGAAGTACGCCAAGCTCGTCGGATCGGCGTCGGAGGGTGCGGTGCTGATCTAGGGGTGCTGGTGGTGGCCGCCCCGCGATCGCTTGAATGGTACATCCATACGATCAGATAGCTGCGAAGGTCCAGTCAAGCGATCCGAGCGCCCGCTCACCATCGCTTGGATGGTCCATTCATACGATCAGATAGCATGGAAGGTCCATTCAAGCGGCGGCTCGGCGGAACTACAACGGCATCGCCCAGACCGAGCTCGACCGCTCCTCGAGCTCGGTGCGCCTACGGTGGACCGAGTCGCCGTACTGGTAGAAGTTCAACTTGCTCGACCGGCTGACGGGTTTGGGTGCACGCCGCATGACGGGTAGCTCGGCGAGGTCGAGCGCAGCGTCGAGCTCCTCCTCCGCCGATTCTCTACGCTTTCGGGCGATGTCGGCGAGAGCAAGCTGATGGATGTTCAGGTGGCCCGAGTCTTCGAGCGCTGCCTCCTCTGCTGCGGCAGCTTGAACCTCGAACACCTTTGCCGCGAGCTGGTAGATGCTAGGTCGTGCGATTTCGTCCTCGGCCAAAAACATTGCAGCAGGCACAGTTTCGATAGTCGAAGGCTTCTCGACGGCCGGCTTGTCGTGCACGACGAGCGCGTGCTTCGGAGCCGACGGCTGATCGAGGAGTTGCTCGAGCTCGGCCACTTCCCGAGCCGCCCTCTTGTCGAACCCGACGGTCGCTGTGCCAGCCGACTCGAAATCACCCATCTCGAAGGCGGTCGGAACGACGGAGAGTACCGGCGTCGGAAGTGCTCGTCTGGTCGGAGCGGGAAGCAGAACTCCGACGATCACCGCACCGAGCGCGAAGACGACGGTGGCGATCAGCGAGGTATGCGTGACAGCACCGACGAACGAGCTGACCGCATTGGCCTGCAAGTTGTCCGCGTAGCCGGAGAGAAATGGGTTCTCCCGCATGATGTCCGCGACGATGACGGCTCCCGCAACCGAATCACCAGATGCCTCGATTGCCTGCGCGGCCTGCGCTGTCGGCTGACCGTCCGGTCCCTTACCGGGGAAACCCGCCAGGAAGTCGACGATGCCGCCGCGGTAGGTCGTCGCGAGGACGGAGCCCAATAGTGCGATTCCGAGCGAGCCACCCAGTTCGAGGGCGGTGTCGTTGAGTCCGCCTGCGACGCCCAGCTTGTTGTCCGGAAATTCACCCATGATGGCATCGGTGCACGGTGACACGCTGAGCCCGATTCCGATGCCGAGAAGCGACAGCACCGGCACGAAGTCCATATACGTTGCGGTTGTGTCGATTCCGAGCATGGACACCACCGAGAGTGTCCCGACCACCATGCCCGCGGTGACGGTGTATCTCATGCCGACCTTGGGCGTCAGCCACTGGGTGATGCCCGAGCCCACGAACACGGCCACCCCGAGGGGCAAGAGGTGCACTCCCGTCGACATCGGGCCGAAGTTCAGGACGAACTGAAGGTATTGCGCCACATAGTAGATGGCACCGAAGGTAACGAGGAAGAACAGCAACACGGCCAGCACTGCACCGCTGAGGACCCGTGAACGGAATGCCCGAACGTCGAGAAGCGGGTTGGGGTGCCGCAGTTCCCAGGCGATGAACGCGCCGATGCTCAGCACTCCGACGACAGCGAAGTACGTTGGACCGACACTCCATCCGAAGTGCATTCCCTCGATGATCGCGTACACCACAGTCGACACTGCAAGCACCGACAGCAGGCCGCCGAGCCAGTCGACCCTGCCGGGGTCCACCGCCCGAGACGGCGGCACCAACGCGATCGCGGCGGCGATAGCGAACATCGTGATCGGAACGTTGATGAGAAAACTCGAACCCCACCAATAGCTTTCGAGTAGCCATCCGGCAAGCAGCGGACCCATCGCGATCGCCAAGCCCGAGGTAGCCGCCCAGATGGTGACGGCAGTTGCGCGCTCGCGCTTGGGGAACGTCGCGACGAGAAGCGACAACGTGGCAGGCATGACGATCGCAGCGGCGACGCCCATCACGATTCGAGCAAGAATCACCCCGACCGTGGCGTCGGTCAACGCACCCGCAACCGAGCCTGCCGTGAAGATCAGCAGGCCCAACAGCAGTGCGCCGCGACGAGAGTACTTGTCCCCGATCACCCCGAACAGCAACATCAGTGCCGCGTACGGCACGGTGTAGCCGTCGATGACCCATTGCAGGTCACTGCTGGACAGATTCAGATCCAGCGTCATTGCGGGTGCCGCGACCAACAACGATGTGTTCGCCATGACGACGACCAGCAAACTCAGGCACAGCACCCCCAGCGCTGCCCAACGTTTCGCGTACGGTCTTTCCATCTCCTGGACAGGAGTCATCGCAAGCAGTGTCATGTGTGTTCCCCCCCCCTATGCACCACACGCGACACACCGCGAGCAGTGCTGTGCAGCCTAGGAAGGTTGCGCTAGGGTACGCAATTCTTTGTGGCGCCCGTTACACATGAGAACACCTGCTGACGTCCGCTACTTACCTCCGGATACGAATGTGCCACCGTGTCAATCGAACTGACGCGGTGGCACATTGATCCGCCGAAGGCGGGAAGAAACTACGGGATCGGTACGAACCCAGCTCCGACAGCGTTGCCGGCATCGATGTGACGCAGGATTGCGTCGATGTTGGTTCCGACCTGAGGGCCGAAGCACGCAACCCCGAGGTACGCGTTGACCATGCCGACCAGAGTGTTGCCGACGACGACCGGGCTACCCGAATCACCTTCGACGACACACAACTGTGACCACGTCTCCTGCGACTGCAGAATATCGCCGTACGCGACACCACAGGTGTTACCGGTGGTGCGGCCTTCCTTGCACACGATGTTCGGGAACGAGGCGGGCGGACCGATCTGTGAGATGGTCACGTTCCCGATGCGATTGACCGGAATGACCTTCGACCGGTCGAACTCGATGACTGCGTAGTCGTACTCCGGATTGGAGAACGCGATGCGTCCGACGACTCCAGCCGACGGGTCGTACTCCGGCACGATAGTTGCCCCAGCGCCACCGCAATGACCAGCGGTGAGACCGACGAGGCGGCCCTCACGGTCGTTGCCGATGGTCGTCAGTGTGCACTCGGCAGCGTTGTTCACGATAATTCCGGAACCACCCCCCAGTACCGCCGGAGCCGCAGCAGATGCGGTCCCGACGCCGAAGCTTGCAGCAAAAGCGGCTGCCGCCACGGCGACGAGCATGAACTTCTTCAACATGTATTCCCTCTCCAGCGGTGTCCGCAGAACCCTAGCAATAAGTATCACCAATGGACGAGTGCATGCCGTTTCGTGTCCGTTTCGTACGATGAGGACGCAGTCAGCGTTCGGACTCCAACGCCGCCAACGTCGACCGCGCCTCCTCGAGTTGACGGGACAACTCCGCAACTCGCGATGCAGCTTCTTCTCTGGCATGGGAAATGACGGCCTCCACGGCGTCGCGTGCGGAATCGTCGCCCAGTTCCCGCACCGCCCGAGATACCGATTCCGGCGAGACGGGTTGCGCCTTGCCAGGTCGGCGCGCTCCGTGGGTGACCGTCACGGACCAATCGTTGTCAGCTCCGGCATGGATGGTGACGCTGACGCTCTCCGGCCCTTTCTTTCCCTTCCGAGTTCCCGACGCTGTTGCCTTCGACGTTCCCACTTTCGACGTTCCCGCCGACGACGCTGCTGTGCCCGAAACTCCAGATCCCGACGCCCCAGATCCCGACGCCCCGGACGCCACCGCTGGCTTGCGCGCGGGCTTGGGCGGTGCGGGCTTGGGAGCCGGTTCCGTCCACTCCGCGATCTCCTGCTTCGCTGCGGGCTTCGCGACCGACGCCGCCGCCGATTTCGCAGCCGGTTTCGCAGCTGTCCCACCGGGCGAGTTACGAGTGATACGAAGTTCCTCCGCTTCGAAGGGCAGCTCGTCGTTGACGCCTTTCGGGCTGATGGTCACCGTGTTTCCGTCGATCGAGACAACCTTCGCCGAGGTGCCCGCCGGGAGCCCGAGGCTCGGCGTCGGCTCGATCAGGTACACCGTGGCACGGCGGCCTTCGGCGAGGGCGGTGGCCAGCGTCGCGAGATTCTCGCTCGTCAGGGATTCGTTCGCAGTCGATCTTCTACGCGGTGGCATCGGTAGCTGCCTTCTCTCGAAAGTGTTTGCGAATACTGTCCCACACCTCGCACCCACATTGGATCGAGGACGCGGACCTTGATTATCCGGTGTCGGATTTCATCTCGTCGGCCGCACCGTTCGGCGATACGGGCTCCGGATACGGTCCCGCTGCGTCCGGACTCGACTTGCTCAGCCAAGTGCCAGATGGCAACCGTGAAACTGTCATATCGACGGCTGCACCCCCGTAACCTGGCCGAGTACCCGCTTGCGGTACTCGAATGGGAGGGTCTCGATGTACCACGTCGATACGGGTGAACAGAAGACGGCCGGTGGGCGGCAGGTGTACTTGCTCGACGCTGCGTCGACGCTGGAAGTCCAGGCGCTGAATCAATGGATCGACTCCACCACCCCCGACGGTGAGCTGCGTCCTCCGTCGGTGGTGCTGTCCGGTGAAGCGGCACACGAGGTGGCCGAAACGGTTCGAGGAATCGCCGAGGATCCGCTGCTGATCCCACTTCGCGTGACACTGTCGGAGAAGAGGCGAGGCGGGATACTGCGTCGCGCATTCGCGCCCCGTGGAAACTCCCTTCCGACCAAGGCGTGGCAGCGCTGGGTGCAGGGCGACGATCCTGACCACTCGGCGGTACTCGTCGGCGAGCCCGCGACCCTGCACGATCTTGCGAGCCGATTCGAAAAGGCCGGGGGCACTTCACTGTCCTCGTTCATCCGGCGGCAGGCCAGTCTGGCACTCGACCGGGCGGAGCGCGACGTCATCGGCTCCGAGTACAAGATCCCTCGTTTCGTCGTCGAAGACATGACGGAACAGAAGAAGTTTCACGACGGCATGGCCGACCTCGCAGAGGACGTCGGCGAGGATATCGCCGTGGTCGAGCAACGGGTCCACTCCATTCTGAACGAGATGGTCGCGACCGAAACCCGACGCGCGGTCGAGATGTGGGGAACCCTCGGCGCCTACTTCTCACGGGCCTACAAGGTCGACGTCGACCGGACCAAGTTGCAGCGGGTCCGCGAGCTCAACAAGAAGCATCCCCTGGTGTTCCTTCCCAATCACCGCTCCTACCTCGATCCGCTCGTGCTGCGGCCGGCGCTGCTGACCGAGGGCCTCCCGCTCAACCACGTGATGGGCGGAATCAACGTCGGCTTCTGGCCCCTCGGCCCGATCGCGAAGCGCAGCGGTGTCGTGCTGATCCAACGCAAATTCTCCGACGAGATCTACAAGTGGACACTGCGGCAGTACATGAGCTTCCTGCTGAGCAAACGCTTCAACCTCGAGTGGTACATCGAAGGCGGGCGCAGCCGCACCGGGAAGCTTCGCCCACCGCGCTTCGGTCTGCTGACCTATCTCGTCGACGCGTTGGAGAACAGCGACGCCGAGGACGTGTATCTGGTGCCGACCTCCATCACCTACGACCGCCTGCACGAGGTCGGTGCCATGGCCGCGGAATCGCACGGCGCCAAGAAACAGGCCGAGGGCATTCGCATGGCCCTGAGCTACATCCGCGCGCAGGGGAAATTGCGCGGGAATGTGTACCTGACGTTCGGTGAACCGATCTCGGTCAAGTCGATCCTGGCCGAGAACGAGGACAAGCGAGTCGCCGTTCAGAAGATCGCGCTCACCGTCTCGCACGCCATCAACAACACGACTCCGGTGACCCCCGCCGCTCTCGTCACGATGGCTCTGCTCGGGATCGAGGACCGCGCGCTGAACGTCCACGAGATGTGGGCGATCATCTCGCCGCTCGCGGAATACATCATCAAACGCGGCCTGCCGACGGCGGGTGGCGTCGACATCAGCGAGGTCGACGTCGTTCGATCGGCGGTCATCGCGCAGGTCAATGCCGGGGTCGTCAAGCGTTTCGACGGCGGGCCCGAACCGGTCTTCTATCTCGCGCAAGACAAACACTTGGTCGCTGCATTCTTCCGTAACAACGCAATCCACTACTTCGTGCTCCGAGCGATCGGTGAACTCGTCGTGTTGCCGGACCAGGACCAGACGGGCCCCTCGACGACGGTGTCGATGTGGCGTTCTGCGCTGAAGCTACGTGACCTGCTCAAATTCGAGTTCTTCTTCGGAGACAAAAAGGACTTCGGTGCACGCCTCGAAGCAGAGGTCACTCTCATCGATCCCGAGTGGCGAACAAATCTCGTCGATCCGGAGTACGCAATCAGTACGTTGGAGGCACAGGACCTGCACCTGGCGCACAGGGTCCTTCAACCGATTCTGGAGGCCTACCAGGTCGTCGCCGATCAACTCATGCTGCAACCCATGGACTCGGAGTTCGACAAGCCGACCTTCATCACGCAGTGCCTCGGCGCGGCACAGGCACGGCGCCTTCGCCAACAACTCGATCACAGCGAAGCGATATCGGGCGAATTGTTCGACACTGCACTGCAACTGGCCGACAATCGCAACTTGTTGGACCCGGGTGGCGAGAACCTTGCCCAGCGCAGACGCGACTTCGCGCACGAGATCAACGAATGGGCACGCAAGGCCCGGGCGATTCGCGATATGGCACACCGCACGCTCGACGAGGTCGATCCACTGACCGTACCCAGTAGCACCACGGACACCGACCAACGGGAGGACGACGCCTGATGATCGATCTGGCTCATCAGCTGCAGGCGATCACCGACGCGCCGCCCGGACCCGACACCGTCGCCTACTTCGATCTCGACGGCACCCTGATCAATGGCTTCTCAGCGAAAGCGGTGTTTCTCGAGCGCCTCAAGTCCCTCGACGTCACGGTCAACGAGCTGTGGGAGATTTCGAGCGCCGTCGTGGAGATGCGGATGCGCAACTCGCCCGTCGACAATCTCATGGGCAAGGCCGTCAAGGGCCTCGAAGGGCGACGTGAAGACGATCTGATGGAGCAGGCATACACGCTGTTCCGCAACGAGATCGCGCCGATGATCTATCCGCAGGCCCGAATTCTCGTCGAGGCGCACCGGCATGCAGGTCATCGACTCGTGATCGCGACGTCGGCGACACCGTATCAGGCGATTCCCGTCAAGGAAGACCTGATGTTCGACGAACTTCTGTGCACCACACCGGTCGTCGTCGACGGAGTGTTGACCGGGGAACTCGTCGGGAATTCGTTGTGGGGGCCACGCAAGGCTGCGGCCGTGGCCGATCATGCCGAGCGAGAGGGTGTCGATCTCGCCGGATGCTTCGGGTACTCCAACGGCGGCGAGGATGCGCCGTTCCTGGCCGAGGTCGGACACCCCGTCGCATTGAACCCTGACGACGATCTGACTTCCTACGCCACCAAGGTCGGTTGGCCGATACTCAGGCTCGAAAATCCGAAGCGCGGAACCGATCTGACGTCTGCGGTTCGTAGTACCGCAGCATTGGGATCTGTCTTGGCCAGCGCTGGTTTCGGACTCGGCCTCGGCTTGTTGACGAGGAGCCGTCGAACAGGCGCGAACATCACCTCGACGATTGCGCCGGACATCGCGTTGACCATCGCCGGTATCAAGCTCGACGTGACGGGAACCGAAAACGCCTGGTCCGCACGTCCCGCCGTATTTCTGTTCAACCACCAGAGCACCGCGGATTCCATCATCGTCACCTCGATTCTCCGACGTGACATCACTGCTGTGGCCAAACGCGAACTCGAACGAGATCCTCGATTCGCCCTTCTCGGCAAGATCTTCGACGTCGCCTACATCGATCGCGGAGATCCGGCGCAGGCACGCGAAGCGATGAGACCGGCGATCGAGAAGTTGCACTCCGGGATATCGGTCGCCATCGCACCCGAAGGGACACGGATGCCGACGCCACGGCTGGGTCGATTCAAGAAAGGCGCCTTCCACCTGGCAATGCAAGCCGGGGTTCCGATAGTCCCCATCGTCATTCACAATGCCGGAGACGTGATGTGGAAGAAGGATTTCACCGCGCACTCCGGTACCGTCAAGGTCACCGTCGGAGAGCCGATCTCCACCGAGGGCTGGGTTTCCGAAAAGATCGACAGCTACATCGACGACGTCCGATCCTATTACGACAGAACGCTGGGATATGCCTGAAGATCAGATCCATTCCGTTGTGCAAGCGGAGATCGACAAGAACCTCCTGGGCGGAACACCCAAGTACACCCGTGAAGATATCGTCGAGAAATCGGGGATCGCACCGGAGCGGGTAGTGCGGCTGTGGATCGCGATGGGCTTTCCGGTGCACACCGATCCCGATGCCGTCGTCTACACCGACGCCGATCTCGACGCGCTACGCATGATCACCGGCCTGACCGAGCAGAACGTGATTCGCCCGGACATGGAGGTGGCCATCGCCCGAACGCTGGGTCAAACGATGTCACGCCTCACCGAGTGGCAGGTCGGGGTGGTGAACAGTCACATCCACGATCGAGCAACCGAGGGTGCCGATCCGGCCGATCTCGACGCCATCCGTAGGGACGCCAGAGAGGTTGCCGCGCAAACGGTACCGACCCTCGAAGCACTACAGTCCTACACCTGGCGACGGCACCTCGCAGCCACGGCCGGACGGTCCATCGCCGATCCGGGCGACGAGGCCACCAGCCGAACACTGGCAGTGGGATTCGCCGATATGGTCGGCTACACCAGCCTCACGCGCAGGCTAGCCATCGAGGAACTCACCGAGCTGCTCGAGGAGTTCGAGTCCGTGGCATCCGACATCATCGCGCGCGGACGTGGTTCGGTCATCAAGAACGTCGGCGACGAAGTCATGTTCAGCGCCCAGACGCCTGAGGACGCCGCACACATCGGTTTGGATCTGCAGGACGCGTTCGCGGCCAAGGAGGACATGCCGGAGTTGCGCGTCGGCATCGCGTGGGGGCCGGTCCTCGCACGTTACGGAGATCTCTACGGCTCCGTCGTCAATATGGCTGCACGACTGACTAGTTCGGCTCACCCGGGCAGCGTACTGCTGGACACCACGATGACCGAGGCCCTGCGCGACGACTCCGAGTTCTACCTCAAGTCGCTCAGATCGCTCCGGGTCCGCGGATTCCACAAGCTGAAGCCTCATGCTTTGCGCCGCAACAAGCGGGATCAACAGTCCCGATCCAAGGACGAATAGAATTCCAGGTGGCGTCGCGCCGCTTCGTCCCACGTGAGACTGCGGGCGAGCGCTCTACCTACCTCCGCATCGTGCCCGAAGTCGATTGCCTCGGCCAGCTTCTCGGCCATCGACTTCGGTTCGGTGGCGTATGCAACTGCGCTGGAGAATACTTCACGCAACACCGGCAGATCACGCGTGACGACGGGCGTACCGGCCGCGAGTGCCTCCATGGCGGCCAGACCGAATCCTTCCTTCGTCGAGAAGAACGGCAGCGCAGACGCTTGCGCGACGAGAAATGGCAACTGATCGTTGTCGACGGTACCGAGGACGATCGGCTCGATGCCGAGTTCGGCTGCACGTGAATCGAATTCCGCGCGATAGTGGCGGTAGTCGAACAACGTCTCACCGCCCGCGAACACGAGAGACAATTCGGGACGGTTCAGCAGCGCGAACGCTTCGAGGAGATCGAGCGAACCCTTGCGCGGCTCGATGCCCCCGACCGCCAGCACATAGCGCCCCAGCTTCTCTCGCCACTGCGAATCACCCGATGCAGCAGCATGTTCGAAGCTGGCCGACTCGACACCGTTGGGGATCACCGTCGGCTCGAAACCCCAACCCTGGCGCACCTCCTCCGCCACCGCAGCCGACACACAGATACGAGCATACGGTTCGGTGATGGCCCGTTCGTGGCACGCAGCGAGCGCAGGCGTGGTGAACGTGTCCAGATGATGGATCGTCCGGACACACCTCCCGACCGCATTGGCCGAAATGCAATCCTGCGCATGCACGACGTCGAAGTCCGCATGCGAGAAAAACTGTCCGAGAACCGCGATCGACCTCAGAATCCGTTCCCCGACGCTCTCGTCGTCGCGCGCCTCGAACGGCACCAACGAGACGGTGACCGACGGATCCACCGGACGGAAGAACGCACTGTCCCCACCCCGACCGAGCGAGACGACAGTGACATCCGCGCCCGCCCGAGCCAGCGCCTCGGCCAGATGCAGCGTATGCACCACCCCACCCCTCGGCTTGGACGAATACGTCAGCAGTGCAATTCGGGTCATTCCGCTTCGCTGCACTCCTGGTGCGATCTTCACGCAGATCCCTTCTCGTCCAGGAGGTTCGGATAAGTATCCACCCGACGCTCCTCGAGGTGGTACAGCACGCGCCTGGCACGGTCCACCTCGGCGTCGACGTCGATGTCGCACACCGCGAGTCCACCCTTGGCCCAGGTCTTCGCCAGGACGTCACCGCCGGGTCCGACTATCTTCGCCTGGCCGAGGAAGCGCAGCGATCCCATGACACCGGTCTGGTTGGACGAGACCAGCACCACCTGGTTTTCCGCCGCTCGGGCGGCGTCGTAGAGATCGAACAACCGGGACTGACGATCGTTCGACAGATTCGATGCCCGGTCCGTGACGCTGGCCGGCCACGCCGACAGAGCCGCAATGATCCGCGCACCGTCCAGGGCGAGAGTGCGTGCCGATTCGGGGAAGGTCTTGTCGTAATCGATCAGCATTCCCATGCGGCCCACCGGGGTATCGAAGGCGTCGAACCGATTTCCCGCCGCGTATGCCAGCGACTCCCCCAGAGGTTGATGGACCTTTCGGTGACTTCCCAGGACTCCGTCTCCGCTCACGCACGCAGCTGCGTTGTAGCGCAGTCCGTCCTTGAGCTCTGTGTAGCCGATGCAGACGGTCAGCTCGCCTGCCGCAGCAATGATCGCAGCCAGTTCGGGGCCGTCTATGTCCAGGGGCGGCGGCAGCTCGGACACATCGGGATTGCGAAGACTGTCGATGTACCCACCCAGGGAGGCATCCGGCAGCACGAGCAGGTCGAGTCCGTCGCGTCGTGCACTCTCGATGATCGTAGTGATCTTGAGAATCGCACGATCGACATCACGACCGAAATGTGCTGCCAGAGCGCCTATCCGAATGGGTGCCACAGCGTCAGACCACTACCCGTTCCGGCTGAGCCGCGCTGATCTCCAGACCGATCTGCTCGGCGAGGAATTCAGCATCGCGGGCAACAGATGCGAAACGACCCGAACCCCAGGTGTGCTGCCACGGGAGCCCGAGAAAATAGAGCCCCGACACCGACGTGACGCCGCGATTATGCGTCGGATGCCCCTCACCGTCGAAGGCACCGACCTTCAGCCATGAATAGTCGGTGCGGAAGCCCACCGACCAGATCACGGCGGTGATGTCGGTGGCTGCTAGATCGAGTTCGGTGGTCTCGACCTCGGGCCTCCACACCGGTACGTATCGCTGCTCGGTCGGCGCGGTGATCCCCTCACGCTCGATGTAGGCGTCGATGTTGTCCTTGATGGACTCGGCGACCGCATCGGCGGCATCGAGTGACGCCTCGAGCGTGGGCGCGAACTGCAGAACACCGTCCTCGACGCCCAGCAGGCGCCCGTACAGCCGCATACCTTCGGTTGCGAATGTGCGCAGGTCGATGTCACGCCCACCGTCGCGGCCTGTCACGTAGTGGTTCGTGTTCTCGCGTTTTCCGACGCCACCGGGTTGATCCTCGATGGAGACATCGTAGACGCCCATGTCGTGCAGCCATGCGACACAGTCACGGCCTCGATAGAAACGCGCGACGCGGGGAGCGGTGCCTGCGACCAGGTGAACGCGCCTACCCTCGATGTGTAGATCCTCGGCGATCTGAGCACCCGACTGCCCGGTGCCGACGACGAGAACATCACCGCTGGGGAACTGATGCGCCCCGCGGTACTGCGACGAGTGGATCTGCAGGACCTCTTTGGGAAGCTTCTCCGCGAACCGCGGAATGGTCGGAATGTGATAGCCGCCGACCGCCACCACTATCTGGTCCGCGTGCATCGGACCCGCACTGGTCTCGAGGTCGAAACCGCCCTCGGTGCCTTGGAGGGCATTGGTGACCGAAACATGCTCGCGGACCGGCGCGTCGAAACTGTGCGCGTACCGCCGGACGAAGTCGTAGACCTCGTCGCGCTTCATGAATCCGTCGGGATCATCGCCGTCGTAGCAGAAACCGGGCAACGCACACTGCCAGTTCGGCGTCACGAGTGTGAAGTTGTCCCAGCGGGAGTCCTTCCACTCGTGCGCGATCGTGTCGGCTTCCAGTACGACGTGTTCGATACCGCGCTGGCTCAGGTGCCAACTGATCGACAGACCCGCCTGGCCACCGCCGATCACGACGACAATATGATTCTCGGTCATAACAACTCGGCTCCCGACATACTCAGCACGCGAACGACACCGGATTTCTGCGAGACACTCCGGTACGCCGCACTGGCGTCGCGGATTTCATCGATCTGTTGCGCGGCGGAGGTGCACCGCATTCCGAATTTCGCCAGCACCCGATCGCTGGCTACTGTCAACGCTTCCGACGTCAACTTCACGAATTCGTCGACGGAGTAGTCGACGCCCGTCTCCAGATAGTCGTGCATCACCAGTGAGGGTGAATAACAGGACTGTTGGCGTCCATCGGGCCACCGAACTTCGAATCGCATCTCAGGCATGGATGGGCTCCCAGCTCGTCGCACGGGTGATCGTCCGGTACACCGACGGCCGGCGGTCACGGAGGTTGTACATTCCGCCTCCGCGTGCCGCACCGATCAGACCTTCGACATCTACTGTTGCAGTGGCCAAACCGGGTTCGACGCCGGTGCCCGCGAGAATCTCGCCGCCGGGTCCGACGATCTTCGCGCTGCACACGAACCGCAGCGACCCGAAAGTACCTGCCTGATTGGCCGCCACCCAGACGACTTGATTCTCGAGCGCACGCGCACGGTCGTAGATGTCGAACCGCTGCTTCCAGCGATCGTCTTCCATGTTCTCCACGGTCGCTGTCCGCGCGGTAGGCCATGCCGAGATGGAGGTGACGATCTCGGCACCGTCGAGCGCGAGTTCGCGTGCAGCTTCAGGGAATCCCTTGTCATAGCAGATCTGCATTCCCATTCTGCCGACCGGTGTGTCGAAAGCTTCGTACGTGTCACCCGCGTCGTAGCAGAGGTTCTCCCCGAGCGGCTGATGCACCTTGCGATACGAGCCCAGAATGCCGTCGCCGTGCAGGGTGACGGCTGCGTTGTAGCGAGTGTCGCCGTCCTTCTCGCAGAATCCGAGCGTAATGACCGTGTCGCCTGCCATGTCGATGACCCGCTTCAGCTCGGGGCCGTCGAGTTCCAGTGCCGGCGGCAGGCTGTCGAGCCTGCGCTGCCGCGCCTCTGCGGTCTCGTCCCCGCCGCCAAGGCTCGGCAGGTAGCCACCGAGGCATGCTTCCGGCAGTACCAGCAGTTGGCTGCCGCGGTTGCGTGCTTCCTCGAGCAGCGCAGCGATCGTGTTGTATCCCTGTTCCATGTCGCGGCCGAATTCGGCTGCGGCAACGGAAATGGTGACGGTGTTCATGCTTCTCCCAATCCGGTCACGGTAGTGGCTACCGCGCTCGTGGTGATTCCGTCGGGCCACCGCAGTGCGACGCCCGGAATGTCTGTGAGTTCTCCGCATCGTGCGGATACTGCAGGCCCCGATCGAGCGAGTTGCGCATCGGGACGGTCCGCGGTGATCATCGCGAACCCTGGAAAGCACGTGATCCATTCGCCCATGGAGGCGCCGTCGGGCTTCGGTACGGCATTCATGTCGAGCACGGCTCCAGTGCCGCACGCCTCGGCGAGCATCCCGACGGTGCCGGCGAGGCCGGCCATCGAGACATCCTTGGCAGCTTTCGGTGCGCTACGAGCGACGAAGGAAGCGAGCGCGGACAACTCCTCCGAGTTTCGACGCGACGACGAATCCCATTGCTGCCCCTGGTAACCCCGTCGCCACCCGCCCTCGACATCGGCGGTCAGAGTCAGGCTGTCGCCCACCGAAGCGCCGCCCGCCCGCACCGGGTGCGTTGCACTACCGAGAGCGGTGACCGACAGCGACGATGGCACACCGACCTGCGTGTGGCCACCGAGCACCGGCACCTGCCACGCCGCCGACGCGTTGGCGAGACCCCTGATGATGCGGGTGAGCCGCGACTGCGTCGGCGCACCGACCGAGTCGAGCATCCCGACGGCGTGCGCTCCCATGGCCGAGAGATCGTTGAGATTGACCAGCGCCGCGCACCACCCTGCCCACTCCGGATCACGGTCGACCATCGACGGAATGATGGCGTCGCAGGCCGCGATGATGTCACTTCCCGGCACCGGGACTCCGTCGTCGCCGCGGAATCCTTTGGCGCCGAGTCCGAGCGGCTGCGCTTTCAGGGGTGCTAGTACACCGGCCAGCAGTGCTTTGGTCGAGGAAACGAGTCGCTCGATCCGATCGATTGGCCAGTACATCGCCACGTGTGGAGCGCCGTGCACATCGATGTCCGCGCGCCTGATCCATCCGAGTGCGGTGAACAGTCTTTCGTTTGCCTTCTGGACGGCCGCATCGAAGCGGAGGACACCGTTGCTGTCGGCGTGTGCACACGCAGCCCGAACCAATGCCGGGCCGACCCCCGTCGCGCGGGCCGAGGCCGACACGACCAATCTGCTGCCCGCCCACCACCCGATATCCGGTGCGGTACAGGGTGCCAGACGGACACCGCCGAGCACTGTTCCGTCCGGCGCGGTCGCGATGAGCACCACCGCGCGGGAATCGTCGTCGACGTCGTCGTGGTCGGATCCGGCGAAAAGCCCTTGCTCGGCGACGAAGATATCGCGTCGCAACCGCCGGTAAGCGTCGAGCTGCCCTGAACTCGCGCAGGGTTGGATCAGAAACTTCGCCGGTTCGACGGAACTGACGGTGCCGGACAGTCCGGCGAGATCGGCAATCTCCGTTGCGTACATCAGCCACCTGCGTTCTGGAGGACGCTGCATGCCCCGCATGCAGCGCAACCGGCCTTCTGATCGGCACCGAGCATCGAGGCCGCCTGGAGTTCCTTGGCAACTCGTCGGGTGACGCTTTCGAGCACATCACGATTCGGGGCCACCGCGTGGTCGACGTCGACGGCAAGTGTTCCGCCCAGTGGACGGAACGGGACGACGAACGGGTACACCCCCATCTCGATCAGTTCCGCTGCACCCGAGACCAATTCGTCGGGGTCTTCACCCAGTCCGACCAGAATGTAAGTCGAGACCTGGTTACGTCCGAACACTCTGACTGCTTCGGCCCACGCCGCCCGATACTCGTCCATGGAGACCGACGCCTTGCCCGGCATCCATCTCCGGCGCACGTCGTCGTCGAGCGATTCGACATGGATCCCGATGGATTCTGCGCCCGCCTCGTACAGGTCGGTGATGGTCTGCAGATCTCCGGGCGGCTCGCACTGGACCTGAATGGGCAGGTTCGGGACCACTGCCTTGATCGCCTTCACACAGCGCGCGAGATGACGCGCACCACGATCCTTCGCCGCCGACGTACCCGTCGTCATGACCATCTGAGTGACGCCGTCGAGTCGAACCGCAGCCTCGGCGACCTCGGCCAACTGCGCTGGAGTCTTGACGGCGACGGTATCCCCGGCCTCCAGCGAGGCTTCGATGGAACAGAAGCGGCATCGCTGATCCTCGTCGTAGCGGATGCAGGTCTGGACCACGGTCGTGGCGAGGACACTGGATCCGTGAAGCTTGGCGATCTTCTCGTAGGCGATGCCGTCGGAGGTGGTGAGGTCGTAGAATTTCGGACGCTCGATGGTCTGCACGTCGAGTCCGGTGTCGCTGCCGTCGAACAGGATTCGTCCTTCGTCGAGAACGAAGGGGCTGAGCGGATTACGAGGGATGGCTGCGCCGATGCCATCGATGCGAACATGCCCGTCGTCGCTGGGCCCGGCGCCGGCCGTTCTGTTGACCGGAGGCGTTCCCCTTACTCCGAGCAACGCCAGGTCTACACGCGTACTGACCGACATGACTTCTCTCCTAGACCATGTAGGTCGAGTTGATGATCGCGCCCTTGCGTGCGTAGTGAATGAGCGCGTCCTGAACGTCGAGCGGGTGCGCCGGGATGACACCCTCGATCAGATCCTCTTCACGACCGCCGTGCAGAGCGAGACCGAAGCGGCAACAGAACACGGTGCCGCCCTCCGCGATGAACGTCGCGAGCGAGTCGTTGATGTTCTGCTCACCCGGGAATCCCGAGTCACCGGTCGTCGGAAATCCGCGTGTGGCAAGGCAATTGATTGCCCCCGGCCCGTAGAAGTACATCGCCGATTCGAAGCCTTTGCGCAGTGCACGAGTGGCTTGCAGTACGGCCACGAAGCTCACCGAGGACTCGTGCGCGATGCCGTGGACGAGGGTGAAGTAGCTTTCGCCGTCCTCCGCCTTGTAGTCCGGAAATATCTTCGTGGAGCCGTAGATGTTGCTGCCCTTGGGTAGTGAAGGGTGCGGGATCTCCCCGAGGGACTTGGCGATGTTCTCGGCGATGGCGTTGTCGATATCGGACACTGATGCTCCTGTGGTCGGAATGGCACTGGATGAGAAACTTGCCGTTCGGTTGGGTGGGCAAGCGGTTTGGGTGGGAAAGCAGCCGGGTGGGCAAGCGTTGGCCACCGGGGAGAGAAGAATTCAAGCCGCAGATGGACTTCGGCCATGTGACTAGTACAGGCCGCATCCATTTCCGATTGGTCACCTACGGAATAACGGACTGTTTCGAAGGCCTCACAGTGGTGATGGGATGTAGCACCGATACGCTGGGGGTTGTTCGCACGCCCGCCCGCACCAACCAAGAGGATTCGATGATCGGCGCCGTTACCGGCCTGCTGTACGTGATGTCACTCGTCGTCGGCGTGTGGGTTCTCGTCAAGCTCGCCCGGAACACACCGGTGTTGCTGAAGAACAAGTCGGACCGCGCGTTGTTCTGGACCATCTCGGCCACCGAGGCCGTGGTGCTGGTGCAAGCGGTTGTCGGATTCGTCATGATGTTCACCAGCGACCGCGACATCCATCGGCTCACGTTCGGGGCATACCTCATCGGGCTGTTGCTCCTGCTGCCGATCGGCACCTGGTGGTCGCTCGGTGATCGTTCGCGCGGCGGCACGGCCGTTCTGCTCGTCGCCGTTGTCACCCTCGCAGCCATGGTGCTGCGCCTCAGCCAGATATGGGCGGGATATGCCTGAGCGCTCCGACTCTCTGAAGAACGCCACCCGCACCGGATTCGGGCGGTTCCTGATCGCGGTCTACGCGGTGTTCGCAGTGGCGGCCACGTCGCGGTCGATCGTGCAGCTGACGACGCGGTTCGACGTCGCACCGTTCGCCTACATCCTGTCGGCGGTCGCTGCGGTGGTCTACATAGTCGCGACGGTCGGGCTCGCGCGCGCCACCGAAGCCTCACGCCGGGTCGTGACCATCTCGTGCGTGATCGAACTCGTCGGCGTGCTCGCCATCGGCGCTCTGAGCTATATCCAGCCCGACGACTTCCCCGACGCGACGGTGTGGTCCCACTTCGGCCAGGGCTACGTGTTCATCCCGGTGGTGCTCCCGATCGCCGGGTTGTGGTGGTTGCGCCGAACACGACAGGCGGCGTAAAAGGGCGGCTGGCTGGGCGCCCACCGGTTCCCGCGAACGCCCCTGGTTTCCCGCGAGTGCCCATTTTCTTCCCGCGAGTAGATTGCGTTCCCGCGAGTGCAATCGGGATCGCGGGAACACATTCGGATCGCGGAAAGAGGCTGGTCAAGACGTGGAGATCCTGATCGTGGTGGTTCCGGCGGCAGTGGTTGCTGCATTTTGGTTCTTCGCCCGAACCATCAAGACCCGTAGACGCGCCGGACGGCATTACGAGTTCCGTCATCCACTTCCAGGTGCCTACGGCGGTGGTGGTGTTGTCGGAAACACGGCTGCCGACGGCGGCCCCGGCACCAGCGCGGTCGACGGAGAGCCTCAGTCGCACTGAGCTCGGTAGTCAGCGGTGGATCGAGCCAGCGCGTCGAGAAGGTCGTTTCCGCGGGCGATGTCTGCGGAGTGCCCACCGGTCGCCGAAATATCGTGCTCGATGGACTCGCCGAGTGCGGTGTAGCTTCCGGCAAGGCTCGCTGCCGCGTCCTTCACTTCCCCCTCGTCCATTCGCGGGACAGACGCGGTGATGTTGTCGCCGATCTGCTCGTACAGGTTGGCGATATGTCGGCGATACTCGATGGGATCCTCGTATCCGCTCAGCGCGTCGTCCTGCAGTTCGCGCTGAAGCGGACTGATCGACGAGTCGATCTCGTCGGCGATCTCGCAATCCGATGGACCGCCGACCCCGTTGCACCCCGTCACGATCGTCGCTGCGCATGCCATCGACACTGCGGTTGCAGCCCATCGCCTTCTATCGAGGTACATAGATCACGTCCTCCGGGTACTGATTCTGCAGGGCCATGATGTCGTCGTAGGTGAGCGGCTGCCAATCGGACCAAGCTCCGGGATATATGGCGTCGAGACCCGGCTCGATGTGATTCGTGATGCGCGACGATTCCTGGATCTCGTACTCATATTCGTAGTACGTCGCGGGGTAGTAAGTCCCGTCGACCATGATCACCTGGTGATCGGTCGGTGTCGAACCCACCACGCGAATTCGATACTGCGTCTGTGCGGTCGCCACGATTGCATCCGGATTCGCCGGATCTTCGACAATGCTCAACGGTGCGGTCCATGGACCGGTGTTTCCCTCGGTCTCAGGATCGATCGCAATGGTGGATGTGTCGTAAGGCCCGTATGGCATCTGGTCATTCGGCAACGGTGTGGAGTAATCGATGTCCCAGTAGCCGCCCGCGGGCCCTATCGATTCACTACTCGTCGGTGACGGCAGCGATCCCAGCAACGCCGCTGGCGTGTCGCCTCCTTCGAATGCGTCGGCTGCGGCCGCGAGATCCTTTTCCACCTGGTCCACTGCATCGTCGGCTCGACGAAGCGCATGAACGATTTCCAGAGTCAGGGCCCGACACTGGTTGCGAACTTCTTCCGCGGCGGCATGCCCGACGGCATCGCCGGATGTCTCCAGCGCAGCGATCCGACCGGCGGCACTGACCGTCCCGTCGTCCGCGACGGCGAATCCAGCGCTCTCGGCGTCGCCCACCAGAGAAAGGACATGTGTTCTTGCATTCGACAACACTTCACCACCTCTACCGAGCCGAGCGGCGAGGTTGCCGACTTCGACCGATAGTCGGTCGAGGCCGTCCCGATGAGTGAACAACTGCGTACTGGCCGCTTCGGCAGTGGATCCGCGCCACACGCCGAGTAGGCCGTCGACGTTTCGCGAGACATCCGCTGCACTGTTCGCGAGTTCCTCCTGCAGCGATCGAAGCGCCGCCCCCGCGTCCACGAATGTGTCCGTTACCCACTCCTTCACGGAGTAGACCCCGACCGTCACAGATCCTTCGGAACGACGCGCGCCCCGGATCCGGCGACGGCGGATAGGCCGACTGCGTGCGCGTCATCTGCGTTTCGGTAGGAGACGGCGGAGGCTGCAAGCGAATCTGCCAACGCACCGACCTTCCGTGACGCCGACCCGACTTGTTCCGAAACGATCCGATCGAGTCGGGTAGCGAGTGCGCCGACGCCGGTGCCGGGCACCGCCCTGACCAAGACCGCGAGGCTCTCGGCGTGGCTCAACTCCTCCAAGTCTGCGGCGATGGCTTTCGTAGAACTCGAAAATACCCGCAACGCGAAGGCATCCACTTCCAGCAACATAGCGAAACCCCCGTCAGCACCGATTGCACAGTCACTGTGTTGGACGCAAGGGAGGCCCGATCGGTTCCCGGTAACTACTCCAGCGCCGCCAGGTTCGCCACCGACTGCTTGACGTCGGTATCGAGCGCACGCGCGACGACGGACCCGACCGGGCCGAAGAGGACGCCGCCACCGAAGTAGGCGTCGAGCGTCAGTTCGGACCCCTCCGAGTGCTCTTTCACGTGAATGGTCAGCGAGATCTTGATGCCGCCCTTCCCCTTGCCCGACATCTCGATGAGCTCGGGTTCCTTGTACTCCGTGAAGGTCCACTTGATCGTGTTCTTGAAGCCTTTGACCTTGACGAGGGACTCGACCTCGGTGCCCTTGTTCAGTTCTTTCGGCGGCGGACTGCACCAGCCGCCGTGGATCGTCATCCATTCGTCGAACCGATCCAGCGCCGACGCCTTGTCCCACGCACCCTGCGGGTTTTCGGGCATTTCCACCGAGACGCTGATCTTTGCCATCCGTCGAGCTTGGCACAGGTCCGGCGCGGCAGCCTCCGCAGAGCGCTAGCCTTGGGCAATGGCGTCGCTCGACATCGCGGGGCGAAAAGTCTCGGTGACCAACCTGCACAAGGTGCTGTTCCCTGAGACCGGGACCACCAAGAGCCAGATCATCGAGTACTACACCGCCATTGCGCCGGCGATGCTCCCGCACATGGCAGGCCGGCCCGTAACCCGCAAACGCTGGCCGAACGGCGTCGACCAATCGTCGTTCTTCGAGAAGAACTTGGCGTCCTCGGCGCCGGAGTGGCTCGACCGTCGGGACATGCAGCATTCCGATCGGGTGGTGACGTATCCGCTCTTTTCGACGGCTGCGGATCTGGCGTGGCTCGGTCAGCAGGCAGCGATCGAGGCGCACGTTCCGCAGTGGCGCTTCGACGGCAACGCCCCGGGCCCGGCGACCCGGATGGTGTTCGACCTCGACCCCGGTGACGACGTCGACCTCGGTCGGTGCGCCGAGGTCGCGTGTGAGATCAGGGACATGATCGCCGAGATCGGGTTCACCGCGTTTCCGGTCACGAGCGGGAGCAAGGGCATCCATCTCTACGTTCCGTTGGAGAAACCGTTGACTCCGTCCGGGGCGTCGACCGTCGCCAAGCAGGTCGCGACGCTGCTGGAAGAACGATCACCCGACCGCGTCACCGCAACGATGGCCAAAGCCAGGCGCACCGGACGGGTGTTCGTCGACTGGTCGCAGAACAACGGCAAGAAGACGACGGTTGCGCCGTACTCGATGCGTGGTCGATCCGCGCCGACCGTCGCTGCGCCGCGCTCCTGGGACGAACTCGAATCGTCCGGCCTCGAGCAACTGAGATTCGAGGAGGTTCTGCAACGCTTTCACGACGACGGTGACCTCCTCGCCGAGTTGGATCCGCCCGTCGAGAAGGCTCCAGACGCACCGCCCCTGCCCGACAAGCTCGCCACCTACCGCAGCAAGCGAAGCCCGAAGAAGACATCCGAGCCGATTCCCGTGGGCGCCGAACCGCGCGGCAACGACGACACCTTCGTCATCCAGGAACACCATGCCCGTCGCCTGCACTACGACTTTCGACTCGAACACGACGGCGTTCTCGTGTCCTGGGCGGTCCCGAAGAACATCCCCGACGATCCGAACCAGAATCGACTCGCCGTCCACACCGAGGACCACCCGCTCGAATACGCGACATTCGAAGGCAGCATCCCCAAGGGCGAGTACGGCGGCGGCGAAGTGTCCATCTGGGACTCGGGAACCTACGAGCTCGAGAAGTGGCGCGAGAACGAAGTCATCGTGGTCCTGCACGGCGCGAAAGCTCGTGGCCGGTTCGCGTTGATCAAGACCAAGGGCAATCAGTGGCTGATGCACCTGATGAAGGACAAGCCCGCGAACGATCTTCCGAAGAGCATTGTGCCGATGCTCGCCACGGCAGGTGACATCACCGATCTGCCCGACGGCGACTGGGCCTTCGAGGGGAAATGGGACGGCTTCCGCGTCATCGCCAGATTTGCGCACGGCGAGATGAAGCTGGAGTCGCGATCGGGAAAGGACCTGACGGAACGATTCGGTGCTGGATTTTCAGCGCTCGCCGTGGACCTGCGTGAGCACGAGGCCGTTCTCGACGGTGAAGCCGTGGTCTTCGACGCCGATGGAATCACCAGTTTCGAGATGTTGCAGAGCAGCACGGGCAGGGACGTTCGCTTCGTCGCGTTCGATCTGCTCTACCTGAACGGCACGTCACTGCTGAAGAAGAAGTACTCCGACCGACGCAGACTGCTGGAACTACTCACCACCGGCATGGACTCGGTCCTCGTCCCGGAAGCCCTGACCGGCTCCGCACAGGATGCGCTCGCGAGCAGCGTCGAACGCGGGTGGGAGGGAGTGGTCGCCAAGCGCGTCGATTCCGTCTATCAACCCGGCAAACGGGCCAGGACCTGGATCAAGACGAAGAACTGGCGCACGCAGGAAGTCGTGATCGGTGGTTGGCGACGCGGACGCGGGCGCCGAGGAGGCGGTCTGGGTTCGTTGCTGGTCGGTGTCCCGGAGCAGAACGGTCTTCGATACCTCGGCCGAGTGGGCACGGGTTTCACCGACCAAGCCCTGGACGCATTGGCGGAAATGCTGGCCCCGCTCGAGTGCGAGGAATCGCCGTTTACCGACCGACTCCCGACGGCCGACCGCACAGATGCAGTGTGGGTCACACCGTCGTTGGTCGGCGAGGTCCGCTTCTACGAATGGACCGACTCGATGCACCTGCGACACCCGAGCTGGCGGGGCCTTCGTGATGACAAACAGCCTGTCGACGTCGTTCTCGAGAGCAATCCCTAGCCCGCTGGCCAGAAGTAGCTCGATTGCCCTAAAATCCAGCTCTGAGCACCCTTCGGGCATCATTTCCGGGGGAAGCGTAACGAACAGGTTCGTTCTTTCTATATCGTTTCGGTGGGGTATTCGGTGCGGTATCGAGAGGCGAGCTTGTGCTCGGTAATCGCAGTCTTTTCGGGAGGGAATCCAACGCTATGCGCGTATTCGAACTGGTCGGGGCTGCCGTCATGGCAGGCGCGATCGCCTGCTCTGCGGTGATCGCAGCAGGCCCAGCAGCAGCGAATCCGTTGGAGCCGACGCCGATTGCCGACGTCTTCTATGCACCGGTACCGGACTTGGAAGCCAAGAACCCCGGTGACATCATCTCGAGCCGTCCGATGCCCCCTCCCGCGGGATTCGTCGACGTCGATGTCTGGCAGCTCCGGTTCCGGTCGACCAACTCGGCAGGTGAACCCATTGCCGCGATCAACACGGTGATCGCCCCCAGGAACAAGGCCCCGAACGGACCAGTGCTGTCGTACCAGCACATCATCAATGCACTCGGCCTCGAGTGTGCACCGTCGCAGGCTCTGTGGACGCAGGATCCGAACCTGATGATCCGCGAGGCCCCTGCTCTCAACGGGGCGTTGCAGCGTGGATGGACGGTTGTGATCGCCGATCATCTCGGTCCCAACAGCGCCTACGGTGCCGCGAAGATGGGCGGCCAGATCGTTCTGGACAGCATTCGCGCATCCCAGCGCTTCGATCCACTTCAGGTTCGGCAGAGCCCAGTGGCATTGGCCGGCTACTCCGGTGGCGGCATGGCGACGGCATGGGCCGCAGCGCTCCAGAACGACTACGCCCCCGAACTCAACATCGTCGGTAGCGCAGCGGGTGGTGCGCCGATGAACCTCGAACGAATGGCCCGCGATCTCGGTTTCAACCCGCACCCGGTGTTCGGTCTCGCGTTCGCCGCCGCGCTCGGACTCGAGCGTGAGTACCCGACGAGGATTCCGATCAGCGAGCAGCTGAACCCTCTCGGCCAGCAGATGGCAGCAGAGCTGCAGAACGCATGCACCAACGACATCATTGCGGTCGGTGCGGGCAAGAGCGCGATGATGGTGGCCGGTTCGCTGAACCTCATGGACAGTCCGGAAATGGTCGCAGCGGTCAACGAGAACAGCGTCGAGCTGTACCCCGGCGTGCCGAAGGCACCGTTCTTCGAGTGGCACAGCCCGACGGACATGCTCATCCCGGTCTCATCCATCACCAATACCTTGGGCCGGTACTGCGCGGCCGGAGTTGCAGTCACAGAGGTGCTCGTCCCGAGCAACGATCACCTCACCGCAGCAGTACTCGGTCTCCCACAGGCCCTGGAATGGATCGACGCCCGATTCAAGGGCGTGCCGGCACCGAGTAACTGCTGACGGGATTCACACAGCAGCGAACTGAGTTCGATGAAGCTCCTCGTAGCGGCCACCCGCTGCGAGGAGTTCTTCGTGTGTTCCGCGCTCGACGATCGTGCCTCCTTCGACGACCAGGATCACGTCCGCCGCTCGGATGGTCGACAAACGGTGGGCGATGACCACCGAGGTCTTGCCTGCGAGAGCCTCACCGAGGGCCGCTTGCACCGCTGCTTCCGACGTCGAATCCAACGACGCGGTTGCCTCGTCGAGGATGACGACGCGGGGCCGCGAGATGAGCAGTCTGGCGATCGTCAGACGTTGTCTCTCGCCACCGGACAACCGGTACCCGCGCTCTCCGACGACGGTGGCGAGCCCGTCGGGCAATGACTCCACCAACTCCTCCAACCGCGCTCGGCGCAGGGCGTCCCACACTTCGGCGTCGGTCGCTTCCGGCCGCGGCAGAACGATGTTGGAGCGGATCGTGTCGTGGAAGAGATGACCGTCCTGCGTCACCATCCCCACGGTGCCGCGAATCGAACTGGCGGTCAGATCCCGAACATCGGTACCGCCCAGACGAACCGATCCGCTGTCGACGTCGTACAGGCGGGCGATCAGCTGCGCGATGGTCGACTTGCCCGCGCCCGAGGTTCCGACGAGTGCAACCATCTGGCCGGGTTCGGCAACGAACGACACGCCGTGCAGAACTTCGTCACCGCCGCGTGAATCGAGCAACGCGACCTCCTCCAACGAGGCAAGCGAGACCTTGTCCGCCGACGGATAAGTGAAGCGGACGTCGCGGAGTTCGACCGATGCCGGTCCGTCCGGGACCGCGACCGCGTCGGGCTTGTCCTCGATGAGCGGCACCAGATCGAGCACCTCGAACACCCGCTCGAAGCTGACGAGCGCACTCATCACTTCGACACGAGCGCTCGCGAGCGCAGTCAGTGGAGAATAGAGCCTGGTGAGCAGAAGTGACAGCGCCACAACGGAGCCCGGATCGAGCTGCCCACGCAATGCATAGAATCCTCCAAGGCCGTAGACAACAGCAAGAGCCAACGCCGACACCAGCGTCAGTGCAGTCACGAACACGGTCTGCACCATTGCACTTCGCACCCCGATATCGCGCACGCGAGAAGCTCTGATCGCGAATTCCTCGGACTCGACCTCGGGTTGCCCGAACAATTTGACGAGTGTTGCTCCCGGAGCCGAAAACCGTTCGGTCATCTGGGTGCTCATCGCCGAATTATGTTCTGCTGCTTCGCGTTGGAGACGCGCAAGGCGTCTGCCCATCCGCCTCGCCGGTATCACGAAGACCGGCAGAATGATCAGCGCCAGAAGCGTGATCTGCCAGGATATTCCGATCATGACGACCAACGTAAGAACCAGCGTCACGAAATTGCTGACGACGCCGGACAGCGTGTCACTGAACGCACGCTGCGCACCTATGACGTCGTTGTTCAGCCGGCTCACGAGCGCCCCGGTTCGAGTTCTCGTGAAGAACGCGATAGGCATTCGCTGCACATGATCGAATACCGCAGTCCGAAGGTCGAGAATCAGCGCCTCACCGATGTTCGAGGACAACCACCGGTTGAGCAGCCCGAACCCCGCATCGACGACGGCGATCAACGCGATCAGCAGCGACAGCCGCAGCACGACATCGAACGAATCGCCGTCGACGATCGCGTTGACGACACGGCCCGCCAACACCGGCGTCGCCACCGCCAACACCGCAAGCACGACACTGAGAATCATGAATCCGACGAGCTTGTCGCGGTGTGGACGAGCGAAACGCAGTATCCGGCGTGCTGTGACAGACGAGAACTGCGTCTGTTGAGTGGACGAGTTCATCGTCCGATACATCTGGTTCCAGGCAGTGACTTCCATGCTCATGTCGACAACGCTAGAACCTCGACGCCACTCGAGGTCAAGAGACCTTCTCCAGAAGATCGGCCGGCTCTTCCAGTGCGAGGGCAAGAATGTCCGCGACATCAGTCATCGGACGCACGTCGAGCGCACTCAGTACCTCGGCCGGCACGTCGTCGAGATCGGGTTCGTTCCGGGCAGGAATGAACACGGTCGTCAATCCGGCACGCTGAGCCGCGAGAAGTTTCTGCTTGACGCCACCGATCGGCAGCACCCGCCCGTTCAGCGTCACCTCACCCGTCATCCCGACGTCGGACCGGACCGGGCGTCCGGTCGCCATCGATACCAGAGCCGTCACCATCGTGACGCCCGCCGACGGCCCGTCCTTGGGGACAGCACCGGCAGGAACGTGAACGTGAATGCTGCGCTCCAGCGCATCTGGATCGACGCCGAAGTCCGCTGCGTGCGAACGTACGTAGGACAGTGCGATCTGCGCCGACTCCTTCATGACGTCACCGAGCTGTCCGGTGAGCACCAACTCCGGCTTTCCCTCTGTGGAGGCGGCTTCGATGAACAAGACGTCACCACCGAGCCCGGTCACGGCGAGACCTGTTGCTACACCCGGTACTTCCGTGCGTTCGTGAACGTCCGGCGTGAACCGCGGCCTCCCTAGATAGTCGACGAGGCCTGCTTCGTCGACGTGCAACGGGCCGGATTCGGTCGCGAGCTTCGTTGCCGCCTTCCGCAGCGCCTTCGCAAGAAGACGCTCGAACTGCCGCACACCTGGCTCGCGGGTGTAGTCGGCTGCAATCTTGCGGAGAGCGCCGTCGGTGACGTCGACCTCGTCGGAATTGACTGCAGCCCTGTTCAACTGACGTGGAAGCAGGTAGTTCCGTGCGATAGCGACTTTGTCGTCCTCGGTGTATCCGTCGATGGGGACGAGTTCCATGCGGTCCAACAGCGCGGGCGGGATCTGTTCGATCACGTTGGCTGTAGCCAGGAACACCACATCGGACAGATCGAGATCCAGGTCCAGGTAGTGATCACGGAACGTGTGATTCTGTGCGGGATCGAGGACTTCGAGCAGAGCGGCACTCGGATCGCCGCGGTAGTCCGAACCGACCTTGTCGATCTCGTCGAGGAGCACGACGGGGTTCATCGATCCCGCCTCTCCGATCGCGCGAACGATACGACCCGGCAACGCTCCGACGTAGGTGCGACGGTGTCCACGAATCTCCGCCTCATCACGGACACCGCCGAGCGCAACGCGAACGAACTTGCGGCCCAATGCTCGCGCAACCGATTCGCCGAGAGAGGTCTTACCGACGCCGGGCGGTCCGGCCAAGACCATGACGGCGCCCGACCCACGGCCCCCGACGAGTTGGAGACCACGCTCGGCGCGTCGTGCACGCACCGCGAGGAATTCGACGATGCGGTCTTTCACGTCGTCGAGACCATGATGATCGGCGTCGAGAATTGCCCGTGCGGCGACGATATCGGTCTCGTCGGTGGTGGCCACGTTCCATGGGAGATCGAGCACGGTGTCCAACCACGTTCGGATGTAACCGGATTCCGGGCTTTGATCACTCGAGCGTTCGAGTTTGCCGACCTCGCGCATTGCGGCCTCCCGCACCTTCTCCGGCAGGTCTGCTGCTTCGACGCGGCCGCGGTAGTCGTCCGCACCGTCGGGTTCGTCCTCGCCGAGTTCCTTCCGGATCGCCGCGAGTTGCTGCCTGAGCAGGAATTCTTTCTGCGTCTTCTCCATTCCGTCGCGAACGTCGCTGGAGATCTTGTCGTTCACCTCCACTTCGGCGAGGTGCGACTTCGTCCAGTCGATCAGCATCGTCAAACGCTCACCGACGTCCGGTGTTTCGAGCAACTCGCGCTTCTGCACGTCCGTAAGGTACGAGGCGTAACCGGCTGTGTCAGCGATAGCCCCGGGCTCGACGAGTTTGTTGACCGAGTCGATGACCTGCCAGGCGTCGCGCCGCTGGAGCATGGCGACGACGAGCTGCTTGTACTCGCGAGCGAGGTCGGTGGTCCGAGCGTCGGCCTCCGATTCGGCCACGACGTCGGCTTCGACCCACAGTGCGGCACCGGGGCCGCTGACCCCGTGGCCGATGTGGGCACGTTGTTCGGCCTTGATGACGGCCGCCGGTTCTCCCGTCGCGAGACGACCCATCTGGACGACGGACGCGATGACACCGTAGGAGGCGTAGCGATCGTCGAGGCGCGGCGCGACGAGCAGCTTGCCTCCGCCCGACGGTGCGTCGGAGGAAATGCCGGCGGCGTCGATGGCGGCGCGGGCGGCTTCGTCCAGCTGTACCGGCACGACCATGCCAGGAAGCACGACAGGGTCGGTCAGGAACAGGACGGGTAGGCGGATGGGTTCGGACATGAAGACACCTCCAGGAAGTTGAGCTATGGGGACTCAACTTGTTTCCCGTCAGTGGTGTTCCCCGAGGTGGCGGTGTTCTCCGTCAGCAGAATTACACCGTTTCAATCAGGCTCAGGCGGATCTTCTCCCGATCACTACTGTGCCGTCGAGCTCGTCGGCGTGCACGATATCGACGTCGAATCCAGCCGCAACGACGATCTGCGCGGTGCGCTCGGACTGCCGAACGCTGGTCTCGATGAGGAGGCGTCCGTTCGGCGCCAGCCACCGGGCGGCGTCGGAGGCGACCCTGCGCTGCACGTCGAGTCCGTCGACGCCACCGTCGAGTGCCACTCTCGGCTCGTGATCCCGCGCTTCGGGCGGCATCGAGCCGATGGCGTCGGTGGGGACATAGGGGGCATTTGCGGCGACAACATCGACGCGGCCTCGGAGTTCCTCCGGAAGAGGCGCGTATAGATCACCCGCGTACACGTGCCCTCCCACAGGCTCGACGTTGCGGCGGGCACACCGTACGGCCGCGGGATCGATATCGGAAGCATGCAGCTCGAGGCCGTCGAGTACATGCGCAAGGGCAGCGCCGACTGCCCCTGAACCACAACAGATATCGACGACGGTGTGCGGCGTCGACGCCGCGGCCAGTCGTACGAGGAGTTCGGTTCGCCTCCTCGGCACGAACACTCCCGGTTCGACGACGATTCGCAGACCGCAGAATTCGGCCCAGCCGAGAATTTGTTCCAGCGGAGTACCGAGGATACGTTGTGCAACTGCGTGTTCGAGATCGTCACCGACAAACGTGTCGACGAGTAGCTCGGCTTCTGATTCGGCGAATACGCACCCTGCCGATCGAAGAGTGCGAGTGACGGCCGGGAGAGAGCGAGGATGAGGCATCGAGCAGCCTTTCGAGCGCCTGGGGCGCTCTCCTACCGGGCCGGAAGGAAAAGGAGCGCCCAACTTGAACAACGGTCCACGGGTAGCACCTCCTCTTCGATTCGATCGAATGCACTCTAACCCAGTAGTTCGCCCCGTAGCGACCCATGCGCCGTCCGGGTCGCTACCGTGACCCAGGCCGCGAGAAGGAGTACGTAGAGGACCGCGGCGAGTCCGACCAACGCCGTGGATCCAGTAGCCGCCGCCAACGCCGCCGCACCGGTGACGCAGGTACCGACCGGGAAGGTGAACGACCACCACGTCAACGAGAACGACAGCCCTCGTCGGGAGGAATGCACCGTCAGCGCCAGCGCGAGGCAGAACATCAGGAAACCCAATCCGCCCATGATGAACCCGTAGACGATGCCGAAGATCTCGAGCCCGGTGGCGACAGCGTTGTCAGGGCCGACTCCGGAGTCCGGGCCGACGAACACCAGAGCTGCGTCGGCGCCGAGCAAGTTTGCGGCAGTGATGGACTGGCCGATGAGACCGAGCGTGATCCAGACCGTCGGGGCCGCCTGAACCGGCGGGGCGCCACCGCCGAGGAGCTGTCCGTATATCAGCGTCATGGTCATGATGCCGATGAGCAGAGACAGCCCGAACATCGCGTAGCAGGCTCCGAGCATCGTGAGGCGCCACTGTCCCTCGGCGATGTGCGGGAGCAACAACGCACCGGTCGACGCGGAAACCATCGGCGGTACGACGGGCATCAGCCAGGCAGGAAGCGGTCTCGTCTGTCCGTCGGAGGGCCTGGTGATCATCGAGTACGGAACCGCCACACTGGTGATCAGCCCCAGGACGGTGCCGGCCGACCACAGGACGGCGAAGACGGTTGTCGCTGCTCCGGCGCCGATCAGATCTTTGCCCAGCAGCATCGTGCCTGCGCCGACCGTCAGCAAAGCCATCGGCGGGGCGCCGTAGAACTGCACCATCACCGGGTCGTGGAGGGCAGCGCGCGCATTCCGACGGTGACGAACCCAGTGCACGAGAAATGCGACCGACAGTGCGACGAGCGCGGTGGACGCGATTAACCACACCACCGTCGCGAATGCATGAAGACCGGGTACGTGCACGGGGAGAGTCGCTCCGGCGGTGGCAACGATGCCGGTCCCCATCACCGACGCAAACCAGTTGGGAGTGATGTGTTCGAACACTCGGCCGGGGCGGTGGAGTTCGCTCTGGAGTAGCCGGGGCCCGCGCGTAGGGAGTGTCTGGACCATGGAGTCCACGATCGTCCCCGTCAGCCCCGGGCGGTAGATGGTTCGTACTTGTGTGGCCACAAACGATATTTGTGAAGCCCTGCGTTCAAGCAGCGAAGACGGTGCGGACGGCCGACTCGTCGCCGTCGATCTCGACCACGCCGAGGGCACGCGCATCGGCCAACGTGAGAGCGCCGGCGGCGAGACCGAGGACGTACGCGGGGTCCGCTCGGACGGTGGCATCGAGCCGGTGGCCATCCTGGGGGCCGAGCTGCGGTCCGACCTCGAAGCCTGCGCGTGTCACGCGGAGTTGCAACGGCTGCCCGCCGATGTCGAGACCGACAGTCGCTGCGCGGCGGGGCTTGACCCTCTTTTCCAGCAGGGCAGGGACTGCGAGGGCTAGCCATTCGGGCCGGAACGCATCGTCCGCAGGGCCACGGACCATCAATGGGGTGGACCAACGGATGAGACTTTCGATCGGCTCGCGCAACTCGGAACCCCACGGCGTCAGAAGGTACTCGACGACGCTGCCAGCCCCTGCCAGTCGCCGCTCGACCACGCCCGAGGACTCGAGGTCCCGAAGCCGATCGGCCAACAGGTTGGTCGCAATGCCGGGGAGCCCGTCGACCAGATCACGGTAGCGGGCGGGTGCGACGAGGAGTTGCCGGACGATGAGCAAATTCCATCGATCGCCGACCACCTCGAGGGAGCGGGCGAGCCCACAGTATTGGCCGTAGGTACGCATCGAGCCATCCTATCGCTTGAGAAAGTCAAGTAGGTGTGTGATATTAAAGCCTACCTTGACGTACGATCCGGGAGGGTCCGACGTGGCCGACACCACCAAGAGCGTTCGACCCGACTGGGTCGACGACGATCTGTTCCCGTTCGAAAGTCGCTTCGTCGATATCGATGGACACACCATCCACTACGTCGATGAAGGGGCCGGTCCCACCCTCCTACTGCTGCACGGAAACCCGACGTGGTCGTTCCTCTTTCGCGACGTGATCAGCGCACTGTCCGACGACTTCCGTTGTGTCGCACTCGACTACCCAGGATTCGGACTGTCCACCCCAGGTCCCGGTTACCGCTACCTGCCCGAGGAACACGCAGATGTGGTCACCGCGTTTGTCGACGCCCTCGGCCTCGAAGGGGTCACTCTGGTCGGACAGGATTGGGGCGGGCCGATCGGCCTAGCCGCTGCACAGAGACGCCCCGGCGTCTTCGTTCGGCTGATACTCGTCAATACATGGGCGTGGCCGGTCAACGGAATCGTCCACTTCGAGGCATTCTCGCGGATCAACGGCGGACTCCCAATTCGCTTCTTGGTCCGGCGATTCAACCTCCTCGTCAGCGCCTTCATCCCCATTGGCCATCGACGACGAAAGCTGACCGCAGCCGAGATGTCCCACTACCGGAAGGCACTCGACACCTCGGAGCGCCGGCAGGCATCCGCAGTACTTCCCAGTCGAGTTCTCGCCAGCCGGGCCTTCTTCGAAGAGGTGGAGGCCGGCCTCGTCGGCTTGGCCACCATGCCGACGCTTGTCGTGTGGGGTGACGCCGACATCGCGTTCCGCCCCCAGGAACGTGATCGCCTGGAGGCAACCTTCACCGACCACAAAACAGTGATCGTCGAAGGAGCCGGCACCTATGTGGAGTCCGACGCGCCTGAGGAATTCGCCGCCGCCGTCCGGGACTGGGTAACCACACAGGACTCGAGCATCGCGGGTGAGCAGGACCGGTAGGTAGTTTCCCGTTCAATCGGAAATCTACTTCCGTGCAGTCAATTCGGAGTTGTGTTCGAACATTTGTGCCCCTCCTTACGTTTGTGTGGGGAGTTTGACCTCGATTCCACCGAGGTTCAGGTAGATCATCGCCTTGAGTGATTCAGCGGAATGATGACCGTAACCACGGGCGTTGATCAGCCTGATCTTCGAGTTGATTCCCTCGATGAGAGCATTCGAGATCCCTAGCTCGATTGCCGCACAGATCGCCTCCGCTTTCTTCTCGATCATGCGGGCCAGTTGTACGAACGCGATGATCCCGCAGGACCGCGCTTCCTCGATCCAACGCCGCAAGTAACGCACGGCATTGGAGGGCGCGACCTTGCGGTAGAGATCGCGGAACTGTTCCTTCAAACGCCACGCAGTCCCGACTTCGGTGTCGGCATTGATGACCGTTCGCAGCAGCGACTTGTGAGTCTTGGTCAGCCGATTCTTACCCAGCCGCAACGCTGTTCGAGCCTTGCGCCATTGGGGCGCCTGCATCGTCAACGTACGACGAACCGACGCCGCATCGGAGAACACTCGGTCCAGAGCACGGTTGACCCACTGCATGACATGAAAGGGATCCATGCATTGGCGGGCGCGCGGGACGTGATGTTCGGCGGCGGCCCGGAAAGCCGGAGACCCGTCCATCGACACCACCTGCACCGCGCCTCGTTCCCGGGCGGACTGTTGCTCGAAAAATTCCGAAAACGACTCACGCCCTCGGCCCTCGGCGATGTACACGACCTTGCCGGTGTCGTGATCGCCGACGATGGTGAGGTACTTGTGCGGATGCCGATAGCAGATTTCGTCGACACCGATCCGATACAGCCTGTCGAGCCGACGCGAATCGATCAACGCATCGACCGCCCGCGTGACGATGGAGGTGACCGTACGCCACGCACAGCGCATCAACGTCGAGACCGAGGTGCGATCGGTACGCGTCACCAGCCACAGCACTGTGTCTTCGAAGTCCCGCGTGTGTCGTGCTCTCGGCCTTGCCCACGGCACGTCCTCGGTTCGAACGCCGCAGGTCGGGCACTCTATTCGGTGGATCGAGTAGACCAGCCACACCTTGTGGCGACCGAAATCGAGATGCCGCCACCGTCTGGGCGCCTGGTCGTACGATGCGGCAGTGGTGTACCCGCACGGACACTTCGACCGCCGCGCACGACGCCGCAACACGACCTCGACGGAGCTATCTGTGATCGACACATCCGATACCGATGCACCGGGAATCTGAAGCAGACGGTTAAATGCAGTACTGACGCGCACGTGTAGCGGCCCTCCGGGTTGAGGTTGGTGTAGGAACCCCGAAATCTAGAGGCCCAGCACGTGCGCGTCCCTCATCTCACCGGCAACTCGCCGAACACTGCGTCCAACAACACAACCCACCCTGAACAGCAGAAATGGCGCCCACACAAACCTCAGGAGCGCCACATTTGTTCGATTACTGTAGAGCTATGGCACAGCCGGGGGGCTCTTCTCGTATTCGTTCCGATGCGGACAAGGCTGCGTCGGAGTCGGTGACGCGTCTAGCTGCTGCACGCCGGGCGGAGAATCGTGCCGCGTCGGTGGTGGTGCACGAAGTGCACGAGCTCTCGGAGATCCGGTTGGCTGCGGAGATGGATGTGCATCTGCTCGGGGCCGATCACGGGGATATGGAACCCAACGTCGGGCGGGCACAGCACAGCACCGAATGTGATGCTGCAGTGGCGTTGTCGTTGTCGCGGACGATGACTCGGGAGATGATCACGGTGGCCAATCAGTTGGCATGGCGCCTGCCAACCGTCGATGCGGCGTTCACTGTCGGCGATCTCGACTATTCCCGGGTGCGCACCATCGCGTTGACGCTGGTTCGTGCCAGCGACTGCACAGTGTCGGCACTCGAAGCCGATGTTCTCGCAACAGCGTTGCGGTGCAACGTCAAAGCACTCAGGGAGAACATCTGGAGACTGTGGATCAGCCATAACCCGGAGGAAGCCGCGGCGGCGCAGAGCCGGGCGGTGTCCGAGGAACGCTGCGCAGATATACGCCGTGGCAACGACGGGATCGCGACGTTGGTGTCGAAGATGACGATGCTCGAAGGCGCCGAGTGCGATGCGATTCTCGACGAACTCGCCAGGACGGTCTGCTCGAACGATCCCCGAACGAAGAAGCAATTGCGCGGGTATGCCCTGCTCGCGTTGTGTCACCGCGAAGAATCGTTGGTGTGCCAGTGCAAGACCGAATTCTGCCCGGTGGCTACAGCGGCGCAATTCGTTGCCCCGCGCCGCGCACCGCTGGTGAACATTCACATCGACCTCGACACACTGCTGGGATTGAACGAGAACCCGGCGACCCTCGCAGACGGCACTGTCCTGGACCCTGAACTGGTACGCCTCCTCGCCACCGATGCGCGCTGGCGGGCACTTCTGTCGGACATGTGGGACGCAGCGCAGGCCTACCGGAAAGAGAACTACGACGAACAAGCCGATTCCGCCGCTGCTGATTCCTCGGACAGCTCGGATTCAGGTGTCCCCGAACATACCAGGGGCACAGCAGATTCCGACGACAAAGCGGTTTCCAAGGGCAGTCCGGGCGCCGATAGGAGTGACGGCTCGGACGGCGGCGGTGTACCGCGTCGAGGTAGGCCAAGGACGGACCGAGCTGGCACCAACCCCCGCGCGAAAAGGTTGATCGCGCGGGGACGCAGCCGCCCGCCGGCACCTCTACCACCGACAGCGCGACGATCCGCACGCACCAGTACACCGACATCGTCCGCGCCCCTCGGGCAGGAAGTGGAACTCTCGGCTGCGATTGCAGAGTTCCTCGCCGCGGCGGCAGCCGACCCGACACTGACCGAGGGCATACACCCGGACGGACACGGAGGACACAACACCCCGCCGCCAGGAGCGTTGACCTACCGCCCCACAGCGACACTCGTGGCGTTGGTGCGCGCAACGTACTCCACGTGCACCTTCCCGGGCTGCAGTGTGCCCGCAGCACGTTGCGACATAGACCACATCGTCCCGTTCGACCACAACGACCCACCAGCCGGCGGGTGGACGATCCTGGAGAACCTACACCCACTGTGCCCCTACCATCATCACGCGAAGACACTGCGACTGTGGGCGTGCGCGAAACTCGACGGCAACGGCATCTACTGGCGATCCGGCGCCGGAACACACCGCATCACTCCACCGGAATATGGGACAGTGACTGTGCCCGAAAATTTCTTGCACCGCACTCGATTTCGGCGAACCACACCAGACAGAGCCGACGGCGCGGGGACTGTGCACGAAAGCACCGGCTACGAAGAGCAACCCGACGACACCCTCACCCCGGACAGTGCGACGTCGCCGTCCGCCGAGCCGCCTGAAGAACTCTACGAACCGACATGGTGGGAAACCCATATCAGCGATCAAGACAACAACTGGGGCAACCTACTCGACATCCGCACCGACGGCGATGCTCCGACCCTCGGCGACATCGCTCGGCTCACCGACCCACAAGCCCGCGCCGACGCCATCTACCTCCGCACCAAGTTCATCGAACACCGCACCATCGTCACCGAACGCGAAAAGCACCGACCACCACCGTTCTGACACAAGCCAGCGACCGATTCAGGGCAGTCAGGGGTTCAGGGCAGTCAGGGATTCAGGGCAGTCAGGGGTTCAGGGCAGTCAGGGATTCAGATCAAGGCCTTGCTCCTCCAACGCAGCCTTGACGACGCGCAGTGCTTTGGGTCCGACACCGTGCAGTTTCGCGAGCTCGGATTCGGACGCGCCCGCCAACTCTTCCACCGATCGGTATCCGGCCTGGAAGAACGCACCCGAGGCCGGTCGGCCCGTTCCTGGAGGGAAGTGTTCGACCGGTTCTCCCTGTACATCACGCTCATCGTCGCGACTCGTCATGTGCAGACTCTAGCTCTCCCGGTACCCTCGGGGCTGTGCCTGACAACAAGCAGCGACGTGTGCTCCTCACCGGCGGAAATACCGGAATCGGCTACTTCACAGCACTCGAGTTGGTGAAGCAGGGCGACCATGTGACGTTGGCGTGCCGCAACCTGGACAAAGCAAATGCCGCGGCACAGAAAATCGCCGCCGAAGCACCCGAAGGTACCGTCGACACCGCTCACCTCGACCTGGCCGACCTCGGTTCGGTGCGTGACTTCGCCGAATCCGCCCCCGACGCGGTGGACGTACTGATCAACAACGCCGGTGTCATGATGCCGGCGAAGCGGACCGAGACCAAGGACGGTTTCGAGCTCCAGTTCGGCACCAATCACCTCGGCCACTTCGCTCTCACCGGTCACCTCCTTCCGAAGCTGCGGGCTGCAGGCAACGCGACGGTCGTCACGGTCTCGTCCGTTGCCCACAAGCAGGCCCCGAAACTGAATTTCGATGACCTGCAGGCAACCAGGGGCTACCAACCACAGCGGATGTACGCCAACTCCAAGCTCGCGAACCTGTTGTTCGCTCTGGAGCTGCAACGTCGGCTCGACAAGGCCGGAATACCGATTACCAGCAACGCCGCCCACCCGGGCATCTCCGAAACCGCGCTGTACACCAGCCCCGACGGTCTCGGTAGTTCGAAAATCGCCTCGATCGGCGCATCCATCGGACTGAAGTTCATTTCCCAATCCGCCAAAGCCGGTGCACTTCCCACTCTGTATGCACTCGAAAGCGGTGGCCCAGCTTCGTACAGTGGCCCGAAGTCGCTGTTCGAATCGCGCGGCGCGCCCGGCCCCGCCAAGATCTCGGCCAAGGCACAGGACGCGGCACTGGCTGATCAGTTGTGGATTGCCAGCGAGAAGCTCACGGGAGTGGTCTACGACTTCGGGTAACAGCCGGAACAGTGCCGCCGAACGGGCCGATGAGCAGTCAAGCACCCTCCCGCGCAATAGCTTTCGCTCTGGTGAGGTCTCGACGATTCTCGCAATGACGACATTCGAGAATCACTCCAACGTTTGCGACGCCTGAACTACACCTTCCCCGCACCCGTGAGGTATGTGACGATCGGAGCCCTCACTTCGACGTGCCCGCTCCCACGACCCAACGACGCGAGTACGAGCCCTTCGCACAGCGCGACATACCCCTGCCCGACGGCTCGATCCCCGAACAGCTCGACAGCACCGTCGACCGAGAAGAGACATCCGTCGAGACGCGCGCGTGCTTCGGTATCGATGCTGGGATCGATCAGGAGGGAATGCCGAGCTCGGAGTTGGTTGCGACGTTCAACGAGAAGGTGTTCGAGATAGCGGACCGTCACCTCGACCGGTTCACGACCGAGTTGCGCGGACACACCATCGAACGACACACGCGAAGAATCGGCGATGCGGTCGATGACCGCCGACATCAGATCGCTCTTCGTGCGGAAGTAGTAGGACGTCGACCCTGCTGGAAAGTCCAGCGCGGAGTCGATGCCGCGATGAGTGAGAGCGCGAAGACCGGAATCGGCGATCACATCTATCGCTGCGTCGGCAATCACAGTTCGTCGTTCCATGAGCGCCACTCTACATATGTAGAGTCAGTCGCATGAGACCAATCGCCGCCCCGGACGCTTTTGCCGCCGAGTTCGTGCTCGACGCACGTCAGAGAGCGGCAGTCGACGTCCTGACGTCACCGGACCGCCGCGGCGTGTATCTCTGGGGTCCTGTCGGGCGGGGAAAGACCTGGCTCCTGGACCGCTACATGTCGGGCGTCGACACCGAGGCCAAGAAGCGAGTCCACTTCCACAGCTTCTTCCGCGACCTGCATGCGTCGTACTTCAGGCACGGATTCTCGCTCGAGAAGGCGCTCGACGAGCTGCTAGGGACCATCGAGTTGCTGTGTTTCGACGAGTTTCACGTCCATGACATCGGCGACGCCAGGCTCATCGCGCGGATGCTGGAGTCGCTGTTCACCCGAAAGATCGCACTGGTGACCACGTCCAACTACCCACCCGACGGGCTGCTCCCCAATCCGCTGTTCCACGATGCGTTCGTCCCGACGATCGAGTTGCTGAAGAAGCGGATGCAGGTGGTCCTTGTCGACGGACCGACGGACTACCGGACGATCGCCGGCGCCCGAACGCACTTCGCAGCGGGGACGTGGTCGGTCGCCGAAAGAGGAGGAGATGGAATCACCTTCGCCGAGCTGTGCGACGCCCCGAAGTCGACGGGCGACTATCTCACGATGATCGAGAACCGCCGCGTCCTGACGATCACCGACATCCCGCAGTTGAAGGACGCCTCTCGCGACGCCGTCCAGCGATTTTCGAATCTCGTCGACGTTCTCTACGACGGTGACATACGGACCGAATTCCATTCGCCGACGCCGCTCGACGCATTCGCCGACGGATGCGTCGGGCTGGACATCGACAGGATCGTGAGCCGCCTCGACCAGCTACGCAGAAGTAATCGCGGCTCGGACAGCGCCGAGTCCGCCTGACGAGATCAGCTCGGTGCCGCGCAGGAGCAACGCAACCCCCCGTCGACTCGTACGAGAACCTCCCGGCACGCCAGCCCCGTGCGCTCGCCACGTCCACGTCCGCAACGTACTTCGGTCGCGTGAACTCGCGGTATCCCTCGTCGGAATGGTGAGACAGAGAATAGGGAGACGCCCACAGCTGACGGCGGTCGGGGGCGACAGCAGCGGCGGGCGTCTCATCTTTCATTCGCCGCAGGTGGCGGCGTGGATGGGTCCGGAAGGAGATCTCTTTTCGACCTTCTTGTCTAGCCTTACCCTCATGTCTTACACAGCAGCGAACCACTGGGTATTCGACGGCGACGACATCTCCGGTTCACTCGATTCGGCATCGGTCGCGGGAGTGCTCGTCGCGCAGATCGTTCTGAGTGGGGCCACGTTCGAGTCGACCGCAGTCACGCGGTCGGACCTTGGATACGAGATACGGGCAATCACCGAGAAGAGCAACGACGACAGTTCGACGCACCTCCTGGTGGTTGTCCCTCGCGTGAACATCGAGAACGAGCCGGTCTCTTTCGGCGGGTACGCGGTCCTGTTCACCACCCGCGGGAACGTTGCGGGCGATCGCTACGTCCACGGCGCTCTCGAGTCCTACGACGTGCGGACACTGTCGGGTACGGCATCACTGGTGACCAGCTGAAGCCTGCGGCCCGGTTTACACACCCACCATTCGTTTACAACGCAAACGACGGTTGTGAACGAACGGTGGCGTTGTAAACGGGAGGCGAAGGAAATAGTTTGCCGACTCTCGGAGTTGAGCTAGAAGTCAATGCATACGCATGAACTTCAGGTAGGGAGCAGACCTTGCAATTCGGAATCTTCAGCGTCGGCGATGTCACGGTCGATCCCACGACAGGTCGAGCACCCACCGAGCATGAGCGCATCAAGTCGATGGTCACCATCGCCAAGCACGCCGAAGAGGTCGGCCTGGACGTCTTTGCCACCGGTGAACACCACAACCCACCGTTCGTTCCCTCATCGCCGACCACGATGCTCGGCTACATCGCCGCGCAGACCGAGAAGCTGATCCTGTCCACGTCCACGACGCTGATCACCACCAACGATCCGGTGAAGATCGCCGAGGACTACGCGATGCTGCAACACCTGTCCGACGGGCGCGTCGACTTGATCATGGGCCGTGGCAACACCGCGCCGGTGTACCCATGGTTCGGCCAGGACATCCGGCAGGGCATACCGCTGGCCCTCGAGAACTACCAACTTCTCCGACGCCTGTGGACCGAGAACGTCGTGACCTGGAAGGGCAACTTCCGGACTCCTCTCGATAGCTTCACCTCCACACCGCGGCCACTGGACGACATCCCGCCGTTCGTGTGGCACGGCTCGATCCGCAGCCCCGAGATCGCAGAAATCGCTGCCTACCACGGTGATGGATTCTTCGCGAACAACATCTTCTGGCCGAAAGAGCACTACATCGCGCTCATCAACCTCTATCGCGAGCGGTACGAGCACTACGGACACGGCCGCGCAGATCAGGCCATCGTCGGCCTCGGCGGCCAGGTATTCATGCGCAAGAACAGCCAGGATGCCGTGAACGAATTCCGGCCGTACTTCGACAACGCACCCGTCTACGGACACGGTCCGACGATGGAGGACTTCACCGAGCAGACTCCGTTGACCGTCGGTTCACCTCAGCAGGTCCTCGAGAAGACCCTGACGTTCGCCGACTTCTTCGGCGACTACCAGCGGCAACTCTTCCTGATCGACCACGCTGGGTTGCCGCTGAAGTCGGTGCTCGAGCAGCTGGATCTTCTAGGCGGAGAGGTCGTCCCGGTACTACGCAAGGAATTCGCAGCTCGACGTCCTCAGGGCGTTCCGGAGAATCCGCCGACTCACGCGAGCATGCTGGCGGAGAAGGAGACAACCGTTGCCGTCTAGTACCGAGCTCGCCGTCGACGCCTGGGAGTCGCTGTTCCGATCCCAGGTGTCACTGATGCGTCGGTTCACCGCCGACGACATCTGGGGCCCGATCAGCGTGCGTGAATACGACGTCCTCTTCACGCTCAGCAAATGCCCGACTCACAAGCTTCGACTACATGACCTCAACGACGAGATCCTGCTCAGCCAACCATCGCTGAGCAGGATGTGCGAACGACTCGACAAACTCGGCTACCTCACCCGCGAACCCGATCCGAGCGACAAGCGCGGCACCATCGTGGCCCTGACCGACGCAGGACTCGCCGTGCAGCGCGAGATCGGGCGCAGACACGCCGCCCGGATCCGGCGCTACGTCGGCGACGCACTCTCCGACGACGAACTGACGACGCTCGAGGCTCTGTGCACAAAGCTACGACTCGCTCAGCCGGCAATTTCTCGACAGGAGTTCTCATGACCGTGGAAGTCATCACCCCTCGCGAGGTTCCTCTCGGCGGACCTCGCGCAATGAACGTCCGACGCACGCTGCCGACCAAGCAGCGGACATTGATCGGCGCATGGTGCTTCGCCGATCACTACGGTCCCGACGACGTATCGCAGTCGGGCGGCATGGACGTCCCACCGCACCCGCACACCGGGCTCCAGACGGTGAGCTGGCTGTTCTCCGGCGAGATCGAGCACCGCGACAGCATCGGCTCACATGCATCCGTGCTGCCCGGCGAGCTCAACCTCATGACAGCCGGACGCGGGATATCGCACTCCGAGGTCTCGATGCCGAACACCCGCATCCTGCACGGCATGCAGCTCTGGGTCGCACTTCCGGGTTCGGCACGATTCACCGCACCCGACTTTCAGCACTACGTACCCGAGCCGGTGTCGATCGACGGCGCAACAGTGCGGGTGTTTCTCGGGTCCCTCGCCGGTGATACCTCGTCGGTCAGCACCTTCACGCCACTGCTGGGTGCCGAGATCGTCGTCGACGCCGGGGCGAGCCTGGAACTGGCAGTCGACGAGACCTTCGAGCACGGAATCATCGTCGACACAGGAACCGTCGACGTCGAGAACAGCACGCTCGAGCGAGCAGAACTGGGATACATCCCGCCAGGCTCAACGTCCCTCGCACTCCGCAATTCCGGTCCCGACGAGGCCCGAGTGCTGTTGCTCGGCGGCCCGCCCTTCGGCGAACAAGTGATCATGTGGTGGAACTTCATGGGGCGCGAACACGAGGACATCGAGGCCTACCGCGCAGCCTGGCAGTCGGGCAGCAGTCACGCAGACGGCGGTCAGTTCGGGAGGGTCGAGGGGTACGTGAGCAAAGACGGCACAAAAGACTTTCGGCTACCTGCGCCTGAGCTTCCGAACACGAGGCTCACACCCCGAGCCTGACCCGGCGAAGCCCCTCTGCCCGGACCCGCTTCAGAAGAGAGTTGCAACCTCGTCAGCGGGCGCAGGCGGGGTTGATGCAGGCTGGGTTGATGCAGGCTTGGTAGGTGCAGGCCGGTCGACCGGCTTCGCCTGCTGGGTCGACGGCGCGCCCGCTGCAATAGCCCGTGCAGCCTCGCCCGCGAGGGCATCCGCTGCCTCGTTGAAGTGATTGCCCACATGCCCGCGGACCCAGCGGAATCGAACCGGCCCTGTGCGCTCGCTGATCGCCGTGTCGATGCTCTTGACGAGATCGAGGTTGCGTACCGGCGTACCGCCAGCAGTCTTCCATCCCTTGCGCTTCCACCCGGGCAGCCATTCCGAGGCGCACTTGATGGCGTACTGCGAGTCGGATTCGATGAGCAACGGTTCGTCACCGGGATGCGCGAGAACCGCCTCGAGCAGCGCACGCAATTCGGCGACCTGATTGGTCCCCGAGGGTTCGCCGCCGGAGTTGCTCGGACCTGTGTGGTTGACCCAGGCCCAGCCGATGGCTCCACCCGGATTGCGCAGACACGAGCCGTCAGTACTCACGATGATCACGGAACAGGACCATACGTCCCTACACCGACAAACAACAGCCGCCGCGCTCGAATAGGTAGTGTGGGAATGCATCCGAGATCGGAAGGACACCCATCAGTGACCAGTGCCGTGGCAGAAGCAAATGCCGTGCAACCGTCGTTCGCCGCGCTCGTAGCGCGTGATTCCGACGGAATATCTCTCGCCCGCGAGACCGTCGACGCATCGTTTCTCCCGACAGTCTCCGGCCCGTCCGTCACCATCGCGGTCGAGTACTCGTCGGTCAATTTCAAAGACGCCCTTGCGATCACACCCAATGGTGGCGTGGTCCGCGAGTACCCCATCGTTCCCGGAATCGACATCGCCGGAACCGTCGTCGAATCGACGAGTGCGGACGTGGCAGTGGGTCAGCGAGCCGTCGCGCATGGGTACGACATCGGGACCGCACAGCATGGTGGCTACGCCGAATACGCGCGGGTACCTGCGGAGTGGGTAGTCCCGCTGTCGACACTGACGACGCGCGAGGCAGCAGCGATCGGAACCGCCGGCTTCACCGCTGCAATGAGCGTTCTGGCTCTGCGCGACGCCGGGGTCACCCCATCCGACGGCCCGATCCTCGTGACGGGCGCCAGCGGCGGCGTCGGGACCGTCAGCGTCGACTTGCTGTCCGCCGCCGGATTCTCGGTTCACGCTTCGACCGGGAAGGAACACGCCGCCGACCTCTTGGCCGGCCTGGGTGCACACGCGGTCATCGGCAGGTTGCCGGAGGACCCCGAAGCAAAGCCCCGGCCGCTCGGTCGCGCCGACTGGGCAGGAGCCGTCGACTGCGTAGGCGGCAAGACGCTCGCGCACGCGCTCAGCACGGTTCGCTACGGCGGCGCCGTCGCGGCGAGCGGACTGACCGGAGGCGCCCAGCTGTCGACGACTGTGTTGCCGTTCATCCTGCGTGGCGTCTCGCTGCTGGGGATCGACTCGGTTCAGCTCCCGATCGACAAGCGTCGGGCAATCTGGCAGCAGTTGGAGACCGACCTGCGGCCTCAGCGCCTCGACGCACTCACTACCGAGGTCGCCGTCGCCGATGTCCGTGGCACGCTCGACAACATCGCCCAGGGTCGGGTCACCGGCCGAACGGTGGTCGCCGTGGCGGGTGGCTTCGACTAGAACGGGACCTGTCGGGGGCAGGCATTAGGCTCGTCTCCACGATGTGGTCGTCCAGTCCTGCTACTCCCGGCGCTCTCGACTCGGTCTCGGTGGTGCTCGAATCCGAGCGTCCGCTCGACGTCGGCATGAGTCTGTCGGGCCTGCGTCGAGGTCCCGGTGATCCCACCTATCAACGCGACGACGCCGGCAGCGTGTGGCGAGCGTCGCGGCTGCCGTCCGGGCTCGTCACCTATCGACTCACACAGACGACTCGATACTCCGTCCGATGCACGGCCTGGGGCGACGGCGGCGCCGAGTTCACCGACATGGTGCCCGCGCTGCTCGGTTGCGACGACGACGCCTCGGGCTTCGAACCCGAGCATCCGACGCTGAAGGAAGCTCACCGCCAGTTCCCACACCTACGGCTCGGCCGGACGGGGCTTGTCATGGAAGCGCTGGTTCCGGCGATCCTCGAGCAACGTGTTCACGGGGTGTCCGCGTTCTCGTCGTGGCGCACGCTCGTCACCAAGTTCGGCGATCGCGCACCGGGTCCGACGCCTCGGCCCATGTTCGTGCCGCCGACCCCTGATGTGTGGCGGCGCATCCCGTCGTGGGAATACCACCTGGCCAACGTCGATCCGGCGAGATCGAAGACCATCGTGCGGTGCGCGCACGTTGCCGGCCGCCTCGAGCAGACCACTTCCATGTCCTACCCGGACGCGACGAGACGGCTACGAGCCGTCCCCGGCGTCGGTATCTGGACCGCTGCCGAGGCGGCGCAGCGCGCACTCGGCGATCCCGACGCCCTGTCGGTGGGCGACTATCACCTCGCCTCCGTCGTCGGCTGGTCTCTGCTCGGCCGGCCCCTCGACGACGAAGGAATGATCGAGTACATGAAACCCCTTGCTCCACATCGGTTTCGAGCTGTTCGCCTTCTTCAGGTGAGCGGGAAGGCGATCAAGCCCAAGTTCGGCCCTCGAACTCCACTCGTCGACCACACCCGACACTGACGACCGAGCGGCAATCGGTGTACTCTTTAAGTTGAAGATTCAACTTAGGAGATGCAATGGCCATTCAACGGCTCAACCACGCAGTTCTGTACGTACGCAACGTCGAGGCGTCCGTCGCGTTCTATACCGACGTGCTCGGCTTCCGCGTCAAGCTGCGCATGGGTGCGGGAGCGGCCTTCCTCCAGGCGAACGCCAGTACCAACGATCACGATCTTGGCCTGTTCCAGCTCGGCGACAACGCGCGCCCGAGCGGAGCCGGACGCGAGACCGTCGGGCTCTACCATCTGGCGTGGGAGGTTCAGACCCTCGCCGACCTCGCCGACCTCTCGCAGAAGCTCTCCGCCGCAGGCGCTCTCGTCGGCGCGTCCGATCACGGATCCACGAAGAGTCTGTACGGCAAGGATCCCGACGGCATCGAGTTCGAGATCGTCTGGCTCGTACCACTCGACCTCCTCGACGAGGCGACCATCGAGGCCAGCTCTTCGATTCAGCGTCTCGATCTGCAGAAAGAGATCGACCGCTACGGCCTCGACACTCCCAGCGGCGTCGGAGTCTCCAGCCCGGCAGGAGTCTGAGCAAGGCCTACCGAGGTGTCCGGCGGAATCTGAGCCGGAGTTTCGCCTTGATGAGATGGATGGTGCCGTCGGGAACGAGGAATGTTTCCTCGACCGCGACAGTCACTATCCGCTTCCGTCGGAGTCCGGCGTCGATGAGGAACGTCGCCCGGACGGTGTCGCCGGACTCGGTGAATTCGATGTCGCGAATGGCGAGGATCGCGTGATAGTAGAAGGCGTTGTCGAGCCCCTTGGCCAGGCCAGGACCGGAGGATCCCGTCGTGATGCCGTTCTCGATACGGCGCGCGCCCGGGGCGAACTTCACCGCACTGGAATCGTGCGACGCGAGCGCATCGATGTACTCGCGGACGACGGCCTGCCGCGGACTGTCCACCAAGTTGCTCACCGCAGAAACCCTAGTTCGAATACATCACACTGGGAACAGATCGGGCGACCTCGTTGCTGACTGCTAGGTGAGCCATGCCCCGGAACAGACCGCACCCGACGTCCGAACCGCCGAGCACAGCGCCGTCGAGAACAGCACCGTCGAGCGAGACTCCGCACCGACCGCTGGTGAACGCATGAGGGTCATCCTCGTACTCGGTGCGCTCATTGCCCTCGGTCCGCTGACCATCGACATGTACTTGCCTGCGTTGCCCTCGATCGTCGACGATCTCGACTCGTCGTCCGCGGCTGTCCAGCTCACCCTGACGGGTACCTTGATCGGTCTGGCTCTGGGCCAGTTGATCATCGGCCCGCTGTCGGACATCGTCGGCCGACGCCTGCCACTGATCTCGGGGACCGCAGTCCACATCGCGGCGTCGTTGCTGTGCGCGATCGCGCCCAACGTGGCCGTGCTCGGCCTCTTCCGTGGCCTGCAGGGCCTCGGTGCCGCAGCCGCGGCCGTCGTCGCGATGGCCGTGGTTCGCGACCTGTTCACCGGCCGCGCAGCTGCCACAGTCCTGTCCCGGTTGATGCTGGTCATGGGCGTCGCACCGGTTCTTGCTCCATCCCTCGGCGGTGGCATCCTGCTCGTCGGATCGTGGCGCTGGGTGTTCGGCGCGCTGACAATCCTCGGTGTTGCGCTGCTCGTGCTCGCCGTGTTCTCACTCCGGGAAACGTTGCCTCCCGAGCGTCGCCGCGGTCGCGGGTTCATGCCGGTCGTCCGCACGTACGGCGGCCTGCTACGCGACCGACAGTTCGTGGTGCTCGTTCTCGTCGCGGCCCTCGCGATGTCGGCACTGTTCGCCTACATCGCCGGATCGTCGTTCGTTCTACAGGAAGAGTTCGGGCTCAACGAGCAGCAGTTCGCCATCGTATTCGCGCTCGGCGCCATCGCCCTGATCGGTGCATCTCAATTCAACGTCCTGTTGCTCGGCTACTTCACGCCAGTGCGCATCGTCATTTCCGCTCTGTCGGGCGCCGTAGTCGCAGCATTGGTGATGACCGTGCTCGCGGTCGCCGGTATCGGGGGCATGATCGGATTTCTCGTTCCGCTGTGGTTCGTGCTCGGCGCCGTCGGATTGGTCATGCCGAACGCGCCGGCTCTCGCGCTCTCGCGCCACGGTGAAGCCGCAGGCACCGCAGCCGCACTCCTCGGAGCAGCGCAGTTCGGCCTGGGCGCCATCATCGCCCCGGTGGTCGGCGCGCTGGGCAACGACAACGTGGCAGTATCGGTGACGATGGTCGGAGTCTCTGCAGTCGCCCTCGCTGCCCTGATTGCGGTGACCGTCACCTCGGCCAAGAACACTCGAGCATCGACTACCTCCGGGGTGTGAGCTATTTGTCGGAACGCGAACGCGATCCCTTCGGCAAGCCACTGAACGGACGCCCCCGCGACGGCCTGGGGCGGCCGTTACCTCGGGGCGCCGACGGAGTCGAACGCATTCCCGACGATCTGCGATTGCCACCCGACGAGTCGATCGTCCGAGCGCAACAGCTTCTCGACGACGGAATGCCCTTCCATGCCCACGAGATTCTGGAAGGGACGTGGAAGGACTCTCCGGAGTCGGAGCGGGCGCTGTGGCAAGGACTTGCCCAGCTCGCTGTCGGTCTCACCCACCTCCTCCGCGGCAACGACGTCGGCGCGGGGTCGTTGCTCCGACGCGGTCATGACCGCATACAGAGCTACGCAGCCAATCCACCGCACGGTCTCGACGTCGCAGGACTTCTCGACTGGTCCGAAGCTCTGCTCGGTCAGCTCGACTCCGGCCACGTCCCACAATCGCCGACCGTTCCTCGTCTGGCTCGCTCGATCACCGGCGTCTGACCACCCCTGCTGGCCCAACGAGCGGGCTGCCGCTACAGTGGCGAAGGTTAGGTAAGGCTTGCGACACACAGCGTGCGACACAGGGTGGTGACGGACAGTGAATGCGGCAGTGACAGCGACGTCGGCAGTAACAGCGGCAGCAGCGCAGGTTCCGTACTGGGTCGCGGTACTGACGCCGGAGGAACGCTCTTTCGGATCGCGCCGCACCGATCCCCGGATCGACACCGTCGACTCGTCCGTCGTGACCACCGTTCGCACCCAGTGGACGGGTGCAGACCTACCCAACTCGACGACCCTCCTCGCTGTGCTCGCCGACACCGTCGGATCCTGGCAGAGCGACCGATGCCGTAGCTGCGCGTCCGGCGTCCTCGTCGACATCGAGAGCAGTCCGAGTACCTACTTTCCGGTGCGGTTGCCTACCAGGGGGCATGTCGCGACCCTCATCGAAGAAGTTCGACGGCGAATCGCCGGAGCCCCCAACGGTGGATCCGACTACAGGACCGTCAAGAACACGCTGAATTCCCCTGCGCTGGACCGGAAGCAAGGCGCTCAGATTGCGTTTCGCTACGGCACCGAAACCACGACGGACGACAACACCACGATTCCCGACGACAGCGAACCGCTGACCCACAGCCTCACGGTCACGTGCGACACGACCGTCGTCGACGGGGTCACCATGGTCGACACCGACTTTCGGTGGAACTGCCGGATCTTCACCCGCGCCGACGTCGACGACTTCGAACGCTTCTGGGAGAAGACGATCTCGGTGTTCGTCTAACGATCTTTCAAGAACTGCACTGCTCCTTCAAGAACTGCACTGCTCCTTCAAGAACTGCACGTCGGCTGCGAGGCCTTCCTCGGGAGTCTCGAGGATCACCGGTGCACCGGAGGCTTCGGCCACTGCCGTCAGCACCTCGGCGTCGATCGTCCCGTCGGCCAGGTTGGCGTGCCGGTCTCGCGCCGAGTCGAACTCGTCGCGCGAGTTGTTCAGATGGACCAGATCGATCCGGCCGGTGATGGCCTTGATCCGATCCACGACGCCGACCAGTTCCTCGCCCCCTGCCCAGGCGTGGCACGTATCGAGGCAGAAGCCGGCACCGAACTCACCTACCGCATCCCACAGCCGAGCGATGTCGTCGAAGTGACGTGCCATCGCGAAGTCACCGCCCGCAGTGTTCTCGATGAAGATCGGCACGCCGAATCCACCGTCGTCGGCCTGACGTTCGAACAGCTTGCGCCAGTTGTCGAATCCCTTCGCGGTGTCCTCACCGTCGCGCACATGCCCGCCGTGTACGACCAGTCCGATCGCCCCGACATCGGCAGCTGCCGCCGCTTGCTCGATCACGGCCTTGCGTGAAGGTATGCGAATGCGGTTGTTGAGGCTCGCAACGTTGAGGACGTAAGAACTGTGCACGACGACGTCGACGTCACTGGCTTTCAGTTCCTCGCCCTGGGGGTGCGGCGTCAGCTTGTTCCACTTCTGAGGGTCGGTGAGGAACATCTGGACGAAGTCGACCCCGAGGGCCGACGCCGAACCGAGCGGGTCGGCACTGTCACGAACGTGAGCTCCGATGCGCATCACTCCATACTAGGAGGCCGTCACGACACTGGAAGCCCCCCACGACACTGAGAGCCCCGTACGAAGTCAGGGTGTCCCCGGATAGTGGAGCATCGAAAACACTGAAACACTGGCAGCATGACTGATATCGCGCTCCCGGGTCGCTCCGCGGGCTCTGCTCCTGCCGCCAGTGCGAAAGCACTCACCAAGACGTACGGCACAGGAGACACGCAAGTTCACGCCCTGCGGGACGTCAGCGTCGAGTTCGAACGCGGCGAGTTCACCGCCATCATGGGCCCGTCCGGATCGGGAAAGTCGACACTGATGCATTGCCTCGCCGGTCTCGACAGTGCAACCTCGGGGACCGTCACGATAGGCGATACCGAGCTGACGAACCTCACCGACAAGCAGATGACCGGACTCCGAAGGGACCGGATCGGTTTCGTGTTCCAGTCGTTCAACCTGGTGCCCACGCTGACGGCGCTGGAGAACATCACCCTTCCGCTCGACATCGCCGGACGCGAACCCGACCAGCAGTGGCTCGACACCGTCGTCGACCGACTCGGCCTGCGTGATCGACTCGATCATCGCCCCTCAGAGCTGTCCGGTGGCCAGCAACAGCGTGTGGCCTGCGCACGGGCACTTGCCGGACGTCCTGACATCGTGTTCGGGGACGAGCCGACGGGCAACCTGGATTCACGCTCGTCGGGCGAAGTACTGGGCATTCTGCGCGCGGCAGCGGACGAATTCGATCAGACGGTAGTGATCGTCACCCACGATCCACGCGCCGCCAGTTTCGCAGACCGCGTGGTGTTCCTCGCCGACGGCGCGGTCATCGACCACCTCGCGAACCCCACTGCGGAGACCGTACTCGACCGCATGAAACAGCTGGAGACGGTCTGACCATGTCCACGCCCAATCCTATGCGCAAGGTCTCGCTGCGGAACCTTGCCGCACACAAGGTGAGACTTGCGCTCACCGTCCTGTCCGTCGTCCTCGGAACTGCCTTCGTCGCAGGCTCTTTCGTGTTCACCGACACGCTGCAGCGAACGTTCTCCTCGATATTCTCCGACACCGCCCAGGGCGCCGACGTCCGAGTCAGCGCCGAGGATGCCCGCTCGATCGGCGTTCCGACCTCGGACGCCGCGGTCATCTCCGCACTGCCCGACGTCGCCGCCGTCGTACCGTATGTAGGCGGACAGATCGTCGTCCTCGACGAGTCCGGCGCTGCTGTGCAAACCGGCGGCGCGCCGACTATCGGCGAGTCGTACATCCCGGCCGACCGCAGACTCGGCGACGACTCCGTGTTCGTGGCCGGTACCGCCCCGTCGGCGCCCGGCGAGGTCGTGATCAACGAAGGCGGGGCAAGTCGGTCGGGACTCGGCGTCGGCGACAAGACTCAGGTGCTCGTGCCGTCGAAGGGCACGATCGATGTCACCGTCACGGGAATCTTCGACACAGCTGTCGAGTCCGGCGGTTACATCGGTATCCAATTCTTCGAGAGCCAGGCGAACGAGCTGTTCTCCGATGGCAGCCACGTCCAGTACTACGACGTCGCGGGCAAGGACCTGGCCGGAAGCGGGAAAAGTCAGAGCGATCTGCGCGACGAGATCGCCGCGGCACTGCCCGACGCGAAGGTACAGACCGCCGACGAAGTACGCGAGGAGGCGCAGGCCGAGATCGAGCAGGCGCTGTCCTTCGTGAACTACTTCCTGCTTGCGTTCGGTGCAATCGCCCTTCTGGTAGGCACATTCATCATCTACAACACCTTCTCGATGATCGTCGCCCAACGTGTTCGTGAGCTCGCACTACTGCGCGCGATCGGAGCGAGCCGCGGTCAGGTCAGTCGGTCCGTGGTGTTGGAGGCGCTCGTCGTCGGTGTGATCGGGAGTGCGATCGGCTTCGCCGGTGGCGTCGGGCTCGCGTATGGACTGCGCGCCCTGCTCAACGCATTCGATCTCGGACTACCTGGCGGCACCCTCGCTCTCGAACCACGAACGGTGATCGTGTCGTTCGTGGTCGGCATCGTCGTGACAGTGCTGAGTGCTTACGCTCCGGCGCGCCGGGCAGCCAAGATTCCGCCCATCGCGGCCATGCGCGAGGAGTTCGCCTCCGCTGGTGACAGCCTGCGAACCCGCACGCTGGTCGGCGTCGGGATCGGCGCACTCGGGGCCGCAGCTGTAGTGGTCGGCGCACAGTCGACGGGCGGTGCGGCCGCCGCCACCGTTGGAGCAGGCGCCGTCGCCGTCATCGTCGCGGTCGCACTGGCGGCACCGTCCCTGTCGCGGCCGATCGTCGGCGCACTCGGCTCGATACTGACACGCCCGTTCGGGGCGATCGGGCGTCTCGCCCGCACCAACTCGGTCCGCAATCCCAGGCGCACCGCAGCGACGGCTTTCGCTCTGATGCTCGGACTGATGTTGGTCTCGGTCATCGGGGTGCTCGGTTCGACGGCCAAGGCGAGCGTGGATGCGCTCGTGGACAACGGAATCGAAGCCGACTACATCTTCAGCGGTCCGCCCGCCATCGGCGTTCCCACCGGCGCAGGCGAGGCTGCGCGCTCGGTGGCCGGTGTCGATCGCGTCGCAATCCTCCATCCGGTGTCGGTGGACATCGACGACGAGCCGGCGTTCGGCGTCGCGCTCGAAGGAAGCCCGGACGGATTGTTCGACAGCGTCGTCGTCTCGGGTTCTCCCGACCTGACCGGGGACAGCATGGCCGTCTCGCAGTCCGCATCGGCGAGCGAGGGATGGAACCTCGGCAGCGTCGTCGACATGACCTCGGTCGACGGCCAGCAAGTTCCCGTGACAGTGACCGCAATCTACGAGGACAGCCCACTCGTCGGGGACTGGATGATCTCCAACGAGGTCTATCAGGCAGTGACGCCGAGCATCGTCCGGTCCGACATCGTGGTCCTCGTCGGTGCTGCACCGGGAACCGACCTCGATACCTTGCGTACCGACCTCGAAACAGCAACCAAGCCTTTCGTCGTCGTGCAGGTTCAGGACCGCGAGGAGTTCAAGGGCGCGCAGAGCCAGCAGATCGACACTCTGCTCGCCGTTCTCTATGGTCTCCTTGCACTCGCGGTTGTCATCGCCATCCTCGGCATCATCAACACGCTCGCCTTGTCCGTCGTCGAACGACGACGCGAGATCGGGATGCTCCGCGCGGTCGGCATGCAGAGGCCTCAAGTTCGGCGCACCATCTACCTGGAGTCTCTGCTCATCGCACTGTTCGGTGCGATCGTCGGCCTCGCTCTCGGCATCGCCTTCGGCTGGGGATTCGTCAGGACCTTGCGCGACGAGGGACTGAGCACACTCACGATTCCGTGGGGGCAGATGAGCGCAATGCTCGTCGGATCCGCCGTCGTCGGCGTGCTCGCCGCACTGTGGCCGGCAGTTCGCGCGGCCCGAACCGCACCTTTGGAAGCAATCAGCGAAGCCTGAGTGTCCGGCGCAACTTCTCGATTGTTCACGAGAAGTTGCGCCGAAAAGGACCATGAGGCTACTTTGTTAGGAGTAAAACAGACTTTACGATTGTTTTGGGTCGTGAACACAGGCTTCGTCGCCCATGTTCGTCTCCATTGTTGCGTGAACAAGACGACGGCCTGAGCAGAACGACCGCCCTACGCGAGGAGTGGCCATGTCGCTGCACCGGATCGACGCCCCGGTACATGCGCCCCTCGCCCCCTTGTGCAGACCCGATCCCCGCGACACCCTGCTCGACCGGCTGTGCGAAGTCGCGCACTCGGTGCCCGACGCGATCGCTATCGACAGTGGCGAAGGCACCGTCACATTCGACGAACTACTGCACCGGACATATGCATCGGCACGGAAAATTGCGGATCTGACGTCGAACGATCTCCGACCGATCGCCGTCGACGCCGCCTGCACCATCGACTCCATCACCCTGATGCTTGCAGTGATGGCGTCCGGCCACTCCCTAGTGCCGCTCGATACGAACCTGCCCGAGAATCGATCGGCGAGCATCGCCAAGGCGGCATCGGCGCTGCGACTCACAAGATCGGACCTCGTCGACGCCCAGGATTCCGCGGTGCCGCTGCCCGCATTCGCCGGCGGCCGAACGGCGTTGATCGCGTTCACCTCCGGATCCACCGGCACGGCCAAAGGGGTACTTCTCAGCCATCGAATGTGCCTGACCAAGGCCTACGAAGTAAGTTCGGCACTCGGGCTCACCAACCGAGACCGCGTAGGGAACGCACTCCCGGTCAGTTTCGGTGCCGGCCTCAACACGCTGTTCGCCGGGCTCCTGAGCGGAGCGTCGGTGTATTGCACGGACCCTCGAAGCACACAATCGACGGCATTGACCGAGTGGATCGAGCGCTCTGCGCTGACGACACTGCACTGCTCTCCGTCGCTCGTGCGTAGCTTCACGACCGGGGCCGAACCGATCTCGTCGCTACCCGATGACGCGGTCCCCTCGCTCCGGCTGGTGACCACGTACGGAGAGGCGTTGCACTCGAAGGACGTCATCGCGTTCCGCAGCGCACTCGGTACCGACGCATCCTTCGTCAATTGGTATGCGACGACCGAAGCCGGTGCCGTCGCCTTCGACGTGTACAGCGCCGGTCGGCCGCTTCCTCCGGGGTATCTGCCTGCAGGGAGGCAGCCGAGAGGCAAGACCGTCGACATCGTCGGGCCGGACGGAACCCCGGTATCGCCGGGCGCCATCGGTGAGATCCGGGTATCGGCCTCCGTGCTCGCCGACGGCTACCTCGGGCTCGACGATCTGACTCGATCCCGTTTCTTCTCGGACCGAGTTCAGCACCACTACCGGACGGGTGACCTCGGTCGAGTCGATGCGGACGGAGTCCTTCATCTGGCCGGCCGCGTCGACGAGGCGATCAAGGTGCGTGGCTATCTCGTCGAACCTGCTGAAGTCGAGGGCTTCGTGCGCTCGCTCCCGGGAATCACGGATGTGGCCGTCACCGCATGCGTTCACGAGGGCAGTTCCGAACTCGCCGCGTACTTCGTCGGAAGCAGTCATACCGATGCAGAGGTTCGTAGCGCACTCAGGGAGAACTTTCCGGAGTGGATGGTTCCCATGTTCGTCGTCGAACTGGACTCCATTCCCCGCAACGAGCGAGGAAAGGTCACTCGGGACGCGCTTCCCTCGCCCCTCTCACGCCCGACGCCACCACATCATGCCGCTGTCGGCGCGACGGAACGTTGGGTGGCGTCGGTCGTATCGACGCAGATCGACACAGATCGAATAGGACGCGACGACGACTTCTCCGAGCTCGGTGCCACGTCGTTGTCCATGGTCAATATCCTGATCGCCGTCAACGACATGATGCACGTCCAGTTGAGCCCGTCCGATCTCGGTACTGCCATGACCGTGCGGACACTCGCGGAGCTGATCGACCGGAAGCTGAGCGAATCCGAAACGGTCACCAAGAACGACGGCAGCACCGTGCTCGTCCGCTTGAACAAGACCGGCGGACACCCAGCTCTGTTCGTCGTGACCGGAGCCGGAGTACCCGCCCTCGGCCTTGTGCCGCTGGCCCGACGGATGAGCGGCGATCGGGCGGTCTACGCACTGCAACCGCGGGGGCTGGACGGCACGGCGATACCCGACCGCACTGTGCGGGGCGCAGCACGTCGATACGTTCGCGAGATCAAGTCGGTGCAGCCCGAAGGCCCGTACATCGTTGCCGGGCATTCGATCGGTGGATGGACGGCGCTGGAGGTAGCGCGGTTGCTGGCCGATGCCGGTGATGTCGTCGAGCAGGTTGTCCTGCTGGACCCTCTGTTGCTTCGCGACATCCTCGATCATTTCCCCGGTAGTGCGGGCCTACCGCATGCGGCCCCACTCTTCGTCCGACCCGCGAACATCCCGATACGCGACCGAATCCGCTACCGCATTCGACTCGCACGGGCAGGTCTCACACAGGAATCGACGACCGAGCGGTGGTTGACGTTCGCGCTGGTGGCGTCGAAGGCGATGAGTCGGCACCGCCCGAAGCCGTGGGCGGGCGCCGCCACGGTGGTCGTATCCGACGACAACGTCTCGGACCCGGCGTCCTGGGCGGCGGTGGTGACCGGTCCGCTGACGCTGGTGCACGTGCGCAGTTCCCACAACGAGTTCGTTCGCGAACCCGCAGTCGGCTCGGTGGCGGAGGCCATCGAGAACGCTGTGGGCTCTCCGATCCATTGATGTGAGGTGCAGTCCGCACCACATCTACTGTTCTTCGACACCTCGACCCGCGTAGGTTGGGCGACGAGAGTGTCGACGAGCAGCAAGGAGGCACGATGATCAACCACACGTCACCGTACGAGCTCGAATCCGTCGAGCTTCACATGGACATCCTGAGATACGTCGACGTCGGCGACGGTCCGCCCGTCGTACTCGTCCACGGGTTACTCGGCTCGCACGAGTCATGGGCAGGGCAGATCGAGCGGCTGTCTGCGAAGTATCGGGTTATCGCACCTGACCTCTTCGGTCACGGAATCTCGGACAAACCGTCCGGCGATTACTCACTCAGCTCGCACTCGGCAACCATCCGAGACCTGCTCGATCACCTGGACATCGCATCCACGCCGATGGTCGGTCATTCGCTCGGCGGCGGAATCGTCATGCAGGCGGTGTACCTGTTCCCCGAGCGAGTGGAGCGGTTGGCGCTCGTCAGCAGCGGCGGTCTCGGGCGCGAGGTTTCGCTGTTGCTCAAGGCCGCGACGCTGCCCGGCAGCGAGCTGGTGCTTCCGCTTCTCGCGTCCGATTGGGTACGCAAGAACACCGAAACCGCCATTGGGCAGCTCGGCAAGTGGGGTCTACCGGTGCGTCCCGGCAAGAGCATGGAAGAAACCTGGCGTTCCTTCAAGACAGTGGCAGACAAGGGCTCACGCGAAGCCTTCCTCGCGTCGACCCGCGCAGTCGTGGGCCCCCGAGGCCAAACCGTGAGCGCGAAGCAGCATTTCGAGAAGTTCGATACGATCCCTTCACTGCTGGTCTGGGGCGGCAAGGACCGCATGATTCCAGCGTCGCACGCCGACAACATTCGACGTGAAGTGCCGAACTCCCGCGTCGAGATCTTCCCCAGCGCAGGGCATTTTCCGCAGTTGGACGAGCCTGATCTGTTCTTCCGGATTCTCGACGAGTTCTTGCAGTCGAGCGCTGTTATCGACAAGCCGACACGGGCGGCAGCGTCGGACCCGACATGACCGTGCTACCCATGTTTCCGCTCGGCAGCGTACTGCTGCCGGGCGAAGCTCTTCCACTGCACATCTTCGAGCCTCGCTATCAGGAACTTCTACGTGACTGCCTGGCAACGTCCGACCCCAGCTTCGGCGTCGTATTGATTGCGCGCGGCCACGAGGCAGGTGGCGGCGACGTCCGTCACGACGTCGCCACGCGCGCCCACATCGTTGCGCACCGGGACATCGGCGACGGCCGTTTCCTCGTGGAATGTGTAGGCGGAGAACGTATCAGAGTCGATGCGTGGCTCGAAGACGATCCGTATCCCCGAGCCGACGTGCGACCCTGGCCCGATAGTCCCGAGGATTCGGTCGCCGAGTCCGAATTCACCGATCTGGAGAACAAGATCACGGGCCTGTACCAGCTGATCGCGAAACTTGCGGCAGCCGAAGGGTCCATCCCTCCCGACCAGCCCGAGTTCTCGGAACTGCCGGCCGGACCCGGCGAGCGACTATTCACCCTCGCGGCGCAGGTGCCGATGGGCCAGTCCGACCGCCAGGACGTGTTGGAGGCTCTCGGCGCCCCTGACCGCCTGCAGGTGCTGACGGACGCGATCGAGAGCGTCAGCGACATCGTCAAGTTTCGGTTGCAGTAGCAGGTGGGGAGTCGGCCCGACTGGCCACCGGAAGTTTGATTCTACGTCGGTCGGCTATTCGATGTGTCCCAGCACGAGGAAGGTCGGGCAATGAGATCGACGTCTATTGCTGCACAAAGAACGAGCGGACCCGACTACTCCGAATGTCTAGGGGACACGGGATACCCCACCGTGGGAGTCGAGGAGGAATTCCTGCTCGTCGACCACACCACCAGCAATCCGGTGATGAACAACGGCGAGGTGATCCGGCGCGCTGCGAATGCAGGGTTGAAGCTGGAATCGGAACTGACGCCCTGCCAAGTCGAGACGACCACCCCCGTACTCGACACCGCCGAGCAGCTGAAAGACAGCCTGACCGGACTGCGAGCCACCGCAGCCCAGGCTGCCCATGACAGCGGTGCGCGGCTGCTTGCTGTGGGTGTCCAGCCAGTCGCGGCGGGTGAACATCCGATCACCGATACCGGTAGGTATCGCCGGATCGCCGCGAACTTTCGGCACATCGCCGACGAACAAGCAATCTGTGGGTGCCACGTTCACGTCGCCGTCCCCGATCGCGCTACGGCAGTGCAGGTGTGCAACCATCTGCGTCCCTGGCTTCCGACGCTGTTGGCCATCAGCGCGAATTCCCCGATCAGCGGCGGTGTGGACACCGGATATGCGAGCTGGCGGTCGATCATGTGGTCTCGCTGGCCCAGTGCCGGACCGCCCCCATTTCTGGAATCGGTCGAGCACTACGGCAGTGTGCTGGCGTCGATGCTCGACTGCGGCGCGATCATCGACGAAGGCCAGATCTATTGGGATGCAAGGCCTTCTGTTCGCTATCCCACAGTGGAAGTTCGGGTGTGCGATGTCCCGTCCACGGTGGGGGAGTCCGTTGTTCTCGCGACTTTGATTCGGGCGCTGGTGATGACCGCGTTGGCCGCCATCGATCGTGGCGATGACGCCTCGCCGATCTCCGACGGCGCTCTCCGTGTGGCGTACTGGCGGGCGGCGCGCGACGGCATCAGCGACCGATTGGTCGATCCCAGCTTTGCAACTACAGTCTCCGCCGAGCACGGTGTCGAGCTCCTACTCCGTCATGTGGCGGAGGCCCTCGATGCGCTCGATGGGGACCGCAAGGTCGAGAAGTCGCTGCGCTGTCTGTTCCGGCGCGGCAACGGGGCAATTCGGCAGCGGCGGGTGCACGCGGCAGGCGGCGGGGTCGACACCTTGGTGTCGTTTCTCGCGGACACCACGGTCCGGACCGAGGACCCGTAATCGTCCATTGAAGCAAAGCTGACCCAAATGAAAAAGCCAACGCCCGAGGGCGCTGGCTTTTCACTTCATAGTGGTAGCGGGGACAGGATTTGAACCTGCGACCTCTGGGTTATGAGCCCAGCGAGCTACCGAGCTGCTCCACCCCGCGTCGGGTGTTCCACAACAGTACATGCACCGGCGCCGATCCTCCCAATCGCCTGGTCATCCGCGTTATGCCCAGGGCGATCTCTGCCGGCAGCAGAGAATCCTTCCTCCCGAGCGGGCGCTACCGAAAGCTGGTGAGCGAACCACCGACGAAGGGAACCATGACGATGAACATGAACATGACCGAGCGGGAATCCGCCACCGTGACGCCGTTCGACGACCAACTGGCCTCGAGATTGCTGGATCAACGCATCGTGGTGCTCGGCGCCGCTGTCGACGATGCGATCGCCAACAGGGTATGCGCGCAACTTCTGTTGCTGTCCGCCTCCGATCCCCGTCGAGACATCAGCCTCTACATCAATTCTCCCGGTGGATCGATCAGTGCCGGACTGGCAATACTCGACACCATGCGACTCATCCCCAACGATGTCAGCACTCTCGCAATGGGATTCGCGGCCAGCATGGGTCAATTCCTGTTGACCGCCGGAACCAAAGGCAAAAGGTTCAGCCTTCCGCACGCCCGAATCATGATGCACCAGCCATCGGCAGGGATCCGTGGAACCGCTGTGGACATCGAAATTCAAGCACAGAACCTCGAATACACGAAGGCGTTGATGCACAGGCTCAATGCCGAACATTCCGGGCACGACGTGGATACCGTCACCGCCGACAGCGAACGGGATCGTTGGTTCACCGCCGACCAGGCACGCGACTACGGGCTCATCGATCAGACGGTCACCGCTCTCGACGACATCCGACCGTCGGCGCCCAACCGCACAGTTGGGCTGTGACCGTGAGCCAATACACAATCCCTACCGTCGTCGAACGTACACACAGCGGTGAGCGGGCCTTCGACATCTACAGTCGGCTGCTGTCGGAACGAGTGATCTTCCTCGGTACCGAGATCGACGACGGCGTCGCCAATGTCGTTATCGCGCAACTCTTCCACCTCGAATCCGACAATCCCGATGCGGACATCAGCCTCTACATCAACTCCCCCGGTGGTTCGTTCACAGCAATGACCGCCATCTACGACACCATGGAATACATCAAACCGGACGTCTCCACATTCTGCGTCGGGCAGGCGGCATCGGCCGCGGGAGTCTTGATGGCGTCGGGAGCACCAGGAAAGCGAATCATGCTGAACCACGCCCGAATTCTGCTTCATCAACCGTCGGGCGGAGGAGAGGGAACGATCTCCGATCTCGCGCTTCAACGTGACGAGATCGTCCGAGTCCGCGCGGAGATGGAGACAATTCTCGCGCAGCACACGGGGCAGAAGCCGGAGGTACTGCGGCGAGACACCGACCGCGACAAGATCTATTCGGCCACCGAGGCCGTCGACTACGGCCTCGCCGACCTGATCGCTACCAACCGGAACCAGTGAGTCAGGCAGCCAGCATGACTACCGGGGACGGCCCACGTGAGACTCGCCGGCGTGAATCCGCTCCGGCGAGTTCACGCCCGGTGAGCATCAACAACTTCGACGGCGCGATCTCGAGCGCTCCGCACAATGCCGAGAGAACCTCGGACGACGCTTCCTTGCGGCCGCGTTCGATCTCGGACAGATACGGCATCGACACCCGGGCCTGCGACGAGACGTCGTCGAGCGTCCTGCCCTGCTCCTGACGGATCCGACGCAGCACCCGTCCCATTCCGTCGCGGACGAGGGGCTCACGGGCCGGGGCCGGACGCAATGGAATGACTGTCGCTTCTGCTCGCTCCTCGGCCATGCCGTCCAGGCTAGAAGGACCGAAGTCGGGGCGCCGGCCGAACCGCCGTGTTTCTGCTGTCAGCAGAAACACGACGCCTTCCGATAGCCAATGCCGTCAACAGCTCCCAGGCTACGAACGTATAGATCGAGGCTCGTTCGACGGCTCCCACCGGCCCGATTCCGGCTATCAGCAGAACCGATGCCAGAAATCCGACGACGCCCAGGGCCAGACTTCCACCGGAAAACCACCGTGGACAAGCACGCACACCGGTTCCGACGACGACGGCAATGACATTTCCTGCTCCGATCGCCAGGACCGCCCCCACGACGTGCGCGCTGCCGTCACCGGAATGCACGCTAGCAACCAGGACGCTGCCCGCCGAGTACCCGATCACTGCTGCGAGATAGACCCACCGCCGCGCCGCAAGCAGGTGCGCCGAACAGAAGCCCGCGACCAATACCGATACCGCGGACACACAGAACGCGATGTTCATCAGGACGTGCCAGTCCGAGACGGCAGGTACGCCGAGTTCGCTGACGGTGTCGTACACCGGGCGGTACCCGTCGACATTGCCGCGGTAACCACCTCTGCCAGCAGATACTGCACTGCGGCCAACCCGAAGAGCCACCCTGCCAGGCGGGTACGTCTTGTGTCGATCGTGTGCTCCTGACGGGGTCGATGTCAGCCGGTTGTACCGATAGGTACAGTCGAAGCCGTTCACCCGCAACGGCGCGGAGGGGCGACCTCGAGGAGTAACAGTGTCACGAGCAACTACCGACCGGCGCGATGTGGTGCCGGTTCTGGCGGGCGTCTTCGGCGATCACGGCTGGAACGGTTCGTCACTGTCGGTCATCAGTAGCAGGACCGGTCTCGGCAAAGGCAGCCTCTACCATTACTTCCCTCGCGGAAAAACTGAGATGGCAGAGGCAGTTCTCGACGACGTCGAGGCGTGGTTCCAGGTCAACGTCTTCACGCCACTGCAGGCGGCTACGGACGCCCGCGCCCGCTCTTCCGACATGTTTGCGCAGACACTGAAGTACTTCCAGTCGGGCCGCCGCGTGTGCCTGTTCGGCGCGTTCTCGCTCGGCGTGGAACGGGCTCTCTTCGGCACCCGAGTCGCCAAGTACTTCACCGATTGGATCGACGCACTGACACCGGTCCTGCGGCAGCTCGGTCACGGTGACGACTCCCGAGGGCTTGCAGAGGAAATCGTCGCAGGCATCCAAGGCGCACTCGTACTAGCGCGCGCATCGGACGACGGCCGCAGCTTCGAACGCGTGTTGAGTCGGCTGGAAAGCGCGGCCCTCGGCGCAGGCACACCCGGGGTGGCCCGATGAGCGAGAAGCCGATTCCACCGCTGCGCAAGTTCGGCGTTCGAGAATTTCTTCGCCTCATCGTCATCGGCGCCGTTCTGGTGCTGTACCAGTTTCGCGCACTCGGACGGTGGATCGTTCATCCCAGACGCGGCTGGCCGATTCATGCATCGGAGAGTGTGGTCGACGCGTTCTTCGCGCTCGGCCCGACGTTCGTCAAGGTCGGGCAGTTGATGGGCTCCTCACCCGGATTGTTCCCGAAAGTCCTTGCCGACACCTGTCTTCGATGTCTCGACGAAGTCCCGTCGTTCCCCGGGGCGCAGGCCCGAGCCATCATCGAAGCTGATCTGGGCCGCAGCACCGATGAGTTGTTCCAGCGCTTCGACGACACCGCACTGTCCTCGGCATCTGTTGCGCAAGTGCACCTGTGCGTTCTGCACGACGGTCGCGAAGCTGTCATGAAAGTCCAGCGACGCGGCATCTACCACCGCATGAAGATCGATCTGCGAATCGCCTACATCTTCGCGCGTGCGCTCGAGAAGTACATCGGATTCTTCGCAACCGCCAACGCGTCCGCCATCATCATCGATCTGCACGCCGCGACGTTCGCCGAACTCGACAGTGTCGTCGAGGCGCGTCGCCAAGCGTCGTTCCGTGCTGCGATATCCGCATTCGGTGACAACGAGTTCGTCACGGCCCCCGAGATCATCGACGAGTACTGCGGCAACCGAGTCATCTGCATGGAACGGATGCACGGGTCCCCGCTCGATCAGTGCACGCTGGGCGACACATCCGAGCTGGTGGTACGCCGGGCAGCGAAGGTCTGGATGGAAGCGCTTGTCCTGCATGGTCTTTTCCACGGCGATGTGCACGCCGGCAACGTATGGGTGCTCGACGACGGGCGGGTGGCGTTCCTCGATTTCGGCGTGATGGGCGAGCTCGACGAACAGTGGCGCTCACTTCTGCAGGACCTGTTCCATGCCACGGTGATCGACGGAGACTTCACCCGCCTGGCAGGCAGCGTCAAGCGCCTCGGCATCGTGTCCGAGGACGTCGGCACCGACGCCGAGGTCGGCATGATTCTGCAAGCTGTCTTCGCGCCGATGCTGTCGGACACGTTGGCGCACTTCAGTCTGACCGACTTCATCAAAGCGCTCGTCGGCATGGGCAAGCAGTACCGCACGTCGAGCCCCGAGGAGCTCATTCTCGTCGGCAAGCAGCTGGGATACTTCGAACGGTATGCGATCGAGCTGGCCCCGAACTGGGCGCTGGGGACCGATCCGTTCGTGTTCAAGAACGTCTTTCCCGCCGAGGTCGCGGCCCTGTCTCAAGCCCGTGGGGTGCCACTGCCCGACTAGAGCGTGTCTCTTAAATTGGGTCCGTTTTCGTTTTCATCGCCGGGCGGTGGTTGTGGTTGCGGGAGTGCAGAACTGCCGCGCACAGGACAACGCCCCCGAGGAATGTCATGGCGTACTTGTCATATCGAGTGGCCACACCACGCCACTGTTTGAGCCGCCCGAAGCCACGCTCGACGGTGTTGCGGTGCTTGTACATCGTCGGATCGAAACCCGGTGGACGACCACCGGCGGACCCCTTGTCGGCCCGTCGCTGCTTCTGGTCGCTGCGCTCGGGAATGGTGTGTTTGATCTTGCGGCGACGCAGTTCGGTGCGGGTACTGGGATGGGTGTACGCCTTGTCGGCGAGCAATCGGTAGTCCTGGTCCCCACCGGCAGCTCGGTGGGCATCGAGCAACGGCACCAACTGTGGATTGTCCCCGGCTTGCCCACCGGTCAGCAGCATCGTCACCGGCGAGCACGTCAGGTCGGTCAGTGCATGGATCTTCGTGGTGAATCCTCCGCGAGATCGACCCAGCGCGTGGTCAGCGGGTTCGTCGACGGATTTCTTGTAATTCGACAAGGCCCCCTGTGAGAGTGTCGGCTCGCGCACCGGCCGCATGCTGATGCGCCCGGACGCTGGTCGAGTCGATCGAGAGCACCGCCCCGATATCGCCGTCGAGTTCTTCCGGGTCGAGACCGAACACCTCGGCCACCGCGGCAAGCATCTCGTCGTAGGTGCCATCGAAGGACCATCGGTGGTGGCGTTTCCACACCGTCTGCCACGGACCGAAGTCCTCCGGCAGATCTCGCCACGGACACCCGGTACGGAATCGGTATGCGATGCCCTCCAGAATTCGCCGGTGCTCGGCGAACCGCCGCCCACGTTTTCCCACGTCGGTGGGTATCACTGGCTCGACGATCTCCCAGAACTCGTCACTGATCACTCCCACGCGCGTCATCGAAATATCATCGCTGACAGCACCTCTCAAATTTGGGAGACACGCTCTAGTGGCACGGTTGAGTGTCCTCTGGTGCACTCAACCGCGCCACTGGCGGCGGAGCCGCTGAACTGCTGCGCAGTTCAGGCGAGTTGCAGGACCACTTTCCCTGCAGCAGTGCGATTTTCGAGTGAAGCAATCGCCTCGCCCGCCTTGTCCAGCGGGGACACGGACGGCTCTGGGGCGCTGAGTTTTCCGGACGCCAGCAACGGTTCCAGCTCCGCCCACTGAGTGGCGAGGTAGCCGGGGCGCGTCATCCACCACGCACCCCATCCGACACCCACGACGTCGACATTGTTGAGCAGAAGCCGGTTGACCTTCACTGTGGGAATCTCGCCGCCCGTGAAGCCGAGGACGAGAATGCGTCCCGACGGCGCCAAACTCCTGATGCTGTCGGTGAATCTGTCACCTCCGACCGGATCTACGACGATATCGACGCCCTTCCCATCCGTCAGTTCCTTGACAGCGTCCTTCCACCCTCGGCCGTTCTCGTCCTCGACGAGCACGACATCCGTGGCGCCTGCCACCTTCGCCGTCTCGGCCTTTTCGGCCGTGCTGACGACCGCGATGACGCGCGATGCACCCAGAACCGGAGCTAGACGCAAGGCCGAGGTCCCGATGCCTCCTGCAGCGCCGTGCACCAGAACCGTCTCGCCCTCGGCAAGCCGTCCGCGCTGCCGAAGAGCGAAGTGGACCGTCAAGTCGTTGAACAGCAATCCAGCGCCTGCGGTGAGTGACACCGAATCGGGCAACGCGAACACAGTGTCGGGCGAAACGACAACGACCTCGGCCATACCGTCGGACAACCCCGTCAGAGCCGCGACGCGGTCGCCCGCGGCAAAGCCCGAGTCTTCGGGCGCAGACCGGACGACTCCCGCGATCTCACTACCGGGAACGAACGGCAGATCGGGCTTGTATTGGTACAGCCCCCTCGTCAACAGGGCGTCGGGGAAAGCCACGCCCGCCGCATGCACATCGATGACCACCGCATTCTCGCGGGCGGTGGGTTCGTCGACGTCGACGATACGTACCGCTTCCGGTCCGTCGAGACTCGTGATGTGTACCGCGCGCATGTACTGCCCTCTCGTCGTCCGTCAATTCTGTGACCCACGGTACAACCGGTCGCCTCCGGTATACCGTCGACACCGCCACCACCTGCGCGATCCGTCTGTGCTCCAATCGATGAATGAACACGCCACTGACAGTCGGGCCACCGCCGAGCGAGACAGGTCAGGTCCGGGCGTTCTGGGAGGATCTGGGCCTGCCCGGGATCTTCGACGTGCACACCCACTTCATGCCCAAGAACGTCATGGACAAAGTCTGGTCGTACTTCGACTCGGCAGGCAAGCACACCGACCCGGTCACTCCGCAGGCTCCGCTCCTGCCAACGGGAATGGCATGGCCGATCACCTACCGCGAAGACGAAGACGTACGACTGGCCACGTTGCGCGAGTTCGGGGTACGGGGCTTCACGTCGATGATCTACCCACACAAGCCCGACATGGCTGCGTGGCTCAATTCCTGGGGAGCCGACTTCGGGCGGCGGACACCCGATTGCGTGCAGACAGCGACGTTCTATCCTGAGAGCTCGGCCGGCAGCTACGTCGCCGACGCGATCGCGGGCGGGGCTCGAATCTTCAAGTCGCACATTCAGGTCGGCAACTATTCCCCGAACGACCCGCTGCTCGATCCGGTCTGGGACGCGCTCCAGGACGCTGCGATACCGGTGGTCATCCACTGCGGATCCGGCCCGTCACCTGGCTCGTTCACCGGCCCGGAACCGATTGCCGCGCTGCTGCGAAGGTTCCCTCGACTTCCGCTGATCATCGCACACATGGGCATGCCCGAGTACGTCGAGTTTCTCGAATTGGCCGAAGGATACGAGCACGTTCGACTCGACACCACGATGGCGTTCACCGACTTTTCGGAAGCGTCCTGGCCGTTCCCGGTCTCCGCGATGCCACGCCTCCGAGATCTGCAGGGGCGCATACTGTTCGGCAGCGACTTCCCCAACATTCCGTACTCGTATGTCGACGCACTGCGCGCCGTCGCGCGGCTCGATCTCGGTGACGACTGGATTCGAGATGTCTGCTACCGCAACGGTGCTGCGCTGTTCGGGCCGATCAAGCTACCGTGAACTGCTTGATCGCATCGGCTGCACGCTGCCCCTGTCGGAAGCCCGCCTCCGCGGCGGCGGCCCTGACGGCCAAGTCGGTGAGATCCGGCCCTATCGCAGCCAGCGCTTCGGCGTCCGGACGGATGACCTCGACGGCCGAGCCCCGCGCGGACAGATGCGCCCGCTCGGCCTCGAGCGGATCGAGACCGGGCTCGAACACTCCGACCTGCAGGACGAGAACTCTCGCGAAACCGACCGCGAGATCTGCATTCTCGCCCGAGCGGACACCACCGTCGACGTAGCGGTGAACCCCGACGGTCACCGGAGGCCACATGCCCGGAATAGCGCAGCTCGCGGCAACAGCGTCGACGAGACGCACTCCCGAGTCACGATCCAGAACTCGGTGACGCCCTGATTCGGCGTCGACTGCAACGACGCGCAAGTCGCGGTCGGGCCATTCGTGCGCCGGCAGCCTGCGCTTGATAGCTGCTCGTCGCTCGGCCTCGGGAGGCGTCGCAGCCGCAAGCGCCACTTTTCCCACTTCGCGTGCAAACTTCTGCCGATCACCGGCCGCGCGCTCGGTCGCCCGGTCGAGAAGTTCGTTGAGCTCGTCGATCGACACGTCGGGGCGCGGCTCGTCGATCTGCAACTCAGGATCCACCTGGCGCGCGTACAGCTCGCTCAGCGCAGCGCCGCTGGTCACCTGCGCGGCTACGGTCGAACCTGCCGACGTCCCCAACAACATGTCGGACCAAGCAGGTGCGGTCACGTCGACGCCGGATTCGGCCAGACCGTGCAGCACACCGGTCTGCCACGCGATTCCCGCAACCCCACCGCCACCCAGAACAAGTGCTGTGCGCGCCATCTTCCAACCCCCTCGTCAGCTTGCCCCGGGTGAGAACCTACTAGGTCACCGCAGACGCGGCGACAGCCACGCGATCAGGTCACCGAGAACCTTTTCCTGTTCCGGCTCGTTGAAGACCTCGTGGTACAACCCGTCGTAGACATCGATCGTGAGATCCGTCGAACCGGCCCTCTCGGCAATCATCCGACTACCCGACACATCGGCGAGCCGGTCCTCGCTGCCGTGTTGAAGCAGAACGGGGAGTGTAAGCGATGGGAGACGCGCCGGATAGCTCTCCATGGCTCCGACGAGTTGGCTCGCCAGTCCGGCGGGCACTTTGCCGTGGTGAACCAGCGGATCGGAGTCGTAGGCTGCCACGACCGCCGGATCACGGGAAACATCGGCCGACGCGAGCGACTGAACCGGAACACCCGGCGCGATGCGACCCAGAATCTTGCCGATGGGGATGAGAATTTTCGGCGTGCCGTCACCGAGGACCACCGCCGGACCGGACAACATCAACCCGTCCAACTCGGCCTGGTACTCGAGCGCGTACGACAGGGCGATCGCACCACCCATACTGTGCCCGAGCAAGAAGTTCTTGGTGTCCGGATGAGTGGCACGCGCAATACGGAACAGTTCGTGCAGGTCGAGGACATAGTCGGACCAGCTCTTCAGCTCCAACCTTTTACCACCCGATCGGCCGTGCCCCCGGTGGTCCAGCGCGTAGACCACCAGCCCGAGCTTGCCCAGCTCGGCGATGACGTGGTCGTAGCGTCGGGCATGTTCGCCGAGGCCGTGAGACAGGACGAGGAGTCCGGTGACCGGCGCGTCAGGCGTCCATACGTCGTACACGATGCGGGTGCCGCGCCGCCCGGTGAACTCCGACTTGGTTCTGCGCACTGGTGTTGCTCCTCACATGGACATGGGTAGGTCCATCCGATCATGACCTGGAGCCGAAGGCCAGGGTGGGAGGTTGGAGCGAAATTACTGTTATCGTTAGTAAAGGTAAAGTGTTGACGGTTGCTCTGCTGAGAGGGGGTACTCACCTCTCATGAGCGAACAGACGTCAGTCACCCCGGCGTGGCGGGACCCGAAGCGCTACCTCTGGCCGCTCGGCCTTGTCATACCGCTGAGCCCGTTCATGGCGTGGGGTCTGGTCTCGTGGCTCGGCCCCGGTGCGTTCTGGTTGCTCGGCCTGATCATCATGGGCATCGCGATCCCGCTCGTGGACGCCTTCACCGGAGTGGATCGGACCAATCCGCCGCACGAGGCTACCGAGGCACTCGAGAACGACCGCTACTACCGCTGGTGCCTGTACCTGTTGATTCCACTGCAGTACGCCGGGCTCGCGACCGCGTGCTATCTCTGGGCGCACGGTCCGCTCGGCGTGCCGGAGCGACTCGGGCTGGCCGTGACGGTCGGCATCGTCGGCGGCGTCGGCATCAACGCAGCACACGAACTCGGGCACAAGCGTGAGAATGTCGAGCGTTGGTTGTCCAAAATCACGCTGGCCCAGTCGTTCTACGGCCACTTCTACGTAGAACATAATCACGGTCACCACGTGCGAGTGGCAACCCCTGAGGATCCGGCATCCGCGCGGTACGGCGAGAGCTACTGGAAATTCTTACCGCGCAGCATCCTCGGTGGAATCCGATCGGCGTGGGAACTGGAGCAGCGGCGACTGCAACGCATCGGGGCAACCAAGTGGTCGGCGCACAATCACCTGTTCAACGCTGCAGCGATCTCGTTGGTCGTGTTCGCCGTGCTCGTCGCGGCTTTCGGGTGGATTGTGGCGCCCTACCTGGTGATACAAGCCGTCATAGCCGTGATCCTCTTCGAGGCCGCGAACTATCTCGAGCACTACGGTCTGCTGCGGCAGAAGAGGCCGAACGGGCGATACGAGCGGACCGACCACACACACAGTTGGAACAGCGACCACCTGTGGAGCAATCTCTTTCTGTACCACCTTCAACGGCACAGCGACCACCATGCAAACCCGGTTCGGCGGTATCAATCGCTGCGGACTCTCGAAGAATCCCCCCAGCTACCGGCCGGGTACGCAGTGATGATCTTCTGCGCACTCATTCCGCCCCTCTGGCGAAAAGTGATGAACCAGCGGCTGATCGACTACTACGGCGGCGACATGTCGCGGGTCAATCAGTAGCGGCGGCGTGGTCTGCGGCTCCGCCGCAGTAACAAAGCGGCTCCGCCGCAGTGGCATGGTTGAGTGCACCCCGATGCACTTAACCATGCCACTGGAGCGGAGCGACCTCGGCCACTGGAGCGGAGGGACTATTCGTCCGTCTGCGCGCGCAGATACCGCCCGAAGTGGGGCACCGTGAAAGCAATCGTTCCCCGCTCTGCGGAGTAGATGAGCCCCTTCTTGATCAAGCCGTCGCGCGCCGGTGACAGCGAGGCCGGCTTGCGGCCCAGTTCCGTTGCTACCGCAGACGTCGGCACGGACGCCTCGTCCCCCGACAGATCTGCCATGGCACGCATGTATTCGCGCTCGGCAGGCGTCGCACGCTCGTAGCGGGACCCGAAGAAGCCGACGGCCAGTTCCTCCTCCGCGGTGGGCGCGGCGACTCGAACATCCTCGGCGGTGATCGGCGACTCCGCTGCCAGATCCCACGTCGCCTTTCCGTAGGCCTGCACGAAATACGGGTATCCGTCGGCAGATTCGTACAGAGCGTCGAGCGCCTCGGTCGTGTATTCGACGTCTTCCCGGTCGGCGGGCGCGATCAGCGCAAGGTCCGCAGCCGCCCGTTCCAGCCTTCCGATGCGGTGATAGCTGAACAGCCGCTCCGAGTAGCTTTTCGACGCGGACAGCACGGCGGGTAGGTGCGGAAGACCCGCACCGACGATGATCAGCGGTGCGGTGTCCTGGCTCAGCTCATGACACGCAGCGCACAGCGCGGAGATGTCCGCCGGCCCCAGATCCTGCATCTCGTCGATGAAGATCGCAATGCCGACACCGACGTCCCCGGCAAGCGACGAGGCGTCGAGAAGCAGTTCCACCAGATCGATCTCGATGTCACCGGAGTCCGCACGGCCGGTCTTCGCCGGAACATCTATCCCCGGTTGCCAGCGTTCCCTCATGCCCTTGTCCGCCGAGGCGCGCAGCGCGAATGCCTTGAGCACTCCGAGGAACTCGTCGACACGTTCCGGATCCCGATGCGAGGCAGCGATACCTCGAACCGCCATGTGCAGCGCCGACGACAGTGGTCGTCGCAGTTCCTGATCGGGTCTCGCCTCGATCTTTCCGGTTCCCCAACCGCGCGCAACGGCGGCGGATCGCAGGTGGTTGAGCAGCACCGTCTTCCCGACGCCTCGCAGCCCCGTCAGAACGACGCTGCGTTCAGGTCGACCTCGGGTGATGCGTTCGAGGACGACATCGAAGGCGTCCAGCTGCTTCTTTCGACCTGCGAGCTCGGGTGGGCGCTGACCTGCGCCGGGAGCGTAAGGGTTACGCACGGGGTCCATGGGGCCAAAGTAACAACAGTGATAGCAAATTATGCGGACATCTAGCTCGTGTCCTAGAGAGCCTTATGAACGGCTATCGTCTCTGTTGCGCAATCTCAGGCACTCTATGGCAAAGGCTAGATACATGTAGAGAGCCCAATGCTTGCATCCCGGAGCCGGCTGCGGCTACATTGGCGTGCGTGAAGCGCATTCTCGTAGTACGCCGCCGTAGCGGGGTCTAATTCGGACCGACCCCTCGCTGCGGGTCGTCGTGCTCCCTCGGTCCTTCCTTCACATCCGGAAAGACCACCATCATGAACGCTCTCACGTCTCCCACCTCGAACGATTCCTTCGCCGCTCGTTTCAGCGCTCCACTCCCGCGCGATCTGCGGAAGCACGCCGAAGGCATGAGCTGGACCCACTTCACGCAACAGTTCGCTGCAGCATCAGGACCCATCCGCCTCGGAAGCTGGGATTCGAGCACCGCGCGGGGTGGCCGGACATCCTTCGCAGCCACCTTTGGAATCGGCGATTCGATCCACTCTGCGACCGCAACTACATACGGCCCGATCGACGCGCTGACCTCGATGCTCTACGACGCCGGCCTTCATCTCGAGATCATCTCGTTCCACCAGCAGACCGTTCACTCGGCCGAGCACAGAGATCGAACCGCGACCTTCGTCCTCGCCGAGTTCGATGGCCGTCAGCGCTGGTCGATGGCAATCGAATCCGGTGCCACCGACTCGTCGATCCGCGCGATCATCGGCGCTGCGAACATGCTGCACGGCTGACCATCGGGCCTTCTATCCATATCTACGCCTTCTGCTAGATGTGGATAGAAGGGCGCATATGCGCTTGCTACGTCTATCTATAGCTCTCTTTGCTGCATGCTAGATTCCAGTAGAAATCTCTACGGCATCTCCATCGTCTGCGCACGCCGAATCTCGGCAACCGCGCGCAGGATATACCCGTCTGCGGCCGCACTACGTCTGACCAGCAGATCCGCGAGGATCAGCACAGCGTGCTCCGCGCCCGGACTCGGACGCTTCTCGTCCGTGTCCGAGACCCCGAGCGCGCCCGTCAGCACCTCGACGAAGCCGTGTACGTCGAGATCGGGATACCACTCGACAGCCGACCGAACGGCGCTGGAGAGCGCAACCTGCACGTCCTCACCCGTCAGCCCGTCGGGATGCAGTTCCTCCAACAGCGACCTGACCATCTCGGCATGGATGGCCGCGACCTGCACGTGGTCCTCGGAGGACAGCTTCTCGATTGCTTCAGCGAACGCGTCCTTCGCCTTGGCTCGCGCGGAGCCGATCGCGTCGTCGGTTGCGCCGGCGATGGCACGCACTGTCGGTGGCCACTCGGGCGTTGGAATCACGCGTCGATTCTCGCAGGCGGTTCTGACAGTTCGTGTACATGTAACCCTTGTTCATACTAAAGTCGACAAGCATGAACACAGTCGCGGAACGAACGACCGTCGTCAACGAGGGCATGCGATTGGCCGTGTTCGAGACGGGCAACCCCGACGGTGACACGATCGTGCTGGTCCACGGCTGGCCCGATACCCACGAATTGTGGAGCCACATCGTGCCACTACTTGCCGACAAGTTTCGCGTCATCACCTACGACTCCCGCGGTGCGGGGGACAGCACCGTGCCGCAGGAGCGCGCGGCGTATCGCCTGAGCAGCCTGGCCTCCGACTTCTACGCGGTTGTCGACGCCGTCAGCCCTGGCCGAGCGGTGCACGTCCTTGCGCACGACTGGGGCGCCGTCGAAGTATGGGAAGCCGCAGCCGAGCCGCGCGCGACCGATCGAATCGCGTCGTACACATCCATTTCGGGACCGAATCTCGATCACCTCGCCATGTGGTCGCGTGCACGACTGACCAAGCCGTCGTGGACCGGACTGAAGCAGGTGTTCGCGCAGCTTCGTGCATCCTGGTACACGGTGACGTTCCACATTCCCGGCCTGTCGACGCTGCGAATCAAGCGCCAGTTCGCCAAGGGATGGCCCGCGTTTCTGCAGGAGTTCTCGAACGTCGACCCTGCACTCGTGACACAGAACCCGACACTGTTCTCCGACGCAACCAACGGGACGAACCTCTATCGCGCCAACTTGATTCCGCGAATGCTGAAACCCAGGGAACGCTATGTCGATGTCCCGGTGCAGTTGATCATCAACACCGAGGACGTGGCGGTGCGCCCCTTCCACTACGACGACACACACCGCTGGGTGAAGAATCTGACTCGCAACGACATCCCAGCAGGGCACTGGTCGCCGATCTCGCATGCGTCCGAGATCGCAGCCTTGACGGACGAGTTCATCGAGTCCCTCCCTCGGTGAGGCGATCCCGCAACGTCCCAGGCGCATAGTCATGCCGAAACAGCCCGCGAGACTGCAGAATCGGGACAACCTGATCGACAAAGTCCTCCAAGCCCGCGGGATACAGTGGAGGCATCAGATTGAAGCCGTCGGCGGCACCGCCGCTGACCCAGGCTTCCATCTCGTCCGCGATCGATTCGGGAGTGCCGATCATCGTCGCATGTCCGCCGCCTGCAGCAAGGGTGCCGAGAAGCTCACGCACGGTTGGCTTGTCCTTGGCGACGATGCGCAGAATGGTCTCGTAGCGTCCGTGCGGACCCGTGAACTCCTCGACCGGCGGGAGAGTGGGAACTGGCGCGTCCAATTCCCACTCTCGACAATCCTGTTCGACGTACATGCCCAGCTGACGCAATGACTGCTCGACAGGCAGCAATGCATCGAGTTCGGCCTTCTTCGCGTGTGCTTCGGTCATGGTCGACCCGATATACGTGACGAGGCCAGGCATGATGCCCACCGAATTTCCATCGCGGCCGGCCTTGTGGATTCGCGACTTCACGTCGGCGTAATAGCCTGCCCCCGAATCGATATCGTAGGCAACAGCGTAAATCGCCTCGGCGTAACGCGCCGCGAGATCCCGGCCCTCGCCCGACGCACCGGCCTGGAACAGCACCGGCCGTCCCTGGGGTGAGCGAGGGACCGTCAACGGGCCATCGACTCGAAAGTACTTGCCCACGTGATCGATCGAATGCACGCCGTCGGGGTCCGCGTACTGACCATCACGATCGAGCTTGAGGGCGTCGCCGTCCCAGCTGTCCCACAGCGCAAGTGCAACCTCGACGAACTCCTCGGCACGGGCGTAACGCTCAGCGCGAGCCGGTATCTCGGTGAACCCGTGATTGCGGGCTTCGGCGTCGAACATGGAGGTGACGACGTTCCACCCCGCACGCCCGCCGCTGATGTGATCGAGGGAGGCGAGGAGGCGGGCAGCATGGAACGGCGTGTAGAAGGTGGTGGACACCGTCGTGACCAGTCCAATGTGCGATGTCGCCCGCGCCATCGCCGTCAGCGCGGTGATGGGCTCGAGGAACCAGGTGCCCGCTCCTGCCGGATCACGCACCGAATGCCCGTCGGCGAAGAAGACTGCGTCGAGCTTCCCTCGCTCCGCGGTCCGCGCGAGCTCCTCGTAGTAGCCGATATCGCCGAGATCCTCCACACGAGAGCTCGAATGGCGCCACGCGGCACTGTGGTGGCCGCAGCCGAACAGAAATGCGTTGAGATGCAGCATCGTTCAGTCCTTGACCAGTCCGCCGTCCACCACGAGATTCTGTCCGGTCACCGACCTCGACCACGGTGAGGCAAAGAACAGCAGCGCGTCGGCGAATTCTGCGGGCGTCACCACTCGCTGCAGTGGAGTCGACGCAGCAATCAAGTCGAACACCGCCTCGGGCGTCGCCGCGCTGGCGTCCGTCGTACGAAGCAATCCACCGGAGACCATGTTGACGGTGATGCCGTCGACACCGAGATCGGCTGCGAGCGTGCGGGTCAGGGACAGCAGGGCTGCTTTCGACGCCGTGTAGTCATGGTACGGCACCACCGGGTTCTGAAAGAGATTGGTTCCGACGTTGATGATTCGACCGAAACCCGCTGTCCGCATTCCGGGCAACGCGCGCTGGGTTGTCGTCAACGCTCCACGAACAGTTCCCTGGAACTGTGCATCGAACTGCTCCCACGAGATGGAGTCGGCCTTGCTTCGGGCGTCGCCGTTGAACGAAAAGTCGGCGAGGGCGTTGTTGACGACGGTAGTGACCGTGGTTCCGAAGTGCTGCTCGGCGGCGGTGAAGAGCGCGTCCATCTCTTCGGCAACGGTGATGTCCGCTTGCACGGCCAAGCCGCCGATCTCTGCAGCGAGCTGCTCGGCCGACACCGCGCTGGCGCGATAGTTCACGACAACGCGAGCCCCCTGGTGCGCGAATGCTCGGGCGATCGAGGTGCCGAGCCCTCGTCCCGCTCCGGTGACCAACACGGTCTGCTCGTCGAAATTCATGTGCTTCCTCTCGCTCGCTGGTCGACATGCGGCGGCGGAGAAGACAATGCACCCCGTGCGGATGCAGACATCCCTACGCTGGTGTTGACCAGATCAGGTTCGACGGGTGTGATCTCAGCCGCTCGGTGCGGCACCCCGTGTCGCCGACGAGTGTACCTCTCGGGCTTTGTTGCTGTATCTAGCGCTGGCAGTAGAGATGAATATAGGCTCCTACGATGCGCGAACGAGAGTACGTCGAGTACTGGTTGGACGAGAACGTCGTGCTCGTCCTCGACAACCGCGTCGTCGAGATCTTCGATTCGACACAGCAGACAGTCTCGGGCCGACCCCGCTGGCACGTTTCGCACATCGGAGTCGACGCGAAGCCGCGGGGCGGCGGGCTACGAGTGAAGATCGGTGCACGCCTGCCCGATGACTCGATGTCCTACCTCAGTGGTCAAGCGGTGTTCGATGTCCCGGAGGACAAAGTCCCGCACGTGTTGGCGTTCTTCGACCGCGCGAAGCTCGCCAGAGGCTGACCGAAGATTCGGCTTTCCGGGGCAGCTACTTCGTACCGAAGACAGCCCACCCGTGTGCCGGGACCGAGCTCCACCCCGAATGTTCGGATGCGTCCCCGGCCACGACGTCACCGGATACGCGATAGTCGACCGCCTCGTTCCCGAGGTTGAGGGCGACGTACAGCACGTTGTCGGCGTCGTACGCTCGGTAGAGCATGGCTGTGTTGGTCAGCTCGAGAGTCTCGGTTCGTGCGTGATGCAGCCATGGATTGCGCCTGCGTAGACCGATCAGCTGCTGATGCAAGTGGAAGATCGGCCACCCTGCCGGATCGAGTTGTTCCTTCGCCATGGGGAATTCGGGACGAACATCGTCGTCGCCACCGACGCGCTCCTCCTTGACACCATGGAATCCCTGCTCGTCGCCGTAGTAGATCATCGGCGTTCCGCCGGTCGTGAACAGCACGACGAGGGCGTGCGCGAGGTGCCGCTCGTCGGTGATCGTGCTTGCGATTCGGTTCACGTCGTGGTTGCCGACGAACGTCGCCGGGACGAACGTGTCCATCCAGTCGTTGTGGCGGCCCAGCGCATGAGAAAGCTCGAAGAAGTTTTCCTCGACGATGCCGCTCCACGTCGCCTTCCACAGTTCGTACTGGGTCACCGAATCCAGTGAACTCGACGTCACGATCGCGGCGTAGTCGCCGTGTATCACCTCGCCGAGGAAGTATGCGTTCGGGTGCTTTTCCCGTACGCGGGGGATCACCGCGCTCCAGAACTTCGGCGGCACAGCGTATGCCGCGTCCAACCGCCAACCGTCGGCGCCGCGGCTCAGCCAGTGATCCATGACGTCGGCGACGTAGTCCTGCACCTCGACGTTGTCATGATCGAAGGCGACGAGCTCATCGTGGCCCTCGAAGTTACGATGCTTCGGCTCGCCCGACGACCGATCGATCTGGAACCACGACCCGGCGCCGTCGCGCAGTTCCTGCTGAAATTTCGGAAACCCCTGTCCCACATGGTTGAAGACGCCGTCGAGCATCACCTTCAGACCGCGACCGTGGGCCGCCTCGATGAGAGTATCGAAGTCCGCCTCGGTACCGAGCCTGGAATCGATGCGGAGATGGTCGATGGTATCGTACCCGTGCCCTTCCGAGGCGAAGATCGGGCCGAGGGCGATGCCCGATGCTCCGAGTTCGATTGCGTAGTCGAGCCATTCGACAACCTTGAGGAGACGGTGCTCGTCGGCCATGGACTCCCCGTCCCAGTCACGCACCGGTGCGCCTGCGAAACCGAGCGGGTAGACGTGCCACCAAATCGCATGGTCGACCCATGACGGACTCATGCGTGAACCACCGAATCACGGCCGAGCTCGGCGGCGCCGGTATGCCCGGAAAGACTTGTGACAAGATCGAATTCGGCCAGAATACAGCGCAGCACATGCTCGACACCGGCCTGTCCACCGAGGGCGAGTCCGTACAGGAACGGCCGACCGAGCAGCACCGCATCGGCACCGAGCGCGAGAGCCTTCGCCATGTCGGCGCCGGTTCTCACACCGGAGTCGAACAGGACCGTCATCTGTTCGCCCACCGCGTCCACGATCTCGGGCAGCGCATCCAACGAAGCACGAGCACCGTCGATCTGACGACCACCATGGTTCGATACGACGATCCCGTCGACACCGTGATCGAGAGCAAGACGTGCATCGCCGACGGTGCAGATGCCCTTCAGCACGATCGGGCCGTCCCAATTCTCGCGAAGGAAAGCCAGCTGCGACCAGTTCAACCCGGGGTTCGGGAACATCTGAGCCCAGTGCATTGCAGCAGCAACGGGATTGGCTTCGACGGACTGTTCGAGGCCGGCTTGGAATGCCGGGTCGGTCAGATAGTTTTCGATGCCCAGATTGGACAGGAACGGGAGGTAACCGCGGTCGAGATCCGCCGGACGCCACCCGAGCAGCGTCGTGTCCAGCGTGAGGACGAGAGTGGTGAATCCCGAGTTCTTCGCGCGTCCCAGGAAGCTCAACAGCACGGATTCGTCGGTAGGCCAGTACAACTGGTACCACCGGGGCGCATCGCCGCCGCCTTCGGCGATCTCCTCGAACGAGTGCGAGGCCTGCGTCGAATGAACGTACGGCACACCGAGAGCGGCCGCAGCCCTGACGGTGGCGAGCTCGCCGTCCGGATGCGCCAGCGTCTGGATTCCGACGGGCGCGATCAGCAACGGCGCAGCCGATTCGGTGCCGAGGATCGTGCACGAATGATCACGTTCGGCGGAGCTCCTCATCATTCGCGGCGCAATCCGCCAAGCGTCGAACGCATCCCGGTTGGCGCGCGCCGTCGAACCGCTGCCGGCGCTGGCGACGATGTATCCCAGTGCCTCGGGAGACAACGACTCCGCAGCCTCCGCTTCGAGCTCAGCGAGGTTGGTGGTGATCTGCGGCCTTTGATCGGTGAACATGCCCTGCGCATAGATGCCGATCTGGTGGTCGCTGAAGTTCATGCCCTCCACCGTAGCGGGAGCCCGACCGTCGATGTCGTGGAAGAGGGGGTCAGTGGCCGGAAATCCAGGCGTCGAGCAGCGCGCTGCACCGGACGCGCAGTTCGACCTCGTTCGCAGCCAGATCCTTGCGAATGGCGTCGACTATGTCCTGGTCCTGCTCGATTCCGTCGCGCACCCAGGCATCGGCCCAGGACTCGAAGACGTCGACGTCGATCTCCGGATGGAACTGCAGACCGAGGTGCCGTCCGTGCACGAACGCCTGCTGGCCGGCGTCGTTGCGCGCGATCACCGTAGCACTCTCGGGGGCGACGAACGTGTCGCCGTGATACTCCATCCAGGGGCCTGGACCGACCAGATCGGGCCGGGACGTCGCGATCTCGGTCAGGCCGTGCTCCGGGAACTGCGACTCCGTCACTGTTCCACCGAGTACCCGAGCGAGCAGTTGTCCGCCGAAACACACGCCCAGAATCGGCACGTCCATCTCGATCGCCATCTGCAGATACGCACTCTCGGCCGCAATCCACGGTGTGTCGTCGTAGGCCGCATCGGGAGATCCCATGACGACGACCATCGCCGCATCGTCGAGGGCAGGAGGAACCTCGCCGAGTCCATAGTCGAAGGAATGCACGTCCAGCTCGTAGCCCCGGCCACGCAGTTCCGGCCCGAGGGTTCCGATGTTGCGGTAACCGAGCGCCGGGTCTCGGTCGTGGACGAGCACGACAGCACGACCATTACCCACAGCTCGTTCACCTCTGCTCGCGTCGACATCCATATCGCCGCCGAAGGCTACGCCAGACCCGACGCCGGTGCAGTCCGAGGATCTGTCGGTGAGGTGCTTTACGGTGTCTGTCGTGCCACCACGTCGACGCAAGCCCACCACCACTGCCCGCACGGTCGCCGCGGGCAAGAGCGCTGCGGCGCGCAAGTTCAAGCAGTCGGCGGGTGCGGCTTCCAAGACAACAGCCTCCAAGACAACAGCGTCCAAGTCCTCGGGAGCTACGGCGAAGAGGCGTCCGACCACGCGCAAGAAGGCGGTTCGCAAGACCGCGTCACCTGACCTGAGAATGCCCGACCCAGGCGAACGCGTGTGGGTGCTGGATGTCCCGTTCGAGGACCGAGCGCTCGCGTCGGCGTCCGGAGCGCGCTGGCATCCAGGCCCTCGAGTGTTCGCGTATTACGGTACGGAGCTTCCCGACGGTTTGGCCTCGTTCGAGTCGATGCCGTACAGCCTGCAGCGATGGGTCGAGGACGACGCCAACGAAGAGTGGCGTGAGGAGGTGGTCCACGAGCGATCGATGACGCCTCGCGAGACCCAACTCGAATCGGTTCGAAGGCAGCTGGGCGCCATGGAGAACGGCTTCCCCTATTTCGCCCAGATGGACTCGACTGGGCTCGGCAAGACGTTGGCCGTGTGCGAGGCCGTCCGGCAGATGAAGGATCCGAGCATCGGCACGGTCCTCGTCGTCGCCCCGAAGGGCGCTCTCCCGGGCTGGCGACGCACGATCGCCGATTCCGAAGCCGACGTGGATCCGGCGGACCGCAAGCGCTGGCTACTGGTCACCTATCAGTCCACGAAGAAGCTCCTCACCGTCCCGGAGGACACCGATCTCGGCAAGCGCAAGAAGACCCAGAACAAGCGGACCATCACGCTGGGCGAGCTGCGGTTCGACATCGACGTTGTCATCGCGGACGAGTCACACGCCTTGATGAACATCGAGTCCCAGCAGTCGCAGATTCTGTGGCGCTACCAGGAGGCTGCACGCGCCGTCGTGTGGATGTCTGCAACTCCGGGTTACCAACCGATGCACTTCGCATACATGGCCCGAGCCATCGAACTCAGTCGCGGGGACGGGCAGATCATCGGCGACGAGGACGCTCTCGGTTACGCGGTAACGACCAAGTGGGCGGCATTCCTGCAGGATGCGGGTTTCGCGTTGAAGGAAGGCAAAGCCACGACCGGTCTGAAGACCTGGCGTTGGGAACCCGAGGACGCTGCCCGACGCGAACGCGACATCGGAACCATCCACCGGTGGTTGGCCGGAGGCGCCGTGCCGTGGTCCATCTCCCGCCCCTCGCCGCCGACCCCGCGTGAGCCGCTCGGGCAGGAGCTCACGGCAGCACAGAAACGGCTGTACAACTCGGCGTGGATCGACTACCGCAAAGAACTGGGCCTCCCGCTCTGGAGGACGTCGGGTGGAAAGCGCGTGCTGCAAAAGAACCCGAGCACACGTGCCGCAACGTTGCGGTTTCGCCAGAAGTGTTCTTACCTGCGGATTCCCTCGACCGCCGACCAGGTTCGATCCTGGGTGCGGGACGGTAATCAAGTGTTCGTGTCGATGTTCTACCGCGAGTCGGTGGCGGCACTCGCCGAGACTCTGAGGGAGGAAGGCCTCGACGTCGCAGTCGTCGACGGCAGCATGAGCAGTCCGGAGCAGGAAGTGCAGATTCGACGATTCCAGACCGGCGCATCCCGCGTCATCGTGTCCACCACGACGAGCGCGATCAACCTCCACACCAACGAATTGCTGCTGCCGGACACGCATCGGGCTTCCTCGCAGGCTTCGCTCCCGTCCGTCTCGACGTCGGCACCGCGCGTCACGCTCATCCATGACCCGCGATGGACTCCGATCGACATCCGACAGATCGAAGGCCGCGCAAATCGCATCGACAAGGACCATCAGCACACGACGTCGACCTGCTACTACGGTTACGCCGAGGGGACAGTCGAGGAGGAGATGGTGCTGACCGGCATCGAGCGAATCGCCGACCTCGGCTCCATCGTCGGGCAGTCGGATCTGATCGATCCCGAGGCTTTCCTGGCAGCGCGGGCCGAGCGCGCGTAGTCACGTTCCGGCCGTAGTCACATTCCGACCGCAACCACGCGCACCGCAGGAATCAGCGCACGATCGGCATGACCTGTCGAACCCGAGGATCGCGCAAGTACAACGCAGCCCATACGGCAACGCCCACGTACACAGCGAACAGGACGGTACTGAAGAGCGGCTTGTCGACGCGCCAGTTGGTCAGGACCGCGCCGCCGAGGTAGCCGGTCAGCAAGACCGCGCCCAGGAACGCGGTCCGGGGAACGAGATACAGCGCAACGCACACGAGCAGTACGACGCCGATGACCGGCGTCATCTCCTCCCGTAGGCCGAGATCGACTGTCGCATCTCGTACTTGCTGCACATTGATCAACTTGGTCACTCCGTCGAAGATCAGAAAGATCGCGAGGAGGGCCGTCAGTGCCCAGCCGATGCGGGCTGCGGTGGGTGAGGTGGTTGCCGGGGTTGTTGTTGTAGTCATGCCCATATCGACACGGCCGACATCGGAAACTCATCGGCGAGAGTGCGCTATGTCCCGAGTTCGCCCGAAATGTCCGCTGCCGCAAGCATCGACACCAACAGCGGCACAACCTTCTTCGCGTTGATCCGGTAATCACCCCTGCCGTGTTGTTCGACTACGTTCGCCGATGCGAGAGCCTTGAGGTGGTGATAGACCTGACCGGTGGATCCCAGCCCTACTACGTCCTGAAGGTCTGCCGCGTTGGCCGGACCCCGCAACAGCCTCCGAACGATCTGCAGCCGAACCGGATGGCCCAACGCGGCGAGCACCCCGGAGGTTCGCGCCACCGACAGTTCGAGCACGGCGTCGGGGGAGTAGCCGATGCTCCACGTGACGTCACCGTGCAGATGCACGTCGCCCTGATAGGCGACGGCCCCGCCGGTGGGCGGGTCGGCGCCCGCCGGTACGTCGCTCCCTCCGTGCTCGAGCTCGGCGACGCGTGCCTCCAACTCGGCCAACCTCGCCTCGAACTGCTCGCTCACACGACGCAGGCTATCCGGTCCAGCGCGTCCGAGGACTGCAAGGCGTCGATGATCAGCATCTGCTGGTTCCCTAGGCCTGTGTTCGCCGCCTCGTATCTGTCGGCGGGCAGGCCGTCGGTCAACCACACGGCAGTGGCGACGGTGCCGTCCTCGCGCCGTAGTTCGAATGCCTGATTCAGGACACCGGGTAGATTGCCGCCCTTGAATCCCAGCCCCTCCGCGCCGTCCGGTGCCGGCTGGTACTCGAGCTGCCGAAGTGCGATGTCGGCCCCATCCCCGAAACTGCCGTCGGCGAGGGATCGGTACAACGAGTCAAGCTGAGCAGCAGATCCTTTCGCGCCCACGAGCTCTACCGACGCAGCCTGATCTTCATAGGTGGGTTCTGCACTTCTGCGCTGGCGTCGGCGCGGAATTGATCGTCGAATGCCCACCGTTGGGCAGTAGCCCATTGGTCACCCTCGCCCAGCGTGGGATCGAAGACCGCCAGAACAGTCGTGACGAGCGTCGGCACCTCGAACCCTTCCCAGCCGCCTGCCGCGGCGGCATCGACGAGCGCATCGTCGCCGAGTCGGTAGCGGAGGTAATCGGGTACCGCGTTGTCGCTCTCCCGAATCATCGCGGTGACCATGTCGTCCAGTCGGACCGTTGCAGTGAGATCAGTTGCGCTCACGCCATCGTTGGCAATGCCCAACCTGTCCAGCGCCGCCGGGTGTGCACCTCCGTCGGTTCCGGGCACGTACCAGCGCTCCCAATCCAGCAGTGGCACTTGCTCGTCGGCGTCCAATTCGCCAGCGGCGACCGCACGCGCATATGCGGCCAAGTGAACGACCTTGACTGCGGAGGCCAGTGCCTGCTGTTCGTCCTGCCGATGCTCGACGACGTGGCCTCGGCCGTCGTCCACAACGAGAGAGACCGTCTCCGGGGTTTGCTCGATCAACCCCAGCCAGCCTTCCTGGGTGTTCAAATCGGTCGACGCCGCCGAGACGCAGTTGTCCGGCTCCTGCGTGACCGGCTCGGTAGCGGAGCATCCAGCCACGATCAGTACGGCTGCACATCCGGCGGACACAGCAACGGTGCGACTCATCGGCATCCCTTCTCAGTTATTCCGTAATTACGGAATAACGTATCGAGTTCCCATGTTGTCCGCAATGGGAACATATGTTCGAACACATGGTAATCTCATCAGGCCGTCCGGGAGCACCCACTCGCGGACGGTCCAACTCCCGATCGGTGGTCCCTGGATGAACACCCCTGCCGACGACGCCGGCCACACACTCCATCGATTGGGCGATCGATGGGTCGAGAGTGCACCTCGATGGTGCGCTCACGGTCACGCCCTCGGCCCGCGAACCGTGCTGGTCGGGTCGAGGGCGTGCTCCTGCGGCCGAGGACATCACCGCACCCACGCGTGCCGAACGTGCGGAGACGTGACGTTCAGCCCTCGACTCGGACCGCAGTGCGCCGACGCCAGCTTCGATTCACGCGGCGCCGACCAGCACAGATGACGGTTCGAATCAGAGGTAGGACAGAATCGACCCATGGAAAGCAACACCACGGACAACGGGAGCAAGGCCGTCGAGCTAGCCGACTTCGATCAGCTTCGCAGCGACTTCACCCGCTTCATGATGAGCTACAAGTTCGGGATCGACGAGCTCATGACCAAGATCAACATCTTGAAGGAAGAATTCACGCACATCCACCGGTACAGCCCGATCGAGCACGTCGGATCGCGGTTGAAGACTCCGGAAAGCATCATCGTCAAGGCGCGACGCAAGAACTGCCCTCTCACACTCGACGACATTCGCACCAACATCGTCGACATCGCAGGCATTCGCATCACGTGCAGCTTCATCTCCGACACCTACCGCATCGCGGACATGATCGGCAGTCAGACCGACGTCCGTGTACTGGAAGTGAAGGACTATATCGCCGCTCCGAAACCGAACGGCTACAAGAGTCTTCACCTCATCGTCGAGATACCGGTGTTCATGAGCGACCGCATTCAACCGGTCCCGGTGGAACTGCAGATCCGCACCATCGCGATGGACTTCTGGGCAAGCCTCGAGCACAAGATCTTCTACAAGTACCACGGCACCATTCCCGCTCCGCTCCTCGCCGAGCTCACCGAAGCAGCGGACAGCGCGAATCGCCTCGATGTCACAATGGAACGGCTGCACGACGAGGTCGCCGAAATCAAGGGTGGCAAGTCGAGCGACGCCATTCATCTCGATTCGATGCCACCACTGTCGCTCCCGCGTGAGCTGCTGATTGCAATGCTCGACGGTAGTAAACCATTGTGACAGAACTGAATACGCTCAGATTCGGCCGATCAATCTCATCGCGTCGTGCGGCGCGTAGCCTTTGACGTCGTTGTCGAAGTACACGAACACGTCAAGCTTCGACGATCTCCACCCAGCGACACGAGCGGCCCACGCGTCCAGTGAGGTGTCGTCGTATCCGCTCGCGTACAGCTCCTCGGCGCCGTGAAGCCGTACGTACATGAAATCGGAAGTCGGCGTGTCCACGAAAGGATACCGGCCTGCTGAATCTGCAACGACGAACGCGACGTCGTGCTCTCGCAGAATTTGAATCGCCTCGGGAGTGTCGAAGCTGGGGTGGCGAGCTTCGAGCGCATGACGTATCGGGCGCTCGCCTGTGACGAGGAGGCTGACGCGATCCTCCGGGAGCTTCTCGTCCCGTCGCCCAGCGAGCGCGACAGCCTCGGACGTGGTTCTAGGAAGAAGGGTGAAGAACGCGGCAAGCTTGTCGGCGTCGAACTGCAGGTTCGGTGGCAGCTGCCACAGAATGGGGCCGAGCTTGCGCCCCAGGCCGAGCACACCCGTCGCGAAGAAATTAGCCAGCGCCGATTCCACATCGACCAGTCGCTTCACGTGTGTGACGTATCGGCCGCCCTTGATCGAGAACACGAAGTCGTCGGGGGTCTCGTCGTGCCACTTCGCGAAGCTCGACGGCTTCTGCATCGCGTAGAAGGTTCCGTTGATTTCGATCGAAGACAATCGCTCGGACGCATATTCCAACTCGCGTCGGTGCGCGAGGCCCGCGGGATAGAAGTCGCCGCGCCACGGCGCGTACGTCCAACCGGAGATGCCGATTCTGACGTCCGACAGACGTTTCCGCGATGCCATTGCGACAGTATGTAGCCTGAACAGGGTGAAGGCCGCACCGACCATCGGATCGCTTCTGCTCGCTTGCGTACTCGTCGGTGCCGACGCGGTGGCCGACCCCGCGGCAACACGCGTCCAGGCACCCGCTGCCGCGGTGCCCGCACTCGGCCTGCTCGCAGTTCCGAACACCGTCTCCGCCGAGATGGTCGCCGGAGTCGGCAGCAAGGAAGTAGACGGCAATATCGAGGCCGGCACCGAGTCGTCCGGTGCCGAAGCTCGCACGTCCGCGTGGGACGAATTTCCCTATCTCCGGTACACCGCAACGTTCGACCCCGGCGTCGACAGCGCCGAGATTTCGTGGCAGGGCACCTCGGTCAACACCAACGACCTGGCAATGCACGTCCTCGATCCCGCCGAAAGCCGCTGGGGGCCTGCTGTCGCCGTCGCGCGACCCGACTGGCCAGGAGGGCTCGTGAACCTCACCGCGAAGGTGACGGGAATCGACGGCCCAGTCGAAGTCATGATCGTCGACAGCCCACGTGTGGACCGCTCGTTCGCCGAGCACAACGCGGAGGTGGACGGTTCGTTCGCCGAGCCAGGAACGTACGACTTTGCGCTGCAACACATCACCGACACCCAGTACATTTCGCGTGACGACCCGAACGTCTACGACGACATGACTCAATGGTCTGTCGACAATGCCGCCGAGTACGGCATCGACTACAGCATGCACACCGGCGATATCATTCAGAGCTGGATCAGCCCAGGTCGACCGGATACACAGTCTCGCATCGAATTCGAGGCCGCAAGCGAATCGATGCAGCGGCTCGAGGACGCGAACCTCCCACACGGTGTCCTGCCGGGCAACCACGACAACCTGTGGAACGTTGCAGGAAAGCTCGTGCCGGGTATGCACGAGGAGAACCACGCCCTCTACAACGAGTACTTCGGACCGGATCGGTACCGAGACCAGCCATGGTGGGGTGATTCGTTTACGGCACAGGATAATTCGGCACACTACGACCTGATCGACATCGCCGGTGCGAAGTTCCTGATGCTCTACATCGGATACAACCCGCCCGAGAAGGTGATGAAGTGGGCCGAGCAGGTGCTCGCGGATCATCCGGATCGAAATGTCGTGATCGGCACCCACTACTACCTCGACGAGGGCGGGGAGAAGAAGCTGATGGCCTTCGGCGACATCGGCGCCAGCTCCGGTCAGCAGATCTGGAACCGCCTCGTGAAACCCTTCGAATCGGTGTTCCTGGTGCTGTCCGGGCACGTCGACGGGCAGGCCACCGTCGTGGACCGCGACGTCGACGACACCGGTCGCACCGTCGTACAGCTACTGGCCGACTATCAGTACTTCGAGGTCGGTGGGGAGCGGGCAACGGGCTTCCAACGGTTGCTCCAGTTCGACATCGACGGTGAGGCCCTGGCCGTGACAACGCATTCGCCTACGCTCGACCGCTTCGACGTCGAGAGTTTCGACCCTCGCCGAAGGTTCCTCCCCGAGGACGGCGAGTTCGTCACCGATTTCACTCTGCGAGCAGATGTCCCTCGGGCTGTCAGCGCACGCTGAGCAGGTCGTCCTTCGATTCCGGCTCGGATCGGGCCGCTGGACGATAGCGTCGAGAGATGCGCACCGCTGAGGGCCTCCTCGCCGCAGTCCAGTGTTCACCCGAGGCCGTTGCGATTCACGATCGGACGACGTGGGTCGATCTCTACGCACGTGAAGGCGTCGTCAACGACCCCGTCGGGTCGAAGCCACACCGCGGGAGGGAGGCGATCGAGCGCTTCTACGACACCTTCATCGCGCCGAACACCATCAACTTTCACATCGAGAACGACGTCGTCTCCGGGATGTCCGTCGTCCGAGATCTGTCACTGGAAACAATCATGTCGACCGGCGCGGTGCTGAACGTGCCGATGCACATTCGCTACGACCTCGTCGAGGAAGACGGTGAGCTGAAGATTTCGCGCCTCGCCGCCCATTGGGAGCTGCGGTCGATGATCGGTCAGCTTCTCCGCGCGGGTTCCCGAGGACTGACCGCGTCCGCGAAGCTGACTCCCCAGTTGATCGGAAACCAGGGGATAGGCGGAGTCCTCGGCTTCATGGGTGGACTGCGAAGTGTCGGAAAGCGGGGCAAAGAAGCGGCCGCGGAACTGCTGAAGAGTTCACCCGTGACGGATGCGTCGGGGCAACCGGTGTCCCCCGACCTGCTCCGCGGCGCAACCTACCGAAAGTTCATCGCCGCGGGCCGGACCGTGAGCGTGACGATGGACGGATCATTCGGCAGCGGAGTGGTGTTCATCGAATTCGCACCCACATCGCTTGTTGCCGAGTCGATCACCGTGTTCTCGACATCGCATCGAGATGCTTGAGAACTTCGCCTCCTCCGAATACTGGTCGAACATGTGTGGCGCTCCTGAGGTTTGTGTGGGCGCCATTTCTGCTGTTCAGGGTGGGTTGTGTTGTTGGACGCAGTGTTCGGCGAGTTGCCGGTGAGATGAGGGACGCGCACGTGCTGGGCCTCTAGATTTCGGGGTTCCTACACCAACCTCAACCCGGAGGGCCGCTACACGTGCGCGTCAGTACTGCATTTAACCGTCTGCTTCAGATTCCCGGTGCATCGGTATCGGATGTGTCGATCACAGATAGCTCCGTCGAGGTCGTGTTGCGGCGTCGTGCGCGGCGGTCGAAGTGTCCGTGCGGGTACACCACTGCCGCATCGTACGACCAGGCGCCCAGACGGTGGCGGCATCTCGATTTCGGTCGCCACAAGGTGTGGCTGGTCTACTCGATCCACCGAATAGAGTGCCCGACCTGCGGCGTTCGAACCGAGGACGTGCCGTGGGCAAGGCCGAGAGCACGACACACGCGGGACTTCGAAGACACAGTGCTGTGGCTGGTGACGCGTACCGATCGCACCTCGGTCTCGACGTTGATGCGCTGTGCGTGGCGTACGGTCACCTCCATCGTCACGCGGGCGGTCGATGCGTTGATCGATTCGCGTCGGCTCGACAGGCTGTATCGGATCGGTGTCGACGAAATCTGCTATCGGCATCCGCACAAGTACCTCACCATCGTCGGCGATCACGACACCGGCAAGGTCGTGTACATCGCCGAGGGCCGAGGGCGTGAGTCGTTTTCGGAATTTTTCGAGCAACAGTCCGCCCGGGAACGAGGCGCGGTGCAGGTGGTGTCGATGGACGGGTCTCCGGCTTTCCGGGCCGCCGCCGAACATCACGTCCCGCGCGCCCGCCAATGCATGGATCCCTTTCATGTCATGCAGTGGGTCAACCGTGCTCTGGACCGAGTGTTCTCCGATGCGGCGTCGGTTCGTCGTACGTTGACGATGCAGGCGCCCCAATGGCGCAAGGCTCGAACAGCGTTGCGGCTGGGTAAGAATCGGCTGACCAAGACTCACAAGTCGCTGCTGCGAACGGTCATCAATGCCGACACCGAAGTCGGGACTGCGTGGCGTTTGAAGGAACAGTTCCGCGATCTCTACCGCAAGGTCGCGCCCTCCAATGCCGTGCGTTACTTGCGGCGTTGGATCGAGGAAGCGCGGTCCTGCGGGATCATCGCGTTCGTACAACTGGCCCGCATGATCGAGAAGAAAGCGGAGGCGATCTGTGCGGCAATCGAGCTAGGGATCTCGAATGCTCTCATCGAGGGAATCAACTCGAAGATCAGGCTGATCAACGCCCGTGGTTACGGTCATCATTCCGCTGAATCACTCAAGGCGATGATCTACCTGAACCTCGGTGGAATCGAGGTCAAACTCCCCACACAAACGTAAGGAGGGGCACATGTGTTCGAGTTTTTGTCGGTGGGTGGGGTTATCTTGATTCCATGCTTTCGGGGGATAGCCACTCAGGGGTGACCGACACGGTCAACGACACGGCAGGTGACACTGCTGTCTCAGAGGAGACTGCGGCGTCGGGAGATACTGCGGCGTCGGGGGTGCCGGTAATCGAGGCCGCGTTCCTGGCGAACGTCGTCGCCACCATCGAACAACAGGTAGAGATTCTCGGGCGGATCGACATGTCCGCCGCATCCACCGCCGACCAGCGAGCGCTACTGGTTCGCATGGAAACAGCGACCCGTTCCTTGTTCGGATATTCCCACACCTGGCTCGCCGACCTCATGGCCCAACGCGGTCTCGACGACATCTACGGTTCCGTCCCCCAGGCAGTCGCGGTACTGCTACGCGTGTCCGTCGCACGCGCCTCGCAGCGCATCCGCTTCGCCGACGAGTACGGACACCGCACTTCCATGACCGGAGAACGGCTGGACCCGGTCCTACCAGCCACCGCCTCCGCCGCCGAAAGCGGAGCTCTCGACGAAGAACACCAACGCATCATCAAAAACTTCTTCCGTTTGCTCGGCCGCAAAGTCGACATCGAATCCCGCGAGAGAGCGGAGAACCAACTGGCCCAACTCGCCCGAGAACTCCTCCCCGACCAATTCCGGGCCGCCGCAGCGCGACTGTTCGCAGTCCTCGACCCCGACGGGGAACTCGACGACGAAGAGAAGACCGCCGCACGCTGTTTCGTCTCCTTCGACGACCCCGGCGCCGACGGGCTCACCAAAGGGAAATTCCTGATCGACGCAGAAACCCGCGCCTATCTCGAAGCCGGTTTCGCGAAATGGGCCAAACCCGGCATGTGCAACCCCGCCGACAGCACACCCGTCGTCGACGACCCCAACGTCGCCACCAACAGCGACAAGAACACCAGCGGCAGCGAATCCGACGCCGCGACACCGGACCCGAGCCTGTTCGAGCAATCCGACGATAGCGACACCGATCAATCAAGCCCCGGTGATGAACCCGACCGGACAGATGTAGGTACCGACGCCACAGCTGGTCCTGGTACCGCTGCTGGCCCTGTTCCTGGTCCTGGTCCTGGCACTGCTGCCGACAGGGACACGATCATCGACGCCGAACGCCGCGCTGCACGCGATCACCGCAGCAAAGGCCGACGCCAACACGACGCACTGAAAGTGATCCTGCGGCAGATGCTCGCGTCCGGCCAACTCGGTCACCACCGTGGACTTCCCGTCACGGCCGTCGTCACCATGACATTGAAAGAGCTCGAAGAAGCCTCCGGACACGCCGTCACTGGCACCGGATCATTGATCCCCATGCGCGACGCAATCCGCATGGCCTCCCACGCCCACCAGTACCTCGTGATCTTCGACGACCACGGCCGGCCCCTGCATCTGGGCCGTTCCAAACGGATCGCCACAGCCGATCAACGCATCGTCCTCATCGCCGCCGACCGCGGATGCACCTTCCCTGGGTGCACCCGCCCCGCCACCTGGAGCCAGGTCCACCACATCGACGAATGGGCGGCAGGCGGTAACACCGACATCGACTCGCTCACCTTCGGCTGCGATACCCACCACCCCCTCGTCGGACCCGCGGACACCGACTGGGCCACCACCAAAGCCGGACCCGACCATCCCTACCCCGGCCGCACCCTCTGGCACCCGCCGATCGGCCTCGATCCACTGCGCCGCGGCCGCATCAACCATTTCCACCACCCCAACGAGTACATCTACCCAGCGGACGTCCCCCTCTCTGACACCGGCGAAACCCGCGATACCAACGCCCCATCGCCAGGCGGCAGTGAATCAGGCACTCCGCCCGCCTGAGAAGGGGCGGCGACCGCAGCCCCGATGCCGGCCGTACGACCGGTATCCGCCCCCACCGCAGTTGGACTGCAGCCAGCGGCACAGAGCTCCAGATGTGCCGCCTACAGACATGCGCGCTGGCGGGACCACCGAAAAATCCGTGGAAACCATCACCTGAGGCAAAAGGCCATAATCTGTAGTCATGCAGGCAGCAGGCCGGGCGGCGTTCCTCGTGACGTTGACTCTCGCTGTCTCCGCACTTGCGCCTCCTCTCGCCCCCGGCGTACTCGACAGCACCCCCCTCGCGGACCAGGCACCCCCTGCCGTAGCGCCCCCACCTCCGGTCGAAACCCCGCCGCCCCTGACACTGGAGCAGCTGTCCGAGCAGGTGAATCCGACTGTTGTCACGATCGCCGCCGAGTTCGGTCTCTACGGTGTCGCAGGGACGGGGTTCGTCGTCGATGCCGACGGACTTGTCGTCACCAATTTCCACGTGATCGAAGAGGCGACAGCGGTGACGGCCGTCCACATGGGCAACGGACTGATCTACGACGCCTCCGTGCTCGGTTACGACAAGACGCGGGATCTGGCGGTGCTACAGCTGGCCACCGCATCCGACCTGCCGGTTGCGGCCATCGGATCATCGGCCGATCTGGAAGTCGGTGCCGATGTGACCGCGATCGGAAATGCCTCCGGCGGTGGAGTTCTCGTACCTGCACCCGGCAAGATCGTCGCTCTCGACCGTCCAGTGATCGCGCAGAGTTCGGTCGACGGGTCTCGCAACGAGCTGGTCGGCATGATTCAGATCGACGCCGACGTGCGTGCCGGGGATTCCGGCGGTCCACTCGTGGACGCATGGGGCAACGTCATCGGAGTCGACGCTGCGGGCCTGTCCGACGAAGCGCGCGAGACACAGGCGCCGGAGGCGTACGCGATCCCCATCGATGACGCGATTGCCGTCGTCGAGCAAGTTCGTGACGGTCGCTCGGAGGGCACGGTGCACGTCGGTCCGACGCCGTATCTGGGGATCGGGGTGCGCGATGTATCCGCGTTTCGAACAGCTGGACCGTCTCAGGGAGCGGCGGTGGCGTCCGTCCAGTCCGACTCACCGGCGCAGCGCACAGGACTGGTCCGGGGCGATGTCATCGTGTCCTTCGACGGCCGACCCGTCCGGACATCCGATGAGCTCTCGATGGAAATGATCGGGCGCAGACCCGGAGACATCATTCGACTCGAGTGGATCACCGAAGAGGGTGTCCGCCAGCAACAGTCGGTCACCTTGGAGCTCGGTGCCCCGACCGCGTGATCAGGCCTCCAGAACCGACAGGACGTTTCCCGCCGGATCGGTGAACCATGCGATGAGCGGCCCGCCGTGCCGGAAGATTCCGCGGTCGTCGGTGCCCATGTCCGGGTAGCTCTGGAATACGACGCCCTTGGCAACCAACGCGTCGACCGCTGCCTCGATGTCGGCGACCGGGAAGTTGAGGATCGTGTACGGCGCAGGCTGGTGACGTTCGCGTGGATAAATCAGAACCTCCACGGCGTCACTCAACTGAAGACGAAGGAGCCCCATCTCCCCGTCGAGAACGGTCAGCCCGAGCGTATCGGCGTAGAACGCTCGGGCCGCGTCGATGTCGTCGACGGCGAATCCGGAGAACGGTGCGCGAGTGAGTTCGAGAGTCGGCATGCCGCTGATTGTTCACCCGCCCGGTGTGTTCTGCAGCGAAACCAGTCTCGCCCGGTGGCATACGTCTCCGACGAGAGTAGCTTTGATCAGGTGACTATTCGTCTCGGTTACCAGATGCCCAACTTCAGCTACGACGGTTCCGTGAAAGAACTGTTCCCCAAGGTCATCGCGCAAGCGCGCGAGGCGGAGGCCGCGGGATTCGACACCGCGTTCGTCATGGATCACTTCTACCAACTACCCGGGATCGGCAAGCCCGACGCCCCGATGCTCGAGGCGTACTCGACCCTGTCCGGTCTGGCCACCGCCACCGACACGATTCAGCTTTCCGCCCTCGTCACCGGCAACACCTACCGAAACCCGGCGATTCTCGCCAAGACCGTCACCACGCTGGACGTCGTCAGCGGCGGTCGCGCGATCCTCGGGATCGGAGCGGGCTGGTTCGAGCTCGAGCACACCAGCTTCGGGTTGGAGTTCGGAACGTTCACCGATCGTTTCGAGCGGCTCGACGAGGCGCTGCAGATAATCGAGCCGATGCTGCGCGGGCAGCGTCCGACGTTCGACGGCCTCTGGTATCAGGTCGAGGACGCCATCAACGAACCTCGCATTCGGGACGATCTACCGATCATGCTCGGCGGCGGCGGCGAGAAGAAGACCTTCGGCCTTGCTGCGCAGTTCGCGGATCACCTCAACATCATCTGCAACGCAAGCGAACTGCCGCGCAAGGTCAAGGCCGTCGAAGCACGGTGCGAAGAAGTCGATCGCGATCCCAAGGATCTCGAAACCAGCTTCCTCGCGTTCGTCATCATCGACGAGGACGGTGACAAGGCGAAGAAGCTCCAGAGCGACTACTTGTTGTCGAACGGAATCGACCTGTCGAACCTCGACGACAGCGACAGGGCAGCCGCGACGGACCGGCATTTCTGCGGCACGCCGGACGACGTCGCCGAGCAGGTGCAGAAGCGGGTGCTCGATCAGGGCATCGACGGGATCATCATCAACCTGATCACCAATGGCCACGAGCCGGGCGTCGTCGAACTCGCGGGCAAGACGTTGCGTCCGCTCGTGTAGTTACGAGGCCGACCTGGTGTACGGGTATCCGCTCATCCTTGGCACGGCGGAACTGCGCGTGGCATAGTTCCCGGCGTGGCTCAGCTGACAATGAACGGGCACCGTGTGCTCGTCGCGAATCTGCAACAAGGATCACCGCAGGGCGATTCGCTGCGTGCGATTTCCGGATCGATGGTCGCGTACGAGGGCGATGTCGCCTTCAAGAGCGCAGGGATGGGCGGCGGCGGCGGATTCCGCGCTGCACTCAAACAGAAGGTCGCAGGCGAATCCCTTTCGCTCATGGAGGTATCTGGGAAAGGGACCGTCTACTTCGCCGTCGACGCCCAGGACATCACCATCGTCGAGATCGCGAACGACTCCATGCACGTGGAAGCATCACAGCTTCTCGCTCTGACAGGTCAGCTCAAGACCGAGGTCAAGTTCTCGGGGCTTCGTGGCGCGAGCTCCGGACAGGGCCTCTTCACAACAGTCGTCAGCGGATCCGGCACCGTCGCGCTGCTCTCGGCAGGTGGTCCGCTGATCGCGCTCGCAGTCGATCCGCAGTACCCACTCGTAGTCGACCCCGATTCGTTCGTCGCGCACCGCGGCCAACTGAACCAGAGCTTCGTCACCGACGTCACGTGGCGCTCCGCCATCGGCGGTGGCAGTGGTGAGGCATTCTCGCTCCGTTTCGACGGCCAGGGCGTCGTCTACATCCAACCCGAGGAGCGCTGACGTGCCGCTCGAACTCGTCAACAGCAAGGTCGTCAAATCGACTCTCGCACCGGGACAGAACGTTCTGGCCCGCAAAGGCGCGATGCTCTACTACACCGGCGATGTGCACTTCATCCCTCACTCGATGGGTGGTGCTGCCAGTGGCATGCCGAGCATGGGCGGGGTCGCCGGAATGGCCGGTCGGATGATGTCCGGCGAACATGTCGCAATGATGGCCGCCGAGGGCCAGGGTGAGGTCTTCTACGGACACGCGGGGCTGTACGTCGAAGTGATCCACCTCGACGGTTCGTCGATGCTGACCGTCGAAGCCGACCGCTTGCTCGTACACGACGGGTACCTGCAGAGCTCGATCGTCGCGCTCACGTCGCAGGGCGGGGTTCGGGGAGCCGTACGCGGGGCCATGACGGGCCAGGGCTTGTTCACGACGCAACTCACCGGTCAGGGGAGTGTCGCAGTGCTGTCACACGGTGGCGCGACTCCGTTGCAGGTCGGACCCGAACATCCACAGGTAGTGGTAGACCCGCAAGCGTACGTCTGCCACATCGGCAACATCACCGTGGACATCTCGGCGAACGTCGGCTGGCGTGACGCCGTCGGCAAGGGCAGCGGCGAGGCGATCCAGCTGAAAATGACGGGTATGGGCACCGTGTGGGTCCAGGCCTCCGAGCAGAAATTCTGAGGGAGCACACACATGGGTCTCGAAATCCACACCCCGTTCACGCTTCCCGTCAACGACAACGTTCCCGGAAACGACTATGCGTTCTGCGTCGAACTCGCAGGCCAGCCGTGGTTCACATCCAAGGGCGCGATGATCGCCTACTACGGCAACGTCCGATTCGAGCCCCTGGGTCAGACATCGATGCCCGCGATCGTGGCCGCGAGATTCTCCTCGCCGCTGTACTCGAACGACTGGGTACTCGCGCAGGGCCAGGGCAAGCTGATCCTCGGCGACCGCGGATTCAACATCAACAGCTACGACCTCGACGAAGGCAACCTGACGATCCGGGCGTCGAATCTGCTCGCATTCGAGCCGACGCTCGATCTCAAGCAGTCCATCGTGCCCGGATTCCTGACGTTGCTCGGTACGGGCAAGTTCCTGGCGTCGTCGAACGGCACGGTGATGTTCGCCGAGCCACCCCTGCGGATCGACCCGGAGGCTCTCGTCGGGTGGGCGGACTGCCCGTCGCCGTCGCACCACTTCGACGCAGGGTGGATGCAGAACTTCCTCGGTGCGGCGCGCGGATTCCTCGGCGCCAACAGCGGCGAGGAGCGTCAGTTCGACTTCACCGGCGCAGGAACCGTCCTCATCCAGTCCAGTGAGAAGGTCCTCGACGACGGTCACCTGCTCAAGCACATCGAGTCGCAGACGGTGTCCTTGGGCCAGAACTCGCTGCGGGCGCTGCACAACACCATCGGGTCGCGGCTTCAGCAGCAGTGATGCGGCCTCGCGGCTCACAGGCGCACACTGGAGATATGACAAACAACGGACCGTTCAATATCGACCCCGAGGACGCTCGCTTCCTTTGCGAATCGATCGAAGTAGGGAAAATCATCGGCCAGTCCGGCGCCGTCGGACCCTGGGGTGCATTCTTCGGCGAGGCAGCGACGCCTCGCGCCAAGCCGGCCCCCGAGACCACTGGCGAGAAGGGCGACGGTGTCTGGACCATCTATACCGTCACCGACGACGGCGCAGCCATCGACCAGGTGTTCGCCACCGAACTCGACGCCCTTCGTGCCCACAAGGACAACACCGACCCAACACGTCGAGTGCGCTTCCTGCCGTACGGAATGAGCGTCGGCGCGCTCGACTAGCGGTTTACGGCACGTGCGCAAGACGCAACACCTCGCGTACGTGCGAGGCGATGTCCTGGGTCGTCATCGGCGCCAACCGCATGAACCAGCGGTAGAAGACGGGGGCAAGGAGTAGCTCAGCTGTTCTTTCGACACGTCGAGCTCCACCGGATCGCAGCAGCGTATGGACAACGTCGAGCTGGGGACGCAGCAGCCGATCGTGGAACTCCGAGGCCGTGCTCTCGTCTGTTTGAATCCTGGCCGCGAGGCTGCGGAGTAGTGATTCGCGAGGCTGCGTCGAGATCTCGACGACGGCCTCCTCCAGTAGCGTTTCGAGGTCGCGCTGCAAATCTCCTGTGCTCGGCAGTGTTTCAGCCACGTCGGCAGCGCGGGCGAACAAGGCATCGAAGATCATCGCTGGAACCGAGGGCCACGACCGGTAGAGGGTTTGCTTTACTCACGCCCTCCTGGACAGCAATTCCTTCCATCGTCAACGAGTCCCCAGAGGCAGCGAGTTCGAGTACCGCGTCGTGAACGCGGACGACTGTGGACGACCGGCCTCGCCCGCAGAATTTAGGCACAGCATCGGTGCCATGGCTCAGCGAACCCGGCGCTACCGGGGGCGGAACCAGCCCCACCGATGTCGCGCAGATCCTCCTCGACCACATCGACGCACCGTCGGGTAGAGATCGACTTCGCCTCCTCGTCGGAGACGATGCACCAGGCCAGGTGGCCGCCGTCTTGCATCGCAGGCACGAAGAATACCGGCTGGAACCACGATTCAATTCGGCATTCGAAGGCGAACGCGCACCGAATCACTAGCCCCGCAAAGCCGCAACGTCTTCAATTCGTCCCGCACGACGGCGTCTTGGCCAGCACGACACGTAGCCCGATCACACTGGCGACGGGGAAGGCCGATGCCACCAGCCAAGGGGTCGCGGAGCCCCAGCCTGTGTCGGGTGCAGCATCGATGACTGCACCCAGGACGACCGATCCGACGAGGACGCCGATTCCGCCGAGGGAGGCCATGAATCCGTAGTACGAGCCCAGTCGTTGTTCGGCGGCCAACCGGGGAACCAGGTCGCGTGCTTGCGGCATGGCAATCATCTGGCCGAGGGCAAGTAGTAGAACGAACACAGCCGCGGGCGCAAGGCCGACAAGACCGTTCAGTTGCAGCGGCGATGCCACAGCAACCACGACGAACGAGAGCGCCATGACCGCGAATCCAATGGGGAGAACCACTCGGGGCGAGAGGTTCCCGACGAGTCTGGTGATCGGAAGCTGCGTCGTCACGACGAACACCGCGGAGACGGCGAAGAACCAGCCGAGGACCGTCTGCGACCCCCACGCACGTTCGACCTCGAGCGGAAGCAGGAGGTACAGCTGGTTGTAGGCGACCAGTTGTGCGCTCATCGCAATCGCGAACAGCACGAACACTCGGTTGCGTATGACATCGGACCACCCTGACAGCCAAGGTTCGTCGCGGTGCTCGCCGGGTTCGTTCGGTAGCCACCGCACGTGGGCGGCAATGACCACGACGAAGATTCCGGCCGCAACCAGGCAGGCGATCCGAAAGTCGGCCAGTAGCAACAGCGATCCGACGAGTGGGCCCGTGAAGGAACCGATCTGACTGCAGACCGAGAGCAACGCGAACGTCTCGACCCGGCGAGGTCCGCCCGCACGTTCGCTCTTGCCTGCCTCGATGGCCACCGCAGATTCGACCGCCGGGGAGAACAGAGCAGCTGCCAAGCCGACGAGGACCGTCGCGGCCAGCACGCCTGCCAAGGAGTCGAACACGGCAAGGCCCACGAAGCCGACCACGCGCAACACGCATCCGACGAGTACGACCGGCTTGATGCCCCAGCGGTCGGCGAGTGTCCCGCCGACGAAGAACAATCCCTGCTGGGAGAACGTCCGGATGCCTAGTACGACGCCGACCAGCGCAGCCCCGAGTCCGAGATCGCTCGTCAGATGCACCGACAGGTACGGCAGAACCATGAAGAAGCCGACATTGAAGGTCAGCTGCGTCAGGACCAGCAGCCTGATCGTGGGCGTCGCGCGCTGCAGGTTGTCGAGAAAAGACCACCGCCACCGCGTTCTGTCCGACTCGGTACCCGCGGTCACACTGCTCTCCAAATCCATTCCAACAGTTCGAGCGTCAGTTCGACGCCGTCGCCGACGCTACAGGAACCGCTGTGTCGTCCACGGTCCGGCGGGTGCGCCCGGACGTGGCGCTGGCGAGAGATACGGCCAGCACGGCAAGAGCGATGAGCGACGCAAGCGGTGCGAGCACGACCCACGGCGCTCGCTCGACGCCTGCGACACCCTCGGAGAGGATCAGACCCCAGTCGGGGGTGGGCGGCCGCGGTCCGAGCCCGAGAAATCCGAGCGCAGCCAGAGCCAGTGCCACGCCGGGTAGACGCAACATCGCGTGCCGCATGATCACAGGTAGGACGCTAGGAACAATGGATCCGAAGAGGATTCTTGCCTCACTGGCGCCCAGTGTCGGAAGGATCGCGATATACGGACGCGACCGAGCCTCCTCCACCAACGCGGCAGTATGAGCGGCGAGCGGAGCCCACGTCACGATCAACACGGCCACGGCGGCGCCCCCGGCACTCGGACCCCAAATCGCTGCGATCAGAATGCCCGCCACCACCGGCGGGGCGGCGTTGGTGACTTCGACGAGTCCGCGGGAGACCCTGGGGATCAATCCGAACAGCACACCGATGACGAAGCAGCCGGCGGTGACAGCCAGCGAGAGGCTGACCGTCGAGATCGCGCCCTCGGACACGCGCGCGAGCAAATCGCGGCCCGAAGCGTCCGTGCCGAAGGGAAATTCAGCTGACGGTGGCGCGAACTTCTCTCGCGTCGAGTAGTACGCGTCGCGGGGGAGTCCCGCGACGACCATGACGACCAGCACCGAGGCTGCCACGATCGGGGCGATCCAGCGGCGAGGTGACGGCGCGAACACCCCCGACGGGATCGGCATAGATCCGCCGCGGAGGGCGCTGCCGAGCATCGCCCTTCTGATCAGTTCGGCGCTGATACCCAGGACCGCGCTGACCGCCAGCAGCAACAGTACGTCGATCTGCAGAGCCGGCAGGTCTTGCGACTGTGCGTCGCCGAGCGTCGTTCTACCCAATCCCGGTATAGCGAAGACCTTTTCGACGGCAACCGCGCCGCCGGTCATAGCAACCATCACGAGACCGATCTGCGAGGCAAGGCCAGGCAGTGCGCGCCGCAGGACTGCTCCGGTGATCCTCCGCCTGGTGAACCCAGCCACTGTCCACGTCGTCACCCACCCCTCGGTGAAGGTGACGGCGACTGCATCGGCGAGAAGTCGTCCGATCAGTCCACCGGCCGGCAGACCGAGCGCGAGCGCGGGCAGCACCACGTACTCGGGTCCGTTCCAGCCGTAAGCCGGGAACGACAGCCACACCGCGCCGACGATGACAAGCACTGAGGCCAAGAGGAATTCGGGCATCGAAGTCATCGCCGCAGCGGCGGCGCCACCGGTTCGACGGGGGTTGCCGCGGAGTCCGGCGCGCAGCGTCGGCAGAACGATGAGCGAGGCGACGACCAACGCGACAATCATGGCGCACGACATCAGTGTCAGCGAGACGCCGAGCGCGTCGACGGCACCGGGGAGAACAGGCCTGCCGGTATTCCATGACGTGCCGGGGTCACCCTGTATGACGCCCGTGAACCAGCCCCAGAACATACGCAGTGGACCGACGTCGAGGCCGAGATCCCTGCGGATCGCGTCCAGAGCCTCCTCGGTCGCTTCCTGCTCGGCCGACCGCGCCCGCAGAATGCTCAGTGCGGGATCACGATCGGACAACCAGGGCAACATCCCGAGGATGACGACGACACCGAGGACGGTGACGACTCGCGATGCCGTGACGATCCATGCGCCTGCTCTCATGTCGTTACTCGAACGTGGTCTGGCTGGTGATCAGAGTGCGCTCGCGTGGATCGCGCGCAGCATCGACGGTCCGCGCCGATTCACCCTGGATGACGCGTTCGTGCAGCATCGGGATCGCCGCATCCTTTTCGAGGATGAGCCGTTCCGCTTCGAGAATCGCAGTCCGACGGTCGGCACCGGGGTCAGTGGCCGACGCGGCAGCTAAAGCTGCGTCGACCTGCGGGTCGCAGAATTGTGAGATGTTGAACGAACCCTCACACGCGAAGTCGGAGTACATGTACGACACCGGGTCACCGGAGTCGAGGACGGTCGCGCGGGAGAGAATGAATGCGTCGAAACGACCTTCGAGAGCGTCTGTTTCGATGAACTGGTACTCGCGCACCACCTGCTCGACGACGAAGCCCTTGGCTTCGAGTTCCTGCTGCAGTAGGACTGCTACCTCGGGAAGCTCGGCGCGGTCGGTGAACGTGGCGAGGGTGATCCGCTTTCCATTGGCGTCACCCGCCGGCGTCTCGGTTCGCTCAGGGCGTTCGGCTGCCCACGGAAGTGCAGGTCCGAGTAAGCCGTTGGCCGCGTCGGCGCGGCCCTCGTAGACCTGCTCGACCAGGCGGTCCTTGTCGATGGATTCACGGGCCGCCGCGCGCATGGCGGGATCGGCGAAGACGCCGTTCGCAGTATTCAGATAGAGCGTGTTGGTCCGCGGCATCGGGACCTCGTGCACGAGTTCTTGGTCGACGAGCGATGCCTGGCCCACCGGAATTGCCTCCACGACGTCGGCTGTGCCGTTGCGCAGCGACGCGGCACGCGCTGTGCCATCCGGCACGAAGTCGACATCGAAGCCGGCGAGTTTCGCCTTCTCGCCCCAGTAGTCCTCGTTGCGATCCAGAGCGGCGCTGGAGGTTCCGTCGACACTGGTGAGCACGAATGGACCGGTGCCGTTGCCGATCGGACTCACGGGTCCATCTCCCTCGTACGCGACCGGCGCGAGGATTGCCAGCTGAGGGCTCGACAGCCGCTGCGGCAGGAGCGGGTCGACCAATTCAGTTGTGACAGTGACGGTATCGCTGTCCTCGGCGGCAACCGTCATCTCGACGCCGTCGAGGATGCGAGGCTTCGGGGCGGCCTGCGTCGCCGCCGTCAGGGCGGTGACCACAGCGTCCGCGTCGAGAGATGCGCCATTGTGGAACATCACGTCCGGGCGAACGTCGAAGCTCCACGTGAAATCGTCGGTGCGCTCCCAGTCGGTGGCAAGGCCCGGTTGCGCCTCGCCCAGGTCGTCGAGAGTGATCAGCGTCTCGGCGGTCGACCAGCGAGAGAGTTTGAACGCATCGTCGCTGAACTGCGAGAGGCCGGAGCGAGGCGGCTGCAGCATCGCCACTCGGGCGCGCTCACCGCTGGCATCGTCATTGCTGGCAGGCGAGGAAAAGCAGCTCGTGAGTGCGAGTACACCAACGGCGCCGACTGCGCCGAGTCGTGCAGCGCGGATCGTTCTGACGGACATGCGTTCTCCTGTGACTAGTTTGATCGCAAGCGGGGCACTGCGTCGAGCAATGCGCGCGTGTGTGGATGGGAAGGGTTGGTGAGAACGGCTGCGATAGAACCGGATTCGACGATCGAGCCGTCGCACATCACCGAGATGTCGCTACACAACCGCGCAGCAACCGAGAGGTCGTGGGAGACCACGAGCAAAGCCGTCGATGTGCGCGTGGACAGCTCGCCCAGCACGTCGAGGACTTGCTCGCGTAGGTCCAGGTCGAGCCCGCTCACTGGCTCGTCCGCCAGTAAGTATTCGGGCTCGCACGCAACTGCACGAGCGATGGCCACTCGCTGATTCTGACCACCCGACAGCTCCGAGGGCCGTCGCTGCAGAAAGCGTTCGTTCAAACCCACGGCGGCGAGGGCATTTCGAGCGAGCGCACGATGGTCGCCCTCGGAGCCGAGGAGCCGCAGTGGTGTCGCGACGAGGTCGACGACGCTCTTCCTGGGGTCGAGTGAGGTGGCCGGGTCCTGCGGGATGTACTGCACGCGTCGGCGAAACCACCTGAGCGAGCGTGCCGATCCCGGGGCGACGGGGGTGCCGTCGAGTGTGACAGTGCCCGAATCCGGCCGGTCCAGCGCCAGAAGCGTTTTCAGTAGCGTGGTCTTTCCCGAACCCGATTCCCCCACGAGAGCCATGCGTGCACCGGGAGCGATGTCGAGATCGATACCGCTCAGTGCAGTGTGGCTCTTGCGGTGCCGAAGGTAGTGCCGGGTCACACCGGATGCCACCAGGCTCATCGACTGAGGCTCTCGGATAGCGCGCGCAACGGGTCGGCGGCATGAGCGCGGGCTACGAGTGCTTTCGTCAGTTCGGCTGTCGGACGCTCGACGATGTCGGCGGTCACGCCCTGTTCGACGATGCGTCCGCGTTCCATGACGATCAGCCGATCGCACAGCTGCGATGCGACCGCTACATCGTGGGTGATGAAGAGCATGGCGCCGTCGACTGCCTTCAAGGCGTCGAGCACCCGTGCCTGCGTAACGACGTCGAGGGCTGTGGTCGGCTCGTCGGCGACCAGCAGCGGGCTGCGGCACGCGATGGCCAGTGCGATACAGACGCGTTGACGTTGCCCACCCGACAGCTCGAGCGGGTGCGAGCCGAGTATGCAGCCTGGCTCGCGGAACCCGACCTGCTCGAGTAGATCCGCGACGTCGGACTTCGACGACCGAGCAGGCGCGCTGAGCTGCGCGCCGACGGTGACCATCGGATTCAGCGCTGTCGCAGAGTCCTGAAAAACCATGGCGGGCCGCGCGGCGCGGTGGCGGCGCGGCGTTGCAATCCCCGCGACATCGTGACCGTTGATGGTGATGCCGCCGGTGGAGGTGATGCCCGGGGGCAGATGCCCGATGATCGCCGACGCGGTCAGCGATTTGCCCGAGCCCGACGCACCGAGAAGACCGACGCGCTGACCGGCGGCGATCTCGAACGAGACTTCGTCGACGATGCGGGTTCGGCCTGCGTCGACACACAACTGATCGACGACGAGCAAGGGGGCTCCCGGACTTGATAGTGCGACGACTAATGGCAGTGATTTCGACAATCGTTGTCGAACAGACTGTAAAGGGGTTGTTTTGTGAACACAAATCAGACCCCGCAACGGCGCCGGTCAGACCAGCGCTACTCCTCACGCCGAGTCGACGTCAGCTGACAATCCGAGGTGTTCGATGTGATAGACCGCTTCGTCGAGCAGAAGTGCGACGTGGTTGTCGTAGAGCCGGTAGATGACGCTTCGGCCCGATCGAGCGCCGGTGACCAAACCCATCGCCCGCAACAGTCGAAGCTGGTGCGAGACTGCGGATTGCTCCATCTCCACCGCGGCTGCGAGGTCGTTGACCCCACTCGGACCCTGCCGTAGCTGGGTAAGAATGCGCAAGCGACTCGGTGTGGCCAGCGCCTGAAGCGTGGCAGCCACCGTTGCTGCAGATTCGGCGTCCAGTTGCGCGGGCGGAGCGCTCCGCCCTTCGACCCCGTGACCCATGTGACAACTATAGTTTATGTACACATGTAAAGGTCTTCATGTAATCCTGTATCTTGGCCAGAACCACCTATCTCCACGGAAAGTGCCCCATGACCATCAACACCACGTCCGCTGACACAAGATCCGGGCCCAGAGAACAGCGAGCCGCACTCGGCGTCACCCGGGCCTCTCTGCTGGCAGTCACCGAGGTCAGATGGGCGCTCGCGGCCTCAGCACTGTTCCTGGCCGGCCTCGCCGCGCAATTGTCGGGCGCGCCGGTGTGGCTGTTCTGGGCGCTGTATCTGGCCTGCTACGCAGTCGGCGGATGGCAATCGGCACTCGAAGGTCTGCAGGCGCTCAGGAAGAAGACCCTCGACGTCGACCTGCTGATGATCGTTGCTGCGATCGGTGCCGCAGCGATCGGCCAGATCTTCGACGGCGCATTGTTGATCGTAATCTTCGCCACCTCAGGCGCCCTGGAAGCTGTGCTGACCAAGCGCACCGCGGATTCGATCCGGGGTCTGCTCGATCTCGCACCCGAGACTGCCACGACAATCGACACCAGCGGTGAGGAGCGTCAGGTCGATGCTGCCGATCTCCGCATCGAGGACATCGTCGTCGTCCGGCCAGGTGAGCGCATTCCTGGCGACGGCGTCATCGTCGACGGCAACTCCGACATCGACCAATCCTCCATCACCGGCGAGTCGATCCCGGTGTTCAAGGCTGTCGGCGACGACGTCTTCGCCGGCACCATCAACGGCACCGGCTCGGTACGTGTCCGCATCGACGTCGACCCCTCCGAGACGGTGGTTGCCCGGATCGTGGCGATGGTCGAACGTGCATCGGAGACCAAAGCGAAAAAACAACTGTTCATCGAGAAGGTCGAGCAGTACTACTCATCCGGCGTCGTGGTCGCTACTGCAGGGGTGTTCGCGATACCGATGCTGTTCGGCACTGATCTGCAGTCCGCTCTGCTGCGCGCGATGACGTTCATGATCGTCGCGTCACCGTGCGCGGTCGTTCTCGCCACGATGCCGCCGCTACTCGCTGCGATGGCCACCGCCGGCCGCCACGGCATCCTGATCAAGTCCGCTGTAGTGCTGGAACAGCTCCGTCTGACCGATCTTGTCGCGTTCGACAAGACTGGCACGCTCACCGAAGGAACACCCCGGGTCGATCGCGTCGACACGGTCACCGAGTTGAGCCAGGACGAGGTTCTTCGCATCGCCGCTGCGGTGGAGACGGGGAGCGAGCACCCGATCGGTGCGGCGATCGTCGACCACGCCCGCATCCGCGGAATTTCGGTGCCGGTTGCCTCGGGATTCGAGTCGACACCGGGCGCCGGTGTGAGCGCATACATCGACGGTCGCGCAATTGCGGTGACAAAACCCGGTGTCTCCGAATTGAACTCGACGACCCAGCAAATTGCCGACGAATACGAAGCGGCGGGCATGACGGTAGTCCTCGTCTGGGTCGAGCACCGACCCGTCGGCGTCATCGGCTTGGTGGATACAGTCCGACCCGGCGCACGGTCGGCCGTCGCCGATATCGAACGCATCACCGGAAATCCCACTGTCCTTCTCACCGGCGACAACCGCTCGGCCGCACAGGACGCAGCCAAGCGGACCGGAATTGTCGACGTTCGGGCAGGACTGCTACCGGACGGCAAAGCCAACGCTGTGAACGAACTACAAGCACTCGGCTCTCTACGATGGGAAGGCCAACCACACCGCGTGCTCGTAGTGGGCGACGGAGTCAACGACGCCCCAGCCCTCGCAGCAGCCGACATCGGTGTCGCAATGGGACGCACGGGCTCCGACCTCACCCTCGACACCGCAGACGCAGTGCTTGTACGCGACGACCTCGGAGCACTGGCGTCGGTCATCGACCTCTCGCGTCGAGCACATCGAATTGTGGTCGCCAACCTCGTCATCGCTGCGACGTTCATCGTCGTCCTCGTGGCGTGGGACCTGATCGGCACTCTGCCCCTGCCCATCGGCGTCGCAGGACACGAAACCTCGACTGTCATCGTCGCTCTCAACGGGATGCGTCTGCTTTCCTCCCGCGCCTGGCGGATGCACGGCGCCGTCTAGTCCGGTACTGTCCGGACCGGCCCAGACCGGTCAGAGGCGGTACCGGATCAGACGTGAACTGTTACCGACCACCGCAACCGAGGACGCGTTGTGCAGGATCGCAGCCAACACCGGCGACAGCGCACCGCCCGCACTGACGAGCAGTCCAACCGCGTTCACTGCGATCGACATTCCGTAGTTCTGCCGGATCACCGACACCGAGTGCCGCCCGAGGTCGCGGACATCGAGCAGGCGTTCGAGATCATCGCTCGCGAGCGCGACATCTGCCGTCTCGACAGCGACATCGGTGCCGGCAAGACCCATCGCGATACCGATGTCCGCCACCGCAAGGGCCGGTGCATCGTTGGTTCCATCGCCGACCATCGCAACGACGTATCCCGCCGACTGCAGTTCACGCACGGCTTCGAGCTTGCCGTCCGGCATCACCTCGGCCCGCCACTCCTCGATCCCGAGCTCGGCGGCCACCGCGGCAGCGGTCTCGGGATGATCCCCGGTGAGCATGACGATCCGTTCGACACCATCGGCACGCAACGCCTCCAGTACCGCCAAAGCGTTGGACCGCACCTCGTCCCGCAGACTGATCAACCCGACAAGAACCCCATCGACCGCCAGCAACAATGGCGTTTCCGCTTCACGTTGCAGCCGCGAGACCCACTCCGCCGCCTTCTCCGACACCTCGACTTGCTCACTCCGTAGCAGCGATGGGCTGCCCAGCAGCAGCGTCCGTCCATCAGCAACAGTCCGCATCCCCAGACCGACGAGAACCTCACACTCCTCGTGCGGGGGAATGGTGATGTGTCGTGCCTCGGTACTGCGAATCACAGCTTCGGCCAACGGATGCCGTGAGTGAATCTCCGAGCTCGCCGCATACGCGAGCACTTGCTCTGGCTCCCAATCATCCTGGAAAGAAACGACATTGGTGACCACCGGACGCCCGACGGTCAACGTGCCAGTCTTGTCGAAGACGAATGCATCGACCCGCCCTGCCTGCTCGAGGTGCGAACCGCCCTTGATGAGAATGCCCCGGCGCGCACCGTTTCCGATGGCAGCACTGATAGCGGTCGGTGTCGACAGACCCACCGCGCACGGGCATGCAACCAGCAGCATCGTCATGGCCCGCCGGACATCACGAGTGACCACGAGCGTCAGCGCCGACAGAATGAACGACGCGGGCACGAAACGACGTGAAAAGTTCTCGCCGACCGTCTGAATCGGTGCGCGGTCTTCCTGCGCCTCCTCGACGCGGGAAATGATGCGCCCGATGGTGGTGTCACGACCGACCGCGGATGCCCGGACGACGATGCGGCCGCGGACCACCACCGAACCGGCGTGAATACGGTCACCGGCAACGATGGAAACGGGGAGTGTTTCACCGGTGATCGCGGACTGGTCGACCACGGCATCACCGTCGACGACTGTTCCATCGACGGGAACCCCGACGTGATCGTGCACGACAACCTCGTCGCCGATCTCGAGACGATCGATGTCCACCGAGATCTCGGACCCGTCGGGCAGCCGAATCCACGCGGTGTCCTGGGTCCCGGTGAGCAGATCGGAAATCGCGCGGCGAGTGCGTTTGAGCGTCAACTCCTGCAAGTACTCGCCAATGTTGAGCAGCCACAACACTGTCAGAGCCACAACGTTCTCACGGAGAACGAGAGATGCCACGGTTGCTGCACTGACAAGGGCATCGGTACCTGCGGAACGGTTTCCGGCCAACGAACGCAGTGCGCCTCGAAGGAAGGGATAACCGGTGAAAATGGTGGCTCCGGTGGCGACGACGCGGCTGGTCGGTCCCAGAATGGGGGGTCGCCGGAATGCGTAGCGGCGCAAGCCCAGTAAGACAAGCGCAGCGCCGCCTATGGTCATGCGCAACACGTCGCCGTTGGTGACGTCGGCGGAACGAGGGCTCCGCGTGGGCACAAGAGCCCAGTCCGTGGCACGGCCGGCATTCACCGCGTCGTACAGCTCTGCGCGGTTCAAGCGGGTGCGCGAGTACCAGACGACGACGGACGCCGTCCGCGGATATACGTGTACGGCACGCACTCCGCGGATCTTGTCCACGTGATCTTCGACAGCCACTGCGCGACCGGGGCTCGATCTGAGCCAATCGACGCGCAACCGGATACGTCCGGCGCCATCGGAGAGGATCTCGAACCCGTCCGGCAGGGCCACCTGCTCCGGAGAAGGCACGTCACTCACGGTCAGCGTCGTCATATCGGTGCGAACGCCCGAGCTCAGTGTGAGTGTCCGTGGCCGGTCTCGGACACGACCGGCGGGGGTACCTCTTCACCCAGTCGATCGCGCGCTTCGGCTACGACGTCGGATACCGCAAGACGTGCCGATTCTGCGTGCACTTCGGCTTTCCGTGCTGCACGCAGACCGACCTCGGTCGCGGAGACAGCAACCTTGCGAACGGGAGCATTGTCGTACAACTTCTTGGCCCCGTTGTACGCAGCGACGCCGACAGCACCTGTCACCACCGTCGATACCACCTTCGCAACAATGATCGGAAACGCCATGGTCATCACTCCTCGGAAAATCGGGCACTACCTCATTGGGTCTTTGCGACAACTGTATTCGTCGGTGCACTAGTTGGGGGCATCGACCGTGCACGTGCGAGATCAGTACGCGTACGTGTTGGCCGGGGCAGGGATACGCACTACGTCCGTGACCGTGAGGGTCGGTGTGTAGTTGGTTTCGGCGTCGGCTGAGCCTGGCAACACCACCCCAGTGACCGAGAGCCAGGTCCCGTCGGGGATGCTGCCAAAATTCCCGCCGAGATTGCCGCCGAGGTGGACCCGGATGGTGCGAGCGTCGGCGGCACAACAAATGATCAGCACCCGGGCCAGGTCGAAGTCAGCATTGTCAGCATTGTCACTCGTCGCGACCAGGAAGCCGGTGGTGGTGATCTCGCGGCCGTCGAGACTGCCGGTCGAATCGCGGGCTGCCCGTCCGATGAGATCGAGGAGCGATAGTTCCGGTGCGGCGCCGTCCGGGAGTGGCGGAAACGCCGACTTCTCCGGCGCTGCCATTGTTTGCTGCGCCGTCGATGGCCCAACCGATGAAACCCCGATCGCGGGCGGCGCCACGAACAGGATCACCGCTGCCGGCACCAACAGCATCCAATAAGGCCTGGTGCTGTGCCGGTGCCCGTCTGCATGTCCGTCATCGGCGGCCTGTCCACGACGCACATCAGCGGCGATCGCGGCCACCGCCAGAACGACGATGACCAGGGCCGAGGCCAACAGATACGGCAGGAGACCAGGTTTGACGTAGCGAACGTAGCTGCCGTCGGCGGCGATCTTGATCAGCGTCCCACCGACCAGCAGAAGCAGAACGTTGGCGGTTTCGCGGTTCACCGGATACCGCCGAGCACGAGATAACCGGCGGCACACGCACACACGATCGCGACGACGAAGGTGAGCGGGGCGAACCGGGCCGCGAAGCCCCGGCCGAAACTGCCCGCTTGCATGGCGATGAGCTTGACGTCCACCGCGGGCCCGACCACCAGAAACACAAGTCGCGGCAGCAATGGCAGCATCGAGATACTCGCCGCTACGAAAGCGTCGGCCTCCGAGCACAACGCCAGAACCAACGCCAGAAGCGCCATAACGAGGATGGCAAGGAGCATCTGTCCAGCAAGGTGTTCATAGATCCACGGCGGCACCACCACGTGCAGCGCCGCCGCGGCAGCGGCTCCGAGGACCAGGTACGACCCGGCCTGCAACAGATCGTGACGAGCGGACTCGGTGAACACCGTCCATCGGGAACCGTCCGGGTTGGAATCGTGGTTGCTCAATCGGGCAGTGATCCACTCGGTCCGCCCGAACCGGGACCAGAGCAAACCCATGACCCACGCAGTCGCGAGCGAGCCGACCAGCCGAGCCACGACCATCCTCGGCTCACCGGGAAAGGCAACGGCGGTGGAGACCAGGACAACGGGGTTGATCGCCGGAGCGGACAGCAGAAACGTGACCGCCACAGCGCTCGGCGCGCCCTGATCCATCAGTCGCCGCGCAACCGGCACGGCCCCACATTCACACCCCGGCAGAGCCGCCCCCGCCAGACCAGCCACACCGACCGCTACCGATTCGCGCTTAGGCAGTACTGCACGCAACACCCGCGGAGACACGAACGCCGCGATCGCCCCGCTGATCAGAACGCCGAGCACCAGAAACGGTGTCGCCTGTACGAACACCCCGGTGAAGACGGTCGCGGCGGTCTGGAGAGCCGGACTGGCGTTGACCAGCTCGACCAACGGCTGCTGAAACAGCATCGCCGCCACCAACACGGCCCCGAACATGTGCATCGACGTGAGTCGACGTCGGATCACAGCGGGCACGCCGACCATCATGCCTGCCGTGCGGACGATGCTGCACTCAGCTCTCGTTCGCGATCAAATCGAGCAGACCGGGGAATCGTTCGTTCAACTCGGGCCGGCGCAAGGTCACCTTTCGACTGTTACCACGGTCGACCTGGAACACCAATCCGGCTTCGCGGAGTACCCGAAAATGGTGTGTCAAAGTCGATTTCGTCACTCCTAGTTCGAAAGACATACATGTACGCTCGGCGCCGTCGTCGTCGCCGACGAGTTCCGTGATGACCCTTCTGCGCAGCGGATCGGCCAATGCAGCCATCACTTTGCCGAGCTCCATCTCCGACACCTCGGGGTGCCCGTTCTCGTCTGCCACTTCACTCCGTCCCGCACTCCACAGAGGTACGACTTGCATCGTACCTCTATTTCTGCTGTTCTAGATACGACATTCATCGTACCTAGGGGGACTCGATGCGCTCCAGCAACACCCTGCCCGTAGTTCTCGTGGCACAGTTCGTGATCCCGATGTCGATAGCGGGCACTGCCATAGCGCTGCCACAGATCGCCGCCGACCTGGGCGAGAGCCCCGGCCCGCTGCAGTGGGTCGTCAATGGCTTCAACCTTGCGTTCGCCCTGTTCACAATCGTGTGGGGCGCTGTCTCCGACCGCATCGGCCACAAGATCTCGTTCCGTATCGGTATCGCGGTAACCGGTCTCGCCGGAGTTGCCAGCGCGCTCGCGCCGAACATGCTCTTCCTCGACGGCGCGCGCGTTCTCGCAGGAATCGGCGCCGCCGCGGTCCTCGTCGGATCGACCTCGATCCTGTCCAATACCTACTCGGGCGCTGCACGGGCCAGGGCTTTCGCGGCCTTCGGGACGGTCAACGGCCTCGGACTGGCACTCGGACCGACGATCGCGGGACTACTCGTCGGCGCAATCGGTTGGCTCGGAGTCTTTCTCGCGCAAGCGCTGATACTCGCATGCGCATTCCTCGGGTCACTGACATTGCCCCAACACAAACAACCGCGAGATGAAGCAGCCAACACCGGCGTATCCGCTCTCCTCGACCTCACCCTGCTACGAAACAGGAAGTTCCTCGGGCTCTGCTTGGTGCCAGTCGCGGGCGCGATCGGATTCGTGACTCTGCTGACCTACCTGCCGAACGCGCTGAGTGGCATCGCATCCATGGATCCCACCTCGGCGGGCTTGTTGATGTTGGCCATGACGACACCGGTACTCCTCGCCCCTGCCGTGGTCGCCAAGCTCGTCACGTCCGGGCGAACGACCCCTACGACGGTCGTCTACTTCAGTCTTGCCGCGCTCGTCGTCGGCGACCTCGGCATGCTTGCGCTGACCCCCGCAAGCTCCCTGTGGTTGATCGTCATCCCGATGGCACTCGTAGGAATCGGATTCGGACTCCCCATCGGGCTCGTCGACGGGGAGGCGCTCGCGGCAGTTCCGGCGCACAGCAGCGGCACCGCCGCAGGCGTTCTCAACCTCTTCCGCATCGGCAGCGAAGCGGTTCTCGTCGCCGGCTACGCATGGCTGCTGACATATCTCGTCACGACTCGCATGCCCGCCGACCCGGACGCCGAGGCCACTGCAGCCGGCATCGCCGGACATCCACATCAATACGCCGACGCGTTCCACAGCGTCGTCGGGATCCTGGCGACGCTCGTGGCCGTGACCGCGGCCGCCATCGTGTTGCTGATGCGTGCGGACGACAGAGCCCACAGCCCAGCTGTAGCGGCCAACACTGACGTATCGTCACCGACGTGACCTTTCTGCAGCCGGTGACCCTGGCCAACGACGTCGTGACGCTGGAACCGCTGAGCCACGACCACCTCGAAGGATTGTGCGACGCCGCCCGCGACGGTGAGCTGTGGAACCTCTGGTACACGTCCGTACCTCGCCCCGAGAACATGGCCGCCGAGATCGACCGGCGGCTCGGCCTTCTACACGCGCAATCGATGTTGCCGTTCACCGTTCGACGGAACGACACCGGGCAGATCATCGGTATGACCACGTACATGAACGCAGATGCGGCACACCGTCGCGTCGAGATCGGTTCGACCTGGAATGCAACTTCGGCGCATCGCAGCGGCACCAATACCGCCAGCAAATTGTTACTGCTGACCCACGCGTTCGAGCAATTACAGTGCATTGCAGTCGAATTCCGTACGCACTGGATGAACATGCAGTCCCGGACGGCAATTGCGCACCTCGGCGCGAAACAGGATGGGATCCTACGCAATCACCAACGCATGCCCGACGGTTCCTTGCGCGACACCGTCGTGTTCTCCATCATCGAATCCGAATGGCCCGCGGTGCGGAACGAGTTGAACAGACGCCTGAAGCGGTAGGTTGACCCTTGCGCGTCGATCGGCGCAAGTAGGAACAACCGAAAGAACGACACATCATGCGAGTCGACGGGCGAGACATTCCGGTCACGGGACGTCTGCTGCAGCCGCTCGTGCGGCGCACGAGCGACATCCTGCGTGTCGTTTCGTCCGCACTCCTCCTCTCAGCCGTTATCGCTGGTTCGCTCGTCACGCGCAACCAGTGGGACGCGCTCGAGACCTCGGTCTCGAACATCGTCGGAGTACTCAGCCCGGACCAGTCCAATCTCGTCTACCTCCTGTACGGCATCGCGATACTGGCTCTGCCGTTCGGCATCCTCATCGGGCTCATCGCGGGGCGTCAGTGGAAACTGCTGGCGGGCTACGCTGCCGCCGGCCTCATTGCAGGCCTCGCCCTCTCGATCACCGGAACCGGCATTTCGACGCCCGAATGGCACCTCGACGTGCCGGACAGACTCGACACATTCCTGTCTCAGTTCCTCGACGATTCCCGTTGGATCGCGATGCTCGCCGCCGTGCTGACGGTCTCGGGGCCTTGGCTACCTGCCCGCTGGCGTCGCGTGTGGTGGTTCCTCCTGCTGGCGTTCGTTCCGATCCATCTGTTCGTCAGTACCGTCGTCCCCGCTCGATCGTTGCTCGGGCTGTCGGTGGGCTGGTGTGTGGGCGCGTTGATCGTGCTCGTCGTCGGCACCCCGGCGCTCGAGGTCCCGCTCGACGCTGCCGTGCGGCTGCTGGCCAAGCGCGGCCACACCGTCACCTCGTTCCACGTACTCAAGCCCGCGGGCCCTGGACCGTTGGTGCTGTCCGCGAAGGCCGAAGGACCCGAGCCCGAGGTCATCGTCGAGATGTACGGACAGAACCAGCGCAGCGGCGGCGCTCTACGACAGGTGTGGCGTTGGCTCTCGTTCCGCAACAGTGAAAGTGCCCCGCTGCATGCGTCGATGCGCCGAGCCGTCGAGCATCGGGCGCTGATGGGTATTGCGATAGGTGACCTCGGTGTTGCGAGCAGCAGACCACTTGCCGTGTCCGCGCTCGAGCGAGGGTGGGCACTGTTCGCACACACCGCGCCTCGCGGAACAGCGGTCGACGAATCGACACCGGATTCCCTGGCCACCAGCATCTGGAACGGACTTCAGACGCTGCACGGTTACCAGATCTCCCACGGTGATCTGCGCAGCGCCGAATTGCGCAACGACGACGGCAAGGCCCTGTTCGGCGGCTTCTCCAACGCCGAACTCGGTGCGTCGGACGCCCAGATGCAATCGGATGTCGCACAGCTGTTGCTCTCCACTTCGGCACTGTTCGGGAAGGAACGCGCCGTCCGCATCGCGATCGACACCCTCGGCGAGGACACCGTGATCACCGCTGCCGGACGACTGACCACGACGGCGATTCCGACGCGTGTGCTGGCGTCGGTGCCCGACGGCAAGGTCGTCATGAAGGCGGTCCGCGAGGAGGTCGTGACTCAGACCGGCACCGAGAAGATCGAGATCGAACAGGTCACTCGATTCACCCGCAACCAGATCATCCAGCTCGTGCTGCTGATCGGTCTCGTCTACGTGGCGTATCCGTTCATCAGTGCGGTGCCGACATTCGTGACGGAGTTGCAGACCGCCAACTGGTGGTGGGCACTCCTCGGTCTCGCGGTCTCGGCGTTGACCTACATCGGCGCCGCTGCTGCGTTGTGGGCGTGCGCCTCAGGTTTGGTGAGCTTCCGCAATCTGACGATCATGCAGGTGGCCAACACGTTTGCCGCGACGACGACGCCTGCCGGGGTCGGCGGCCTCGCCCTCAGCGTCCGATTCCTGCAGAAGGGCGGCGTCGGTGCCGTACGTGCGACCGCCGCTGTAGCGCTGCAACAGTCGGTCCAGGTGATCACCCATCTCAGCCTGTTGATCTTCTTCTCCATCGTGGCGGGCACCTCGGCGGATCTCGGCCATTTCGTACCCGACCCGACGGTGCTGTATCTCATCGCGGGTGTCGCGCTCGGCATAGTGGGAACCTTCATGTTCGTGCCGACGCTTCGCCACTGGTTGCGCAATGCCGTGCGACCTCAACTCAAGGAGGTCTTCGCTGAGCTCGGCGATCTCGCGAAAGACCCCATACGATCTGCGATCATCGTTCTCGGCTGCGCAGCAACCACTCTCGGCGCTGCGCTAGCGCTGTGGGCCAGCATCGAAGCATTCGGCGGTGGCACCACGTTCGTGACGGTCACCGTCGTCACGATGATCGGTGGAACGCTCGCGTCCGCAGCTCCGACCCCGGGCGGCGTCGGAGCCGTCGAAGCCGCTTTGATCGGTGGACTCGCCGCGTTCGGTCTACCCGCGAGCATCGCAGTGCCGTCGGTGTTGCTCTACCGCGTGCTCACCTGCTGGTTGCCGGTGTTCTGTGGATGGCCCATACTGCGCTGGCTCACCAAGAAGGACATGGTCTGACGTGCCTACTGCGGATGAACTTCTCGGCCCCTCGGTCGTCGACGACTTGGTCGCATGTTTCGGCGGCACGATGCCCGAGACTGCTTCTACCGCTGCAGAGTTCATGGGTCTGAGCCTGAGCGGTCGAACCCGATTGGTTCGCGATGCACTACTGCGCGAGCTTCCGCCGACGTACGCGCAGTTCGAGAAGAAGATCCGGACGGCACTGCGCAAGAAGAGTTTCACCGGCTGGATGATCTGGCCCGTCAGCGAAGCCCTTGCAGTACGGGCCACAGCCCAGGGAACGGCCGAATTCGATTCGGGGCTCGCGCTTCTCGCCGAGCTCACCTCGCGCTTGACCGGTGAGTTCGCGATCCGTACGTTCCTGGACGCCGACTTGGATCGCACCCTCCGCACAGCCCTCGAATGGACGACGCACGAGGATGAGCACGTTCGACGGCTCGCGTCCGAGGGGACCCGCCCGTTCCTGCCGTGGGCCAGACGGGTCACGGCTCTCACCGCTCGACCCGACGCCACCACCGACATCCTCGATGCGCTCTACCGTGACGAATCCGAGTATGTTCGCCGATCCGTCGCCAATCACCTCAACGATCTGAGCCGAACCGACCCTGAGCACGTCGTCGAACAGGCCCGAAAATGGTCCTCTGCGCCGGACGCGAACACACCGAAGCTCGTCAGGCATGCCCTGAGGACGTTGATCAAGAACGGTGACCAGGGCGCCCTGTCGTTGCTCGGTTTCACAGCACCCGTCGGCGTCGTCGCCACGACGCCGACGATGTCTCCACAGCGGGTGGCAATGGGCGGGAGCACGACGTTCACGTTCGAACTCGCGAACACCACCGCATTGCCGCTGCCCGTCGCGGTCGACTACGTCATCCACCACGTCCGCGCCAACGGCACTCGAAGCCCCAAGGTGTTCAAGCTGACGACGAGGACACTCGAGCCGGGCGCGCGGGAGACCCTCACGCGTACACATTCGTTCCGGCCCATTACAACTCGGCGCTACTACCCGGGTGAGCACGCCTTGGAGATCCAGGTGAACGGCATGAGGCTAGCGGACACCGTTTTCTTTCTTCAGTGACCGAGCGGATACCATGCTCGCGTGACGAAGGTACTGCATGAACTTCCCGTCGGTGAACGCATCGGCATCGCATTCTCCGGCGGTCTCGACACCTCCGTCGCGGTGGCGTGGATGCGCGAACGCGGCGCTGTCCCGTACGCCTACACCGCAGACATCGGGCAGTACGACGAACCGGATCTCTCCGACGTTCCAGCGCGCGGCCGCGCCTACGGTGCCGAGCAGGCCCGTCTGGTCGACTGCCGCGAACCGCTGGTGGAGGAGGGCCTGGCTGCGCTGACGTGCGGCGCGTTCCACATCCGGTCGTCGGGCCAGACGTACTTCAACACGACCCCGCTCGGTCGCGCTGTCACCGGCACGATGCTGGTCCGCGCGATGGCCGAGGACGGTGTGTCCATCTGGGGTGACGGATCCACCTACAAGGGCAACGACATCGAGCGGTTCTACCGCTACGGCCTACTCGCCAATCCCGAACTTCGGATCTACAAGCCGTGGCTGGACAAGGCGTTCGTCAGCGAACTCGGCGGCCGTCACGAGATGTCGGTGTGGCTCACCGAGCACGACCTTCCCTACCGTGATTCCGCCGAGAAGGCGTACTCCACCGACGCCAACATCTGGGGCGCTACGCACGAAGCCAAGAGCCTCGAGTACCTCGACACCTCGCTCGAGATCGTCAGCCCCATCATGGGAGTCCGCTTCTGGGACCCCGAGGTGGCCATCGAGACCGAGGACGTCACCGTCGAATTCGAGCGTGGACGCCCGGTCGCCATCAACGGCACGAGATTCGACAGTGCCGTCGACCTGGTCATGGAGGCCAACACCATCGGGGGCCGGCACGGACTCGGCATGTCGGATCAGATCGAGAACCGCATCATCGAGGCCAAGAGCCGCGGCATCTACGAGGCGCCTGGAATGGCCCTGCTGCACATCACCTACGAGCGCCTCCTCAACGCCGTCCACAACGAGGACACCGTTGCGTCGTACCACAACGAGGGACGACGACTCGGCCGGTTGCTGTACGAGGGCCGCTGGTTCGATCCGCAGGCCCTGATGCTGCGTGAGGGGCTGCAGCGGTGGGTCGGCAACGTCGTCAGCGGAAGCGTCACCGTCCGTCTGCGGCGCGGCCAGGACTTCACCATCGTCGACACCACGGGCTCGAACTTCAGCTATCACCCCGAAAAGCTGTCGATGGAACGTGCCAAAGACCAGGCGTTCTTCCCTGGTGATCGCATCGGCCAGCTCACCATGCGCAACCTCGACATCGCCGATTCCCGCAGCAAGCTCGAGCAGTATGCCGCCCAGCAGCAGCTCACCGCGTGGGGCGAACTCATCGGCGATCTTCCTCCTGGAGGTGCGGCAGCGATCGCGGCAGGCAGTGCAGAGGGCTCGCAAATCAACTCCGACGCCTTGGATCACGCAGCCATCGAGTCGGGCACGGACTAGCGTCGGGTTCGATCCCGCTGCCCCGAAAGCACAGATCGGTCGACCTTTCCGCTGGTAGGGTCTGCGGCAGGGTCGACTAGGACGCAGGTCGGGGCCCACGAACGAGCACATCAACGCCTGCTGCAGTGATGTCACGGGTGGAGATGAGCGTTCCGCGTAGAGAGGGTCCGGTGTGGCGGAGGACCTAGCGTCGACCAGTTCCACCACGGTCGGTGGTTCTCACCCTGCACCTCACAAATCCAATCCGTACGGCATCAACACCTTCGACATCGAACAAGCGGGCGTGCTCGCCCCCGAAAGCGAACTGCGGGGCCGGGTGATCGTCGGGCTGCTGACGCTGGCCTTCGGTGCGTCGGGGCTCTTGATGATTCCGTCCGGTCAATTGGGCCCGATCGCGTCCGTTCTGGTCGGGCTCGCGGCGTCGTCGACGATCCCGGTTGCTTTGCTGTGGTTCTTCAGGCCGTGGCCGAGTCGACGGCTCGCGAGTATGTACGTGCTGTGGGCCGATCTCGGAATCGTCTTCGTGCTGGCAATGTTCGAATCCAGCTTCGAAGCCATGCCGGGCTGTGCCATGTTCTCGATAGTGGCTGTCTTTGCGATCGTGTCGACACCGCCGAAAGTGGTGACCGCTCATCTGATCGTGTCCGTGACAATGCTGCTGACTCTGGCTGGCCTGGCCGTGCAATCGAGCGAAGACCCGTGGTCGGTCGCCTCCCGCGTGGTCACTATCGCTACGTTGTTCGTCACTCCCTTCGCCCTACGCCCGTATATCCGCTACCTCCGCGAACGCGCTCGGGGCGCGCTACGTGATCCGCTGACAGGACTGTGGAATCGTCGAGGACTGTTCGATATGGTCGAGCAGTTCAATCGGGTAGGTGCCGGTCTCGGGGCGGAAGCACGCGCAGTCGGAGTCGTCGTCATCGACATCGATGCCTTCAAGTCGATCAACGACCGATACGGTCACCCGACCGGCGATGCCGTGCTCGTCGAAGTAGCCGAACGCCTGCTGCACGCCGCATCCGAGAACTCCGTGGTCTCACGCCTCGGCGGCGACGAATTCGTCTGCGTTCACCTCGGAACACAATCCGAGGTCAGCGATGCGGAGCTTCGAATTCGCGGCGCGCTCGAGGAATCATTCAGCGGCCCGCCCGTCACTACCAGCGCCGGTTCCGCCGGGGACACGCTGATCCGGGGAGACACCACCGGTGCGCTCCTGCGCCGACTCATCGCGGTCGCCGACATCGACCTGTATCGCCACAAGACTCCGCAGCACGATGCACACCCGAGGCACGTACCAGATCCGCTCGTTGTTCGGGACCGAATCCAAGCGCTGCTCGACAGCGGCGGCCCTACCGTAGCGTTCCAACCGATCTGTGACACGTTCACTTCCGAAGTGGTCGGATACGAAGCACTTTCGCGATTCCCGTTCGGTCACGGATCGCCGATGATCTGGTTTCGTGACGCCACCCGGGCCGGCGTCGGGCCCCGACTCGAACTCGCCGCGATCGACGTTGCGCTCGCCACCATGGGCACGCTGCCCGCCTCGGCTTTCGTCTCGATCAATGCATCGGCCGAAACCATTCGCTCGACCGATCTGATGACACGGCTCTCACCACACCTCGCGACACGAACCCTGTACCTCGAAATCACCGAACACGAACGCGTCGAAGACTATCGATCAGTCGCCCGCTCCGTCGAATCCATGCGCGGCGCCGGTGTCAAGATCTCGGTCGACGACGTCGGCGCCGGATTCTCCGGTCTGCGTCAGGTCGTCGAACTGAAACCGGACACGCTGAAAATCGACTACGCGCTCGTGCACGGAATCGACAAGGATCCGGCGCGCCGGGCCGCTGCTGCAGCCCTTGCGGCGTTCGCCCGCGACATCGGCTCGACGCTCATCATGGAAGGCGTCGAGACCGAGGCCGAACTGCGCGTCGCGGCCGAACTGGGATTCGACATGGTGCAGGGCTTTTACACAGGCAGGCCCGTGTAGAAGCCAGTCACCCTTCGGAAGCCGTCACTGTCGAGACGCCGTCATACATCGGCCACGGTGAACTTGCTCAGTCCGGGGGCACCGGCGAGCAGTGGGCCGAGCTCGGTGACCTTGCCTTCTCCGGCACGGAACTCGCGGTACTTCGCGTCCGCCTCTGCGGATTCCCAACGCTCGTAGGCGATCCAATGCGTCTCGTCGTCGGCATCGACGAGCACGTCGACTCCCTGGCAGCCATCGAAAGCCCGGGTATCGGCGAGGACTTTGGCGAGTACCACCTTGGCGTCGTCGAGCATGTCGGGCTTGAACTTCAAATCGAGCAGAGCGATGAGCGCCATTGTTCGTATCCTTCTGCAACATTCGCGATCGGGGGTTGACCCTTCCACCCTATGCGCGAAACGGCTGTGCGGATCAAGTATCTCGTAGGGGTTTCGCATCTCGCGCGAAAGTGCGTACCCGCTCGTCCGACCACACTTGCGCCGGCACACCGCCGCCGAGCAGTTCGCGAGCAAGCGCAGGATCCTCGCCCAGAGGAACATCACTCCCTGCGATGACCACGTTGCCGTAGCGTCGCCCCTTCAACATCGCCGGATCAGCGATGATCGACAGGTACGGGAAGATGCTGCCGATCGTCGCTGCCTCACGCTTCGCCAGCGTCAGATCGCGGGTGTCTCCGCAGTTGACGACGTAGATGCCACCCGGCGCGAGAACGCGTCGGACATGCTCGGTGAATTCGAGTGTCAGCAGCGGACCGGGAGTGAGCGCTCCGGCGAACACATCACGGATGACGAGATCGCGGCTGTCCTCGGTCAGTGTCTCGGTGACGGCGCGCGCTTCCCCCACCCGGATGCGAAGCAACGGCGCGCGGGGTAGGTCGAACCATTCGCGAACGAGTTGGGCCAGCGCGCCATCCAATTCGACGACGACCTGCCTAGCGTCGGGGTATACCGACGCGAAGTAACGAGCGAGAGTGCACGCGCCACCGCCGAGATGCAGCGCCCGCAACCGCGGACCCGGAAATTTATGATGCCGAACGAGTCCCGCGATCCAGCGCATGTACTCGAAGTCGAGTTGGGTCGGGTCGTCGACGTCGATGTGCGAACTCGGGACACCGTTGACCTCGATGATCCACCCGTCGGCGGTCAACGTGTCGCGAACGAGCGCACAGGTGCCGGTGTCGATCTCGTACACACCGGCAACGGGTCCTACGGGCTGCTGCTGGTTCTTCTTAGCCATCGATCGACGGGTTCTCAGCCCAGTCAGTATGTTCGGTCACCACGCAAGTATGCCCTCCGAGAACGTCACCGCCTCCGCGTGCAACTCGGCCACCGACCCTGTCCACCCGAGGGCGCGCACGGCCGCCTCGGCCACCACGCGGGCATAGTCCCCGGCAGGCGAGGGGCGACCGCTTTCGGCATCGGCCCGCCCATTGACGACTGTCTCCACCAATCGGAACGGCAGATCCTCCGTACCCGGGACAGCGCCAACCGTCCCGTCGAGCACTTCCGCAGCGATCGAGGCATACAGGTCCATCAGTGCGTGGCGGTGTGCCCGGAAGGTTTCGAACCGCTCGTTGCGTAGCTCCGGCAGTAGATAGAGCGCACCAAGATTCCAGGTGGATCGTCCCAGCTGACCGGCGTCGAACAGTGCGAGCGCATACATCTTCACCTCGGGTCGTGCATCCGAACCGCGGATGGACTGCGCGACGGCCAGCGGATGATCGACGGTCCCGCTCAGCAGCGCGTCGAGCAGCTCGTCCTTGTTGGCGAAGTGGTGATACAGCGATGCCTGACGCATTCCGACAGCCTCGGCGATCATCCGCGTCGAGGTATTGGTGAACCCGCGGGTGGTGAACAGCTCCGCAGCAGCGTCGAGGATTTCCTCGCGAGCCGTCTCTCCCGGCCGCTTCTTCGTACTGAGCCTCGGTCGGCCTGCGGTCGTCATGGTGTCCATCCTGGCATCGAAAAGCAGACGGTGAAGTTTCTGTCACTTGATAGAAATAGAGGAAACACAGTTGTTTCACAGACGCCACTGTTCGATACACGAGCGTCACCCACGGGATCTGTCGACACGGAAAACTATCGACTGACAGAAACCCCGCACCGGCAGCGCAGACGGGCGGTCATCTCTTCTTCCTTCCAGGAGACGCACATGAGCTCGACTACTCTGCCCGCGCACGAGGGTTCACCGGCACCGGTCTCCAGCGACCAGTCGGATCTCGCCGAGCTGGGATACGAACAGCAACTGCACCGTTCGCTCGGCAAGTTCGCATCGTTCGCCGCAGGCTTCTCGTTCGTATCGATCCTCACCACAATCTTCCAGCTCTTCGCTCTCGGATTCAGCTTCGGCGGCCCGGCCTTCTTCTTCACCTGGCCGTTGGTGTTCCTGGGCCAGTTCATGGTCGCCCTCAACTTCGCGGAACTTGCGGCGCGATATCCGATTTCGGGAGCCATCTACCAGTGGTCCCGACGCATGGGCGGTGAGATCGTCGGTTGGTTCGCCGGCTGGTTCATGATCATCGCGCAGGTCGTGACCGCATCGGCTGCGGCAATCGCCCTACAGGTGGTCCTTCCCAGCATCTGGAGCGGATTTCAGATCGTCGGCGACGATCCGGCACTCACCTCGCCGAGCGGAGCCACCAACGCCGTAATTCTCGGGTCCGTCTTGCTCGTCGCCACGACGACCATCAACTCGATCGGCGTCAACTGGATGTCGCGCATCAACAGCATCGGCGTCACGTGCGAGATCGTCGGTGTCATCGCATTGGTTGCAGTCTTCTTCACCCACGCCCAACGCGGACCGCAGGTGGTACTCGACACCGGAGCCGCTGGCGCAGAACCCGGATACATCTGGGCATGGATAGTCTCGGGCCTCATGGCCGCCTACGTCATGGTCGGTTTCGGTTCCGCGGGTGAACTTGCCGAGGAAACCCACAACCCGCGTCGCGTCGCACCTCGCACCATCCGCCTGGCACTGTCCGCATCCGCGCTCGGTGGCGGTCTGATGATCGTCGGCGCACTCATGGCGGCTCCGTCACTGACCGACGGAAACCTCGCGACGCTCGGCCTCCCGTACGTGATCGATTCGATCCTCACCTCGCCATGGGGGACGGTGCTGCTGATCGATGTCGCAATCGCAGTCTTCATCTGCACGTTGGCCATTCAGACGGCCGCATCGAGGCTGATGTTCTCGATGGCTCGCGACGGAAGACTCCCCGCCTCACAGGTACTGTCCAAGATCAACTCGAAGACCGGAACTCCTATCGCCCCTTCGGTTCTCATCGGACTCGCCTGCGTCGCAGTGTTGGTCGTCAACCTCGGCAACGCCGCGCTGTTCACGACGCTCACCAGCGTGTGCATCGTGCTGATCTACCTCGCCTACATGATGGTGACGGTTCCCCTTCTCTTCCAACGACTGAAAGGGTGGCCTCACGGGGGAGTCCAGGTGGACGCCGAGGGCAAAAAGCTCTTCACCCTCGGCTGGCTCGGCATCCCCGTCAACGTCGCTGCCGTCCTCTACGGCGGCCTGATGGTGGTCAACCTGTCCTGGCCTCGGGCCGAGATCTTCGATCCCACCGGTGACTACCCGGTCCTGCTGTGGGCTGCACCATTGACGGTCCTCGCCGTCATCGTCGTGGGTATCGCCTGCTTCCCCCGCGGAAAGACCCACCCACGGCCAGCAACCGCTCATCCGCACGCTCCTTCGTCACGACAAGAAAGCACCAACGCATGAGCACTGCAACCACACAGGCAGCCAAAGAACACGCCAGGTCCCAGGCCATCGCCATCGACGGCCCCACCCCGCCCGACGGCGTCGATCGACTCACCTTCGCCGACACCGTTCCCGGCGGCCGGTACACCACCATGGTCCTGTCCCGAGGAACCAGGCTCCGGCTACGCGACGTCGACGGCAACGCCTGCGCGAACATCCTGCTCTACCGCGCCGATGCCCCGTGGGAGCGCCTGAACGCCGCCGACACCGTCAAGGTTCCGTGGCAGGCATACCTCGGCGTCGGACATCCTCTGCTGTCCGATCAGGGCCGGGTGCTCGCCACCGTCGTCGCCGACAGTTCCGGACACCACGACGCCTTGTGCGGCACTACCTCCGCGAAGTCGAACGCCGCGAAATACGGAAGCGGCGCATTGCATTCCACGTCGCCGGCTGGACGGGAACTGTTCACTGTCGCCGCAGCGAAGAACGGCCTCGAACCACGGGATCTTCCACCGTCGATCTCGTTCTTCCACGGGGTACGCGTCGAGTCCGAGGGCTCATTGATGAGCACCGGCACCGCAGGCGCAGGGGCAGAGATCGACCTACTGATCCATCTCCCGGTCGTCGTACTGCTCGCCAACACCGCTCATCCACTCGATCCATCCCGGACCTTCGACACCACCGCGCTGGACGTGCTGGCCTGGGATGCCACCGAGGAGTTGGCGGACCTGCCCAACACCGAACCCGAATACCAACGCGCAGTCTGGAATACCGAGTCTACGTGGAATTCCGGCCTGAAAGGCACCCGATGACAACGACACTCGACACGATCATTCTCGACCAGTGCGCCGATGCGCGTGCATCCTGGTCCACCGTCGTGGCGGCCGGTGACGTACTGACGATCATCGACCTCCACGGAAACCAGGCCGTCGACACGCTGGTGTACTCGGCGCAGGATCACGCTGTCCGCTACTCCGCCAGTGCGACGATCGCCGCGCAGCGCAACCTGTTTCTCACCACCGGAAGCATTCTGCTGAGCGATGACTCGACACCGCTGATGACGATCGTCGCCGACGAGGTCGGCAACCACGACACCGTCGGTGGCGCCTGCTCGCAGGAATCGAACACACTGCGCTACGGCCACCACACCAAACACCAGCACGCGTGCGTGGAAAACTTCTTGATCGAAGGCGCCAAGTGGGGACTCGGCAAGCGGGACATGGTGTCCAACATCAACTTCTTCATGAATGTCCCGGTGGACGCCGACGGAACTCTCGGCATCGTCGACGGGCTGTCGGCACCCGGTAAGTCCCTGTCACTGAGAGCCGAGATCGACACTCTCGTCCTGGTGTCGAACTGCCCCCAGATCAACAACCCCTGCAATGGATTCGATCCCACGCCGGTACGGATGGTGGTGACCCGATCATGAGCGTCACCAAGATGACCGTGGTTCGACCCGGCATGCTCACCACTATCCAGGACTGGCCTGGACGCGTCGGATATTGGAAGGTGGGCGTGCCGCCGTCGGGGCCGATGGACGACCTGTCCTTCCGTCTCGGCAACGTCGCGCTCGGTAATCCCGAGGGGGCGCCGGGTCTGGAGTCGGCGATGTCAGGTCCGGCACTGACGTTCGACGCCGACACCTACGTGTGCGTCACCGGCGCCGACGCTCGGGTCCGCATCGACGGTCGGGACGTACCGCAGTGGCGTCCTGTCGTAGTTCCTGCAGGTGCTGTGTTGGACGTCGGCCCGACGCATGGCGCCGGACTACGTGTGTACGTGACGGTTCAGGGCAGCATCGAGATCGAGGACTACCTCGGTAGCGCGTCGACCTTCACCCTCGGCAAATTCGGCGGGTACCGGGGCGGCACCCTCGGCGAGGGGGACATTCTCGAAATCGAAGGTCTTCACGATTCCGATCGCATTCGTTCGATCCCCATGGAGCATCGTCCGGTCCTACCCTCGACATCGAACGGCGGGAATTGGAACATAGCCGTCACCGAGGGACCGCACGGCGCGCCGGAGTTCTTCACTCGCGCCGACATGGACACCCTCTACTCGACCGACTACGAGGTGCACTTCAACTCCGACCGCACCGGAGTACGTCTCATCGGGCCCAAACCGGAATGGGCCCGAGAGGACGGCGGCGAAGCCGGCCTGCACCCGTCGAATATTCACGACAACGCGTATTCCGTCGGTGCTCTCGACTTCACCGGAGACACACCGATTCTGCTGGGTCCCGACGGCCCGAGCCTCGGGGGCTTCGTGTGCCCGGTGACGGTCGTCGCCGCCGAACGCTGGAAGCTCGGACAGCTCAAGCCAGGGGACACCATCCGATTCGTTCCGGTGAAGGCCGCACACGCCGCTGCGCTCGGCGCACTGGGGCTGGAGCGCCGAGCGTCGTTGCCGGTCGTCTTCTCCTCCGGCGGAGACGGTGACGACGGGGTGATCGCGCGACGCGACGGTGACACAGCGGTGACGTATCGCAGGTCCGGCGACGACAACGTTCTCGTCGAATACGGAGACATGAAACTCGACCTGGCACTCCGGGCTCGCGCCCATGCTCTGCACCAGCGGGTCGACGCGCTGAATCCACATGGCCTGCTCGATCTGACACCCGGCATCCGGTCGCTGCAGGTCAAGGTCGACCCGGATGTACTGCCCATCACGTCACTGATGGGACTGCTGCACGAGATCGAGGACGATCTCCCCGCAGCTTCGGAATTGGTGGTGCCCTCCCGTACCATCCGCATGCCGTTGTCCTGGGACGATCCCGCGACCCGCGAGGCCATCGCCCGGTACATGCACGGTGTGCGCTCGGACGCGCCGTGGTGCCCATGGAACATCGAGTTCATCCGTCGGATGAACGGGCTCGACAGCGTCGCAGACGTTTTCGACACCGTCTTCGCAGCGGACTACATGGTTCTCGGTCTCGGCGACGTGTATCTCGGCGCGCCCGTGGCGACTCCACTCGATCCGCGCCATCGGCTCGTGTCAACCAAGTACAACCCGGCCCGCACCTGGACGCCGGAGAACGCAGTCGGGATCGGCGGCGCATACCTGTGCATCTACGGAATGGAGGGGCCAGGCGGATACCAGTTCGTCGGCCGCACCACGCAGGTATGGAATCACCGGTATCCAGACCAGAGTGGTTCTTTCGAGAAAGAGAGTCCTTGGCTGCTGAGATTCTTCGATCGCATCTCCTGGTACCCCGTATCACCCGAGGAGCTGCTGGATCTGAGGGCCGACACTGCGGCCGGGCGGGGCGGTGGCGTCGAGATCACGGACGGAACCTTCTCCCTCGCCGAGCACGACGAGTTCCTCGCCGCGAACAGCGATTCCATCGAGAAGTTCCGCGCCGTGCAGTCGGTTGCGTTCGACGCCGAACGCGCAGCGTGGTCCGCTGCTGGAGAATTCACCAAGAAGGAGCGATCCGATGCAGCATGAGGCAACCGAGCGAGTTCGTAGGGCCTACAAACGAATCGCCGAAGTCGACCGGCCCGAGGTCTGGATCACGCTTCGGAGCGAGGACGACCTACTCGCCGATGCCCACGCGCTGGATTCCACACTCCCGCTGGCGGGAATGCTCGTCGCAGTCAAGGACAACGTCGATGTAGCGGGACTACCCACCACCGCGGCCTGCCCGGAGTATGCCTATGTTCCCGAGGTGTCTGCCACAGCTGTCCAGAGATTGGTCGAGCACGGTGCACTGATACTCGGAAAGACCAACCTCGATCAATTCGCGACGGGTCTCGTCGGCACCCGCAGCCCGTACGGCGCCGTCCGGTGCGCCTGGGATCCCGAACTCGTCTCGGGTGGTTCGAGTTCCGGATCAGCAGTGGCTGTGGCCCTGGGCATCGCCGACATCGGAATCGGCACCGATACAGCCGGTTCCGGCCGCGTCCCGGCGGCGTTCCACGGGCTCGTCGGAGTCAAGACGACGCTCGGCGTTGTGCCGTCGACCGGCGTCGTACCGGCCTGTGCCGACTACGACTGCGTGACGGTCCTGGCCGGCGATCTGGACACCGCCACCCGTGCCACCCGAGTCATGGCCGGTTACGACGACGCCGATCCGCGGAGTCGTACGTGGCCTGCCGATGTGCCACTCGCGGCCGGCTCGACTCCGAGAGTGGCGATACCTCGGCCCGAGGACCTCACTGCGCTGAGCCCGGAGTACAAAGACGCGTTCGATCGGACCGTGGCCGGGTTGGCATCGAAAGGCATCGACTGTGCGCCCGTCGATATTTCGTCGCTCCTCGACGTGGCTACCCTGCTGTACGACGGCGCCATCGTTGCGCAGCGCTACTCGGCGGTCGGCGAATTCCTCGCCGGAGATCCTGCTTCGGCGGATCCGACGGTCGCGCAGATAGTTCGGGGCGCCGCAGACCCGTCAGCGCACCGCTACGTCGACGACCTGTCCACGATCGCGAAGGGCAAACGCCGTGCGTCGGTTCTGCTCGACGGATTCGACGGATTGCTTCTCCCCACGACCACCGAGCACCCGAGTATCTCTGCTGTACAAGCGGATCCACTGGGAATCAATCGACGGTTGGGGACGTTCACCAACTTCTGCAACTTGCTGGACATGGCAGCGGTTGCGGTGCCGGGTGCTTCGACCCTCGGCAACAATCCATTCGGTGTGATGGTGGTGGTTCCGACGTTCCACGATCAGGTCGCGATCGATGTTGCAGCCAAGCTCAGCTCCTCCTATGCCCCCGTCCTCGTCGACGAAGGCTTGGATGTGCTGGTCGTGGGTGCACACCTGTCGGGATTCCCAGTCCACCATCAGCTCACCGATCGTGGCGCGCGCTTTCTGGGCGAGGCGCTGACCTCCGACGCGTACCGCTTCGTCGATCTAGGGACGACTCCGCCGAAACCCGGACTCGTCCGTCAGGGGCCCGGGCTGGGTGCACCCATCGCAGGCGAGCTGTACCGCATGTCGGCGGCCGGCCTCGGGACATTCCTCGCTGGGCTTCCCGTGCCGATGGGTTTGACGAAGATCGAACTCTCCGACGGCAGTTGGGTGACCGGGTTCTGCTGTTCACACGAGGCTGCAGAAGCAGGGCTGGACATCACCGACTTCGGCGGGTGGCGTTCGTACCGGGCTTCCGTACAGGCGGGCGGATAGCTACTGGCGCTTGGAGCTACTGGTGCTTGATACCGTCGATCCACGAACGCGGATCGTTCACGTACCAAGCTGCAGAGTCGCCACCGAATCCCACCCGGAGCAGATCCTGGCCGACGGACTTGCCGGCGTGCGATCGAACGATATCCACCAACTCGATTGACGCCAAGGGTATTTCGAGAGGACGCGTCGAACCGATCCGACGAAACCACAACACGTGCTCGGTGAGAACAAGGGCGCCGTTGCCGCGGACCTGCCGCCCACCCTTCGATGCGAGGCCGAAGAAGTTCGCGGCTGGGTCGGATCGAACGATGTCCTTGTCGGCGAAGTTCTCGGCTATCATCCGCCCGGACGACAGAGTGACCCGACGCAGCACTGTCCGCGTCACGAACAGGATCGCCGCAACGAGGGCGACGACACCGACAACCACGATCAAGATGACAATCGCGACATTCATCGGCTCAGGATAGGACAGCCGGATCGGTACGTCCACGGGTCAAGTAGAAGTGACGTTTCACGCAGGAACAGGGCGGCTTCCGTCGGTCGCGAGCCGAACAGCAAGTAGACCCAGCACCGTTCCCATGACGTATCGCTGCACTCTGATCCAGCTCGGCCGCACGGCGAGAAACTGTGCGATGGAGCCTGAACCCAGCACTATCAGCGCATTGATGCTCACCGCGACGGCAATCTGCACGCCACCGAGCACAAGACCCTGCACCAACACCGAACCTGCTGCGGGATCGACGAACTGGGGAATGATCGAGATGTACATGACGGCCATCTTGGGGTTCAGCAGGTTCGTCAACAGTCCCATCGTGAACAGCCGACGATTCGAATCCTGCTGCAAGCCGGTGACTTCGAATACCGTCGTCGAACCTCGAACCGCCGAGATCGCCAACCACATCAGGTAACACGCGCCGGCGATCTTGATCACGAGATACAGCGTCGGGACGGCCGCGAACAACGCCGCCAGGCCGTGGTTGGTTGCAATGACGTACACAACCAACCCCAGCGCGACGCCTCCGAGCGACACCAGTCCGGCGGCTCGTCCCTGAGAGATGCTGCGGGAGACGAGGTACACCATGTTCGGTCCGGGAGTCAGCACCATCGCCAACGCGACCGCGAACACACCGGCAATTGCAGTCGTGGACACCATGCGAACAAGACTGGCACCGATACCGATGGTTGTATCGGTCCAGTTCCGCGATCCTGGCTACCCGCCTACTTCTTGCCGCCGCCGAGGAGCCCGCCGAGCAGGTCGCCGAGACCGCCTCCCGAACCACCGGACCCACCGCCGAGGATTCCACCCAGAACGCCGCCTAGCCCACCCGAGCCACCGGATCCGCCGCTGCCGAGCACGCTGCCCAGTAGATCTCCGAGCCCGCCTCCGGACGCCTGTGCACCTGCCTCTTGCCCACCTCCGGTGAACCTCTTCGCCAAGTACGCCAACACGATCGGCGCCAGAATGGGCAGAACCTTGGCGACGAGCCCACTGTCCGCGCCACCGCTGATACCACCGAGCGCGCTCGCTACATCGGTCTTCTTGTCTCCGAACACATTCGACACGATCTTCTCGCCGTCGGCCTCGTCGACCTGATCGATGTCGATGCCACCGTCCAGCAATGACGATGAACTATGCTGCTGCAGAGCATTTTCCAGAGATGCGGCTCCGGCGGGGTCCTGTGCGTTGGCCTCGAGCCCGCCGACGAGTGTCGGCAGTGCTCGGGTGACGGCGGACCGGGCCGTCTCTTCGTCCACACCGAGCTTGGACGCTATCTGGCCAATCGGAATCTGTGCGAGAAGTTCGTCGAGCGATGCCATGACAAGACCACCTACCGAGTGAGTGTGCGCCCCCCGTTGGGCGCAGTCAGCTCAGACTAAGCGAATCAGCGACAACCTGGGCGAATGCGGCCATTCCGGCAGCAGTGGGATGCAACGGCGCAGCCGGGTTGGCCGGAATCACACCTTCGAGGTACCTCTCGTCGGGTGCAGCACACGCGTCGTGGCCGATACTGACCGGCCGCACGTCGACGAATCGTGCGCCGTGGTCTTCGGCTTGTTGCGCCAGGGCGTCGTTCAGCCGATCTACGCTGGCCTGAAGGTAGTCGGCGTCGCGGGCCCACACGGGCTGAGTTCCGTAGCAGCCGCCAGGCCGTACGTAGGTGCCGTACCCGACCACCACTATCTCCGCATTGGGCGCCCGACCAGCGACGGCGTCGAGAACCTGCCCCCAATTCGGTGCCGCCTCCGCTATCGCGTCGCCGATGACATCGGTTCCGCCCGCGGTCAGTGCGTCGGCGCAGGAACTTCCCGATGGTTCCGGCGAGAAGTTGACACATCCGCGTGCCGAGGACACTAGTGGCTCGTGTTTGAAGTCGTTTTACGGGTCGCTTTCTTGAGGATTTCCTCCGGGGTTTTGGTCCAGACGAATGGTGTGGCGCGGGTGTTCCAGCCGTTGATGAACGCACGGATTTTCGATGTCAGATCGGTGACGGAGGTGAAGACGCCGCGGCCGAGTGCTTGACGTTGGATGACCCCGAACCACACTTCGACGAGATTGAGCCACGACGCTGATGTCGGAGTGAAATGGACTGCGATGCGGGGGTTCTCGGCTAGCCAGGCTTTGACTTCGGGGGTCTTGTGGGTGGCGTAATTGTCGGCGATCAGGTGCAGCTCCTGGCTGGGGTAGGCCCGTGCGACCTGTTTGAGGAACGCCAGGTATTCGGTACTGCGGTGGCGCGGTTTGCAGGAGGCGGTGACCTTGCCGGTGGCGATATCGAGTGCTGCGAACAGTGTTGTGGTGCCATGTCGTTTGTAGTCGTGGGTGTGCCTCTCGACCGAACCGGGCTGCATCGGGAGCATCGGTTGGGTGCGGTCGAGGGCCTGGATCTGGGACTTTTCGTCCAGTGACAATACGATCGCGTTCTCGGGTGGATCGAGGTACAGACCGACGACATCGTGGACCTTGGCGACGAGCTCCGGGTCGGTGGAATATTTGAACGTCTCCGCCCGCCACGGCTGCACACCGTACTCACGCCAAGCGTTGGCTACAGCGTAGAAACTTATCCCGAGATGGTCGGCTAGCAACCTCGAACTCCAATGTGTGACACCGAGTTTCTTCGGTGGCGGCATCAACGTCGCTGTCACGATCGCCGAGTGATCGAGCGTCCGCGGCCGGCCCGATCGATGCAGGTCCGACAGGCCGTCGATGCCTCGTTCGCCGTACCGTCCACGCCAGGTGATCACCGTCGGACGCGAAACGCCGCACCTGCGTGCGATCTCCGAATTCGACACCCCATCGGCGGCGAGCAACACGATCCTCGCCCGCAACGCCAACCCTGCAGGCGCGGTCGGTGCCCGCAAGATCGCTTCGAGCTTGTCCCTGTCGCCGTCGATCAACCCGAGAGGTGCGATTCGCATCCCTCATTTTCGCATCCCGACACTGTCAAACCAATTCAAACACGCGACACTAGATCGACGTCGTTGCCACCGATGGTCATGGTCACCAGATCCGTCTCCTCGGACAACGCATCGATCTGCAGCGGAATCGGCCCACTGTTGGTCGACTGCGCCTCGGCTGCGATGTTCTCCGAGCGCGCACCCGAGCACGACACGTCGACGAAGGATCGCGCCCCGATCAACCCGGCCAGGACGTGCGGATAGTTCGAATCCGACTGCAAGCACCCAGCCGTTCCCGTCGACTGCGGAATAAGCGGTCCCGAGGCGCCCGAATCACCGAGGGCGACGTAGTCGAGAGCCGGGGCGGGCTCCGCATCCTGCCCGGAATCGGTAGAGCAAGAAACAAGTGCCGCCACACACAGGAGACCTAGCAACGCGCGGCGCATGCATCCGACGCTACCCGCGCCTGGCACCATTCACAGGTACCCGACAGGTACTACGCCCTGTCGGTCGTCCTGAACTGACGGTAGCCTCGATCGGGTTCACCGTGCATACGAAAAAGGGATGACTCATGCTTACCAACTTCATCAATCAGATCCTCGGCGGCGTCGGAAGTGTCTCCGCTGGAAGCAGTGGCTTCGAACTGCAGCCGGGAACTCTGCCCTTCGGCCTCTGATCGGCCCGACTGGCATCGAAGGGTGACGAGTTCCCGGTCGTCATTCAGCAGGCTCCGGGGGCTCGTCACCTCTAACATATGACGATGCACACGCTGCGACGGTTCTCCGCACGCCTCGAGCCAGCGGCGTTGTTCTTCGCAATTGTCTTCTTCGCGTTCTCGATGACGCCATCCTTGTTGCCCAGAGCGTGGTACCTGCAGGGCGTCGCCACCGGCATCAGTGTCGCAACCGGCTACGGTCTCGGTTGCCTCATCGTGTGGATCGGACACGCGTGCGGAATACGTCCCGCCTGGTCGGACGTGAGCAAGCGCTACGGCTGGTGGGCCCTCGCCGGCACCGCCATCGTCGTCATCCCGCTGTTCCTGATTCTCGGCTCGTGGTGGCAGCAGATCGTGCGGAAGCTGGTGGAAGTCGAGTACGAGGGCGGCGGCCGACTCCTCTACGTTGCGGTTCTTCTCGTTGCACTCGTCGTGGCCGTTCTACTGCTGTTCATCGCCCGCGGATTGCGTTGGTGCGCTAGAAGCCTAGCCACGCTCTGCACGCGATTCGTACCGGTTCCGATCGCCAAGGGCATCGGGGTCGCGGTCGTCGCCGTACTCACCCTGTTCCTACTCAACGGCGCAGTGAACAACGTACTGATCGCGGCGATCGCAAGCTCGTCCGAGCTCGCCGACAAAGGCAGCCATCCGGGCGTCGAACAGCCCAGCGCACCCGAGAATTCCGGGTCCGAAGAATCGTACGAGGACTGGGATTCATTGGGCATGGAGGGCCGCCGCTTCGTCTCCTCGGGCCCGACGGCCGAGGAGATCGAGAACTTCACCGGGACAGCGGCATTGACGCCGATTCGTGCATATGTCGGCGCGGCCGACGCGGATTCCATCGATGAAGCTGCCGATCGTGTTGTGGCCGAACTGGAACGAACCGGTGCTTTCGATCGGGCCGTACTGGCTGTGGCCACGACGACCGGGCGCGGTTGGGTCAACGAATCGGTCGCCGGCCCGCTCGAATACATGTACGGCGGCGACACTGCCATCGCATCGATGCAGTACTCGTTCCTGCCGAGCCCGATAGCCTTTCTGGCCGATCGAGATTCACCTCGTGAGGCCGGACGAGCTTTGTTCGAGCGAGTGTACGACGCGGTGCAAGAACTGCCCGAGGAGTCCCGTCCGAAGCTCGTGACATTCGGCGAGAGCCTCGGCGCCTACGGCGGACAGGACGCGTTCGGCGGGGCACGGGACATGGCCGCACGAACCGATGGCGCTCTGTGGGTGGGCAATCCCAATTTCACCAAGCAGTGGTCCGAGATCACCGCCGATCGTGACGCCGGATCACGCGAGATACTGCCGGTGGTCGACGACGGGCGCTACGTACGCTTCGCGGGTCGGCCCGACGAGCTCGAGATCGGCACGCCCTGGTCAGAACCCCGTCTTGTGTACTGGCAGCACGCCTCGGATCCGATTACGTGGTGGTCGCCCAATCTGGTTCTGCATCAACCGGACTGGTTGCGTGAGGAACGCGGAATCGACGTCGATCCAGGGGTCCGCTGGTTCCCGTTCGTGACATTCTGGCAGACGACCTTCGACATGGTGTTTTCCACCGACGTGCCGCAGGGCTACGGGCACAACTACGGCGAGGACTCCGTCGACCTGTGGGCCGAAATCCTCCAACCCGAGGGGTGGACAGAATCCGACACCGAGCGCCTGCGGGAAATCATCGCCCGCTGATCGACGGCGTTTCGGTTACCCCCGGGTGGGTATGGCCACGTCATGACCGATACGCAGCCAGACCCACACACCGAAGACACCGGCAAGAATCAGGAAGGCGCCGAGGCTGACGTGCAGTCCGACCCTGCAGAGGGGGAGGAGTCCGCCACGACTTTGACAGCGGTCGACCGGCGCTCGAACCAATCACCGTCGAGAATGAACTCGACACGCAGATCACCGAGCCAGTCGATATCGACGACCACGCCCACGGTGCCGATCGGCACGCCGCTGCACAAGGCACGCTTTCCGAGGTGTCGCGATGCCGCTACGACATCGCCGAGTCGAAGCGGTCGTTCGTTTCGGATGCCGCGTGATGCTGAATTCATGTTCCCCCGCCCGTGTCGTGCTTCCCGGTGACCAGTGAACACCGGCTGCGCGCGGCCTTCAAGTCGCCCACGGTTCGCTGACCAGGAGTTTCCACGGCGCGCAGATTGATCAATACCGCAAATCGGACGCATCGCCGAAGAATGCGTCGAACGACGAACTGATTCCCCGAACATCGAGTCCGTGGGCGTTTTCGTGTTCTTTCGGGGTGCCGTACTTGCGTAGCTCGTGGTGCCCGACGCCGAGCCCGATCACCCGATGCCGAACGTCGGACAAAGCGTCGGTGACGTAGGGAATCGACGTACCGGACAGGTAGGGCTCGACGATCACGACGTCGGGAGTCGTCAAGGTCTCCCGGAGGGTGTGCGCGTCGAACGGCCTGATCCGCTCCGCATACAGCACGGTGACATCGCGCCCCTCCGCGGCAGCAAGTACGGCGTCGGCCGTCGGACCGACCGTGATGACTGTACCGAGATTGCCGGACCGCAGCACCGTGAAACCTGGGCCATCCGCGTATCGGTGCCGATTGGACTTTCCGTCGAGCCGAATGTAGACCCGATCGTCTCCTCGAACTGCTTCTCGCAGTGCGTGTTCCGCCTCATCGGCGTGCCCGGGAACGTGAACGGCCCACTCGTCCAGCGTGTCGAGCAGCGCCACGTCGCGGTGGCCGAAATGGGTTTCGCCGCCCGCCGCCATGGAGTACGAGCCACCAGAACTGACGAGTATGCCGCCGACGCCTTGATGCCCGAAATCCAGCTTCACCTGCTCGAACGGCCGCTCGATCAAGAACGGAGCGAAGGTGTGGACAATTGGGCGCATCCCGGCCAGTGCCAGTCCGCTCGCGAACGAGACGAGCAACTGCTCGCGAATCCCGACGTTGACAACCCTCGCTCGGATGCGTTCGCCGATATGCGGTTCCAGGTATCCGACGCCGATCTCGGCCAGCACCAAGGCGAGCCGACCGTCCTGCTCGAGTAGCTCCGGCGCCACCCGATAGAAGCGCTCACGCTGATCGATCATGGCTAGTTGTCCTTTCTCCTAGACGTGTGCGACGACGACATGCGGAGTATCGGGTGTCCCCGACTCGAATGCCGCACGCAGAGCGTCGTGGTCACGTCCGTCGACATCGGTCGATGTCCAACCTTCGATGTCGAAGCGCGAATGGATACCGCCCGGCCATCCAAGACCGGCGGATTCGTTGTCGATGACGACGACGGTGAGATTGCCGAGTCCCGCCCTACCTGCGTACTGGATCGCTTCGATGTTGCTGCCCTCGTCCAGTTCCGCGTCGCCGACGAGAACGACGACGCGGGCAGCCCGACGCTGGAGCTTCAGTGCGGTCGCCGTGCCCGTCGCGATCGGAAGTCCGTGCCCAAGCGAGCCGGAGGAGATCTCGACACCGGGCACCAGCGTGCGGTCCGGGTGATACCCGAGTGGGGAATCGAACTCACCGAAGGTATCGAGCAGATCGATACCGATGAACCCGTGCGCAGCCAGAACCGCGTAGTAGGCCATCGGGCCGTGCCCCTTCGATACGAGAAATCTGTCGCGATCGGGGTCCTCGGGTCGCGCAGGATCGGTGCGCAGGACGTGGTGGTAGAGAACCCAGATCACGTCGAGTGTGGAAGTCGCACTTGCGTCGTGCTTCTCGTCTCCGGTCATGCGAGTCATCAGAGCGGGGAGATCGTCGTACGTCGGTGTCATGGATCTACCGTGCAACCTCGAGTTATCTTCAGATCAAGCATCAAGAAACACAGAGTTTGCTATTTCGGCAATTATTCTTGCCGCATTCGCCGCGAGCGGCCATAGTGGCTCCCATGACATCGAAGCAGCCTTACGACGTACTCATCATCGGCGGCGGAGCCGCCGGCCTCTCAGCGGCGGTGACGCTGGCACGCGCCCGTCGTCGTGTACTCGTCGTCGACGCGGGAAGTCCGCGTAATTTGCCTGCCGCACATGCCCACAACTATTTGGGTGCGGAAGGGATCTCACCCCTCGAACTGGTGAAGCGCGGACGCACGGAAGCACTCGGGTACGGCGCCGAATTCCGTGATGGATCCGTACAGTCCGTCACCGGCAACATCGGGGAGTTCACCGCCCACCTCGCCGACGGCACGTCGATCTCGGGCCGTCGACTACTCGTCACGACCGGCTTGACCGACGAGCTACCTGATATCCCCGGCGTAGCCGAGCGATGGGGCAGAGACGTGCTGCACTGCCCGTTCTGCCACGGCTGGGAAGTGCGTGAAGACCGCGTCGGAATCATCGGCAGCACGTTCGGCGTACACCAGGCCCTGATGTGGCGGCAGTGGACGGACCGGGTCGTGCTGTTCGTCCAGGACTTCGAACCGACCGACGAGGACTACGAGAAGCTGGCCGCTCGCGAGATCAGCGTCGTCACCGGCACGGTGAGCGAATTGGTCGTCACCGACGACACGCTCGTCGGCGTGAAACTGACGTCGGGGACAACCGTCGAGATCGATGCGGTCGTCGTGAAGCCCAACTTCGCCGCCAACGCGTCGCTTCTTCTCGGACTCGGACTCGAGGTCACCGACGTCATGATGGGCGAATACTCGATGGGAAGCGCACTGGCTGCGGACCCGACCGGTGCCACCTCCGTCGCCGGCGTCTTCGCGGCCGGCAACGTCGTGGGAATCACAGAGAACTTGATCGGCTCAGCCGCGGCCGGCTCCAAGGTAGGCGGCGCAGTCAACGGCAGTCTCATAGAGGAGGACGTCAGGCTCGCGGTCGACGCGCGGGCCGCAGTCTGACCTCACGCCTCGAACTGCGCGAGATTTCTCCACGGAAGATACCGGCGTAGCTAGTGCGCCGCGCCGCGCCGCATCGACTCCAACCCGACCGGGACCACAACGGCGATGACCACGTGCATGAGCGCAAGTGTCACGGTGCTGGCGGCGTCGAAATCTGCGTCGACAGTCATCGCGATAGTCCCCAACGGTGCGAGAACTCCGACAACCTGCGCAATCCTGATCACGCCGAGCCAACGAAGCGAGATCAATGCTGCGAGCCCCATGCCGACGACGATCGGGACGACGGTCAGCATCACCACGCCACCGGGCGCGACTGCCATCGTCGTTCCGGCATCGGTCAGCTCGAACGATCCGCCGGCGCCGAGGCCGATGAGCCACAGAACAAGGTTGGCGAGCAGCGACGCGCCTGTCGAAAATAGGACAGCACGCAGGCGGGTAGAGGCAGGTATGCCCATTCTCGTAGTGGCTGAAATTGTCATGACGAACTCCTGTCGATGAGAGCCTCCGAAAGATCTTGTCGACGTTTCGACCTGGCGAATCCGGGAAAATCATCGCGACGGCACGCGCGCGGTCGGAGGGTCCTACAGTAATCTCCACGCTAGAGTCGATTCGTGAATTACAACACCAGTTGAGGGGGCCTTCGATGAGTACGAAGGCTCACCCATTGCAGCGCCTGCTCGCTCCGGCGCCCAAGTTGGTCGGCCTCGGATCGGTACTTCTCGCGTCGAGTGTCGTCTTCTACGTGGGAAGTGCGTCCATCCGCTCGGCCGTGCTCGGCACGTTCGCACTCGGATCGATAGTCGCGATCAGTGTGGGGATCCGCCGATACAAACCCTCCGACTCGACGTCCTGGTGGTGCCTCTTCGCGGCCGCCGCTCTGTTCCTCGTCGGTGTCGGACTGCGCGGCGATCCCAGCGTCCATCCCCTCGGCGTCACCACTCTGTCGAATGCGTTCATGCTGTCCGGCTACGTGCTCATCGGCACCGCCCTGGCACGGTGGATACTCGAGCGCCGCTCACGCGACGACATCACACCGTTGATCGACGCCGGCCTGATTGCGCTCGGAGCCCTGTTCCTGTCCTGGGTGCTGCTCATCTCGCCGCTGCTGGAATCCGAGATCGACACGGCCACCGCTGTGCTGAACGGCATCTACCCGGCTATCGACGCCGGCATGATCACGCTGGCCGCGTACCTTCTCATGTCCTCGAGACGCGGCAACACCTCGCTACGGCTGCTTCTGCTGGCGTTGTTGGCCGTCTTGGCCGGCGACATCGCCTACGCACACTTTCTCTCCCGCGGCTCACCGTCGTCGCCGGGTCTGCTCGATGGCATCTACCTGTTCGGGTACGCGTCCCTGGCGCTCGCGGCTCTGGACCCACAGATGGCGACGATGTCGCAGCGTCAACGCGCAGCACCACGCCAACGCCGCCGCACCACGTTTCTGATCGTCATGCTGTCCGTGTCCGCGGCGATACCTGTCCTCGGAACCGCCGTGTCCACGCCCGACCTGGTCGTACGGTCCACGCTGCTCTCGGCCATCCTCATCGGCAGCTTTCTTCGTGGCGAACGCGCCATGAGCCTGATGGAACGCAGCGAGGACGATGCCCGCTATCGAGCCGCTCACGACCCTCTCACCGGACTTCCCAATCGAACGATGCTCGACGACCAGTTCACCCGACTCGGCGCGATGGACAAACCGGGCCGCATCTTCATCCTGTTCGTCGACCTCGACAACTTCAAGATGGTCAACGATTCGTACGGCCATCGCGTCGGCGACGAGATGATCGCGGCGACAGCACACCGGATCCGCGCGACCGTACGCTCGTCGGACACGGTCGTCCGTTACGCAGGCGACGAGTTCATCGTCATCGGCCGCTGCACACGTCCCGAGATGGAGTCACTGGCTCGGTCTCTGATCGATCGAATAGCAGAACCGTTCGTCCTCAGTGCAGCCATCGCCTACATCACCGCGTCCATCGGAATCGCTGCCACCACCCACCGCGCTCACGAACTGGACGATCTCATCCGCGAGGCGGACACCGCGATGTACCACGCCAAATCGCAAGGTGCCTCACGGATCGCATTCTTCGACGAGTCCCTCCGCGCAGCATCGACGGCTGCCATCGAAACGGCCACCGCACTCCGCGGTGCCGTCCGACGCGGCGAGCTCGAAGTCCACTACCAGCCGATCGTGATGACCTCGACCCGCAAGACCGTCGTCTACGAGGCGCTCGTGCGATGGCGCCACGGCGGCAGACTGCGCGGACCCGGCGACTTCATCGGGATCGCGGAATCGACCGATCTCATCGGCGAAATCGGCGAAGAGGTTCTTCGCACGGCCCTGACCGATTTGGCCGTGCTGCGTGCGGAGGGCCAGGACGTGACCATGTCGGTCAACATTTCACCTGTGCAGCTCCGCAACGACTCACTACCGGGAATCGTGGGAAAGCTCCTCGAGGAACTCGGACTCAAGGGTTCCGATCTGGCGCTCGAAGTCACCGAGACTGCGCTCATCGACGACGTGTACGCCGCCAAAGCCATTCTCGACCGGCTCGCCGCAATGGACGTCCTGATCGTCCTGGACGATTTCGGTGTCGGCTACTCCTCGCTGAGTCGCCTCCGCGAACTCCCGATCGGGCTGCTCAAGATCGACCGCTCGTTCATTGCCGAAATCGGCACCACGAACAGCGGCGGGTCGCTGGTATCGGCGATCGCTGCCATGGCGCGCGCGCTACCGGTCTCCATCGTCGCAGAGGGCGTCGAGACCGAACAGCAGGCACGCGCAATCGAGGCCCTTCACTGCCGCTTCGCGCAGGGCTATCTGTACGGACGGCCTGCGCCGCTGCAACACTGGCTGAAGCAGAGCGCCACAACAGCCTCCTGAGATAGCGTCGGGACGGTGCATAGGATCAGATCGACAGCCGTTGCCTGCGTGCTGGCACTTGTCCCCATCACAGCGTGCGGATCTGCGCAGGACGACATCGACGCAGCGTCGTGTTCCTCTGCGGGCACCAGTGCCACCGCCACACCCGCCACATCCGCGGCGACCTCGTCGACAGAGGTAGACATCGGCACGAACCCCGAAATTGCCACGGGCTACCGCTCGGGCATGGAGCCCGTGGACACATCGGAGTTCATGGTCTCGACGGCCAATCCGTTGTCCACCGAAGCTGCCTGCGAGGTGCTCAGAGACGGCGGAACAGCGGCCGATGCCCTGATCGCGGCACAGACGGTGCTCGGTTTGGTGGAACCGCAATCCTCCGGAATCGGCGGCGGCGCGTTCCTCCTCTACTACGACGCAGAATCTGGGGACGTACAGGCATACGACGGGCGCGAGGTCGCCCCTGCCGCGGCGACCGGTGACTACCTGCGCTACATCGACGACGCCGATCGCACTGTGCCACAGCCTGATGCACGATCGAGCGGCCGATCCATCGGAGTCCCCGGCGTTCTCCGCATGCTGGAGCAAGCCCACACCGATCACGGCAAGCAAGAATGGGCGCAATTGTTCGAACCCGGGATGGCCCTTGCCGACAACGGTTTCGAGATAAGCCCTCGCATGGCCCGATCCATTGCCGATTCGGCACCGAAGCTCGCGCTCGATCCGGAGTCGAAAGACTACTTCCTCGCGCCGGACGGCACCGGCAAGGCCGCAGGCACGGTTCTGACCAACCCAGCGATGTCGAAAACGTTGTCCACCATCGCTACAGGCGGTGCCGACGCGTTCTACACCGGTGACATCGCTCGAGCGATCGTGGACAGTGTCGCCGACACCACCGGAGGTCGAACTCCTGGGCTGCTGACCACCGAAGACCTGTCAGCGTACGAATCCAAGTCCCGCACTGCCGTCTGTACCGACTACCGTGGCCGTGACATCTGCGGCATGCCTGGACCCTCGTCGGGTGGCATCGCAGTTGCGTCGGCGATGGGGATCCTGTCCAACTTCGATTTGGAACCGTACGCCCCGACAGGAATGGACGCCGACGGCGGTATTCCTACCGCAGAAGGGGTACATCTGATCTCCGAGGCCGAGCGACTCGCGTACGCCGACCGTGACTTCTACGTCGCGGATCCCGATTTCGTTCCGCTGCCGGGGGGTTCACCCGATGCATTGCTCGACCCGGCGTATCTCTCCGAACGCGCATCGCTCATCGACCCGCAACGCAGCATGGGAACAGCACAGCACGGCGACTTCGGCCCGGTCCAGTTCGCGTCCTCGTCCGAACGAGAACACGGAACCAGCCACATCTCAGTCGTCGACAGCTACGGAAACGCGGCGTCGATGACCACCACGGTCGAGTCGGCGTTCGGATCCTTCCACATGGTGGACGGTTTCCTGCTGAACAACCAGCTGACCGACTTTTCGGCCGAGCCCGCTGCCCCGGACGGCACTCCGCTCGCGAACCGGGTCGAGCCGAACAAGCGTCCGCGAAGTTCGATGGCGCCGACGTTGGTTTTCGACAGAAACTCCGACGGTGGCCGCGAACTCGCCCTCGTCGCCGGATCACCCGGAGGATCGGTCATCATCCAATTCGTCGTCAAGACCTTGGTAGGCGTTCTCGATTGGGGAATGAATCCGCAGCAGGCCGTGTCCATGGTCGACTTCGGCGCTGCGAACTCACCGAGCACCAACTACGGCGGCGAGCACCCGAACGTCTCGGGCCCCGACGACCCCGTTGTCCGCCAACTCGAGCAGTGGGGCCACCAAGTCTCGACTGCGGACCAGTCGAGCGGCCTGAGTGCGGTGCAACGCACGGACAACGGTTGGACAGGCGGTGCCGACCCCCGCCGGGAAGGCGTCGTACTCGGTGGGTAGTCACACCAGTCGATAACCCATGCCGGTTTCGGTCAGTAGATGCCGGGGATGCGACGGGTCGTCCTCGAGCTTCTGCCGTAGTTGGCCGAGGTAGATTCGCAGGTAGTGGGTTTCACGCTCATGCCGGGGACCCCAGACCGTCTGCAGTATCTCTTTCTGCGACACCAGTTTTCCGCGGTTGCGCGCCAACAGCTCGAGCACTCCCCACTCGGTGCGGGTGAGATGAACGGTCGCACCGCCTCGGGTGACCGTCTTCGCCGCGAGATCGACGATGAACGAATCCGTCACCACCACAGCATCTTCCACCGCGCGAGGCCCACGTCGCAGGGCTGCGCGCAGACGAGCGAGCAACGCGTCCATTTCGAACGGCTTGGTCACGAAGTCGTCCGCGCCCGCATCGAGCGCCTCGACGGTGTCCGCCGAATCGGTTCGCGCCGACAGTACGACGATGGGAATGTCGGTCCACCCGCGCAACCCGCCGATGACGTCGATCCCGTCGAAATCGGGCAGGCCGAGGTCGAGTAGGACTATCTCGGGATGAAAGTTCGCCGCCACACGCAGCGCTTCCGATCCCGACGCCGCAGTCGCCACGTCGTACCCGCGGACTTTCAGGTTGATCCGCAGGGCCCGGATGATCTGGGGTTCGTCGTCGACGACGAGGATTCTGATTCGTGCAGTCTCACTCATGGTGCGGCCTGCAGGTCCACGGTGATCGTCAGTCCGCCGCCGGGTGTATCCGACGCGTCGACCCCGCCACCCATGGCTTCGACGAATCCGCGGACGACGGACAGTCCCAGCCCTACCCCGACGGTGGTGTTGCGGTCGCCGAGTCGCTGGAAGGCGTCGAACATCGTCTTCTCGGATCCCCGTGGAATTCCGGGCCCACTGTCTGCCACGGTGATCGACGCTCGGTCTCCGAGTACCGTTGCACCGATCCTGATCGTGCTTCCGGCTGCGTGCCGAACGCTGTTGTCCACCAGATTCGCGAGTACACGCTCGAGCAGTCCGGCATCGGCAAGCACTTGTGTGTCTCCGACGTCGACGTGCACGGTCCCGGCCGACCCTGCCGTACCGATCGACGCTGCCGTACCGATCAGCGCGCGCTGGACGGCATCCTCGACGTACACCGGGGCGAGTGCGGGGCGAACGACCCCGGCCTGCAGACGAGACGAATCGAGTAGATTGCCGACCAGCGAGGTCAACTGATCCGCCGACTCGTCGATGGTGGCGAGCAGTTCGGCGGTGTCCTCGGCGGAGAACTCGACGTCGGTGCTGCGCAACGACGAAGATGCTGCTTTGACGGCCGCGAGGGGAGTTCGCAGATCGTGACTGACGGCGGACAACAGCGCTCGTCGGAGCACGTCCGCCTCGGCGAGTACGGTGGCGCGACTGGCTTCCTCGCTCAATCGAGCTTGACGGACCAGTCCTGCCGCTTGATTCGCAACGGCTGCAAGCACCCGCCGATCACGTGCGCGGGTCCGGGGGCCGACGAGCAGCATCGTGAAATCCCCTCCTGGAGCTTCTATCCGGGTATCTGCCTCCGTTGCCGACTTCTCGCCGACTGCTCCGACGGTCACACCGGTGGATTCCTCGACGAGCAGCACCGCGCGCTGCCCGTAGGTTTCGCGCACTTTCTCCAACAGGGCATCAAGATCGGCGCCTCGCAAGACCGATCCGGCGAACAGGGTCAGCAGTTCGGCTTCCCGGGACGCGTACCTGGCTTCGCGTGTGCGGCTGGCGGCGGCATCGACCAATCCCGCCACCGCCACTGCCACGAGCAACAGTACGACGGTGACGACGAAGTTCTCGGGTTCGGCGACGGTGAGGCTGTAACGCGGCGCGGTGAAGAAAAAGTTCAGCAAGAACCCGGCGATCAGCGCCGACAGTGCCGCGGGTGCAACGCCACCGAGCAGTGCGACGCACAGCACGACCATGAAGAACAGTGCACTTTCTCCGGTGGAGTCGAGCCGCGAATCCAGAACGGTCAACAGGCCCGTCGCCACACACGGCACAAGGATCGCAGCGATCCACGACAACACGCGTCGACTTCCACGACCGACCTGTAGTCGCCAACCGCGCGCACGCTCGTCGTGGGTCACCATGTGAACGTCGATCTTGCCCGAATTCTGCACCACCGCGGCGCCGATGCCTTCGTCCAGGATTCGTGCGGCACGCGAGCGCCGTGAGGTCCCGATCACCAACTGCGTCGCGTTGGCACCGCGGGCGAACTCCAGAAGAGTTGTCGGCACGTCCTCGCCGACCACGCTGTGCATGCTTGCCCCGAGCGCAGCCGCCAACGTGCGGACCGCGCCCATCTGTGGAGCCGACACCCCGGAGAGTCCATCGCCCCGGACCACGTGCAGCACCATCAGTTCCGCACTCGACCGCGACGCGATCCGACTGGCTCGCCGTACCAACGTCTCCGATTCCGGTCCACCGGTGACCGCGACCAGGACCCGTTCACGAGCCTCCCAGGTATCGGTGATGCGATTGTCGTTGCGGTACTTCACGAGTGCGGCATCGACCTGGTCCGCGGTCCAGAGCAGAGCAAGCTCGCGTAGTGCGGTCAAGTTTCCGAGTCGGAAGTAGTTGCTCAGAGCCGCATCGACCTTGTCGGCCGCGTAGATGTTCCCGTGGCTCATCCTGCGACGCAGAGCCTCCGGCGTCACATCGACGAGCTCCACCTGCGCGGCTCCGCGAACCACACTGTCCGGGACTGTTTCTCGTTGAGTGGCGCCGGTGATCTGCCGAACCACGTCGTTCAGGGATTCGAGATGCTGGACGTTGACGGTGGACACGACGTCGATACCCGCATCGAGCAACTCCATCACGTCCTGCCAACGCTTGACGTGCCGTGACCCAGGCGTGTTCGTGTGGGCAAGCTCGTCGACGAGAACCAGGTCCGGTTTCCTGGCCAGCACTGCCTCGACGTTCAGCTCCGGAACCACCACACCCCGGTAGGCGATCTCGAGCGGGGCGACCATCTCGATTCCAACGAGCGCTGCCGCAGTGCGATCCCGGCCGTGCGTTTCGACGACTGCCGCAACCACGTCGCACCCACGCCCCATGCGTCGATGCGCTTCGTTCAGCATCGCCAACGTCTTCCCGACGCCCGGAGCCGCGCCTAGGTAGATTCGCAGCTCACCTGGCTCCACTGTCGGTTATCCCTCTCCGCTCGCGCACGACGGGGCAGTCGACCCGAGCGCCACGTTCAGCTCCGGCACAGCAACAGCCGCTGCCCCGAGTACACCGTACTGCCGACCGTGCGTGTGTTCGCGGACGAGCGCCTTCACGTCGTCCTCGGTCAGTCCGTTGACCCGCGCGACCCGCGCGACCTGAATTGCGGCATATTCCTCGCTGATGTTCGGATCGATACCCGATCCCGATCCGGTCACCGCATCGGCGGGAACCTGCTCGGGGTCCACCGACTCCCGTTCGGCGATGGCCGCGCGGCGCTGCTCTACGAACTTCGCGAGCAGTTCACTGTTCGGGCCCTGATTCGTCGGTAGCGCGGCACTCGGGTCACCCGGGGCGAACGCGTCCTCGTCGGCAACCGACCCAGTGGTGCGGGTATGGAAGTACGGGTCCGGTTCACCCGGCGCCACCTGCGGGTCGACGCCGATCAGCGAGCTCCCGACGACACATCCGTTGCTGTCGCGCAACGGCGAGCCTTCTGCCGAGGATGTGTCGAGCCTGCTGACAACCCAGACCGTCGCGGGATAGGCAACTCCGAGGAGTGCAGTGAACACGGCCAGAACTGCGAAACCTGCCAGTGTCTGACGAAGGAAACTACGGAACAATCGCATGTCAGCCGATCCCTGGGACGAGTCGAACGAGTTGGTCGATGAGCCAGATCCCGAGGAACGGCGTCACGACGCCGCCGACCCCGTAGATCAGCAGGTTGCGTCGAAGTAGCGCCGACGCCGATGCCGCGCGATAGCGGACACCCTTCAGCGCCAGCGGTATCAGCGCAACGATGACGAGTGCATTGAAGATGACCGCGGACAGGATCGCCGACTCCGGCGTCGCAAGCCGCATGATGTTCAACGCGTCGAGCTGTGGGTAGAGGGGCGCGAACATCGCTGGCAGGATCGCGAAGTACTTCGCCAAGTCGTTGGCCAGTGAGAAGGTCGTCAGCGCTCCTCGGGTGATGAGGAGCTGCTTGCCGATCTCGACGATCTCGATGAGTTTGGTGGGATCGGAGTCCAGATCGACCATGTTCCCCGCCTCCTTGGCGGCGGACGTGCCGGTGTTCATCGCGACGCCGACGTCGGCCTGCGCGAGCGCTGGGGCGTCGTTGGTGCCATCTCCGGTCATCGCGACGAGTCGACCGCCGTCCTGCTCCCTCCTGATCAGCTCGAGCTTGTCCTCCGGCGTCGCCTCGGCGAGAAAGTCGTCGACCCCTGCCTCGGTGGCGATTGCTTTGGCCGTCAAGGGATTGTCACCGGTCACCATGATGGTTCTGATTCCCATGGCCCGTAGCTGCCCGAACCGTTCGGCAATCCCCGGCTTCACCACGTCCGATAGTTCGACGACGCCGAGCGCCCTTGCGGTGCCGCCCCGGGCTTCGGCAACGACGAGGGGTGTACCTCCTGCCTGGGCGATGTCGTGGACCGAACTGTCGAGTACATGGTCCACGGAACCTCCGTACGAGCGAACCCACTGAGCGACCGAGTCGGAGGCACCCTTTCGGATACTCCTGCCGTCGATGTCGATGCCGCTCATTCGTGTCTGGGCGGTGAACGCGACGAACTCTCCCGCACGTTCGGAGTCGTCGGCCGTATCGATCAGTCCGAAATCACGGCAGCACAATTCGACGATGCTGCGGCCCTCTGGAGTGCCGTCGGCGAGCGAGGACAACCGAGCTGCCACTGCCAGCTGTTCGGCGTCGATTCCCGGCGCGGGATGCAGACCCGTTGCACGACGGTTTCCGAAGGTGATCGTTCCGGTCTTGTCCATCAGCAACGTGTCGATATCGCCGGCAGCCTCGACGGCTCGACCCGACATCGCCAGCACGTTCCGCTGCACCAATCGGTCCATTCCGGCAATGCCGATGGCGGACAACAGCGCGCCGATGGTGGTCGGAATCAAGCACACCAGAAGAGCGATCAGGCGGATCGGGTTCTGCGAGTCACCGGCGTAGACGCTCATCGGCCCGATCGCGACGACGGCCAGAAGGAACACGATCGTCAACGACGCAAGGAGGATATTGAGCGCGATCTCATTGGGCGTCTTCTGTCTGCTCGCACCCTCGACGAGTCCGATCATCCTGTCCACGAACGTCTCTCCCTGCGCGGCGGTGATCCGAACGACGATCTCGTCGGAGAGCACCGTGGTTCCGCCGGTGACTGCCGATCTGTCGCCGCCGGATTCCCGCACCACCGGAGCCGATTCGCCGGTGATCGCCGATTCGTCGACGGAGGCGATTCCTTCGATCACATCTCCGTCTCCCGGGATCACCTCACCGGCCGACACGATCACCTCGTCGCCGACCGAGAGCTCTGCCCCACGAACCTCGGTCACGACGCCGTCGGAATTTCGGCGTCGAGCCGAACTGTCCTGCTTTACCTTTCGCAGGCTCGCAGCCTGTGCCTTGCCTCGCCCTTCGGCCACCGACTCGGCCAGGTTGGCAAAGAGCACCGTGAACCACAGCCAGCCCGCCGTCGCCCAGGCGAACGCCGTCGGTTCCATGGCTGCGAGCACGGTGGTGACGATCGAACCTACGAACACGATGAACATGACGGGATTCCGTGCGAGGTGGCGAGGGTCCAGCTTTCGGAATGCGCCGACTACAACGTCAGCGGTCAACAATCCGGTCATCGAAGAGCCTCCGCGATAGGGCCGAGCGCGAGCGCCGGGAAGAAGGTCAAGGCCGAGACGAGAACAACTGTGCCCAGCAATAATCCGCCGAACAAGGGCCCAGTGGTGGGGAGGGTTCCGACGTCGGCCGAGGTGCGCTTGGACTTGACCAGCGAACCTGCGAGCGCGAGCACGAACACGATCGGAAGAAAGCGACCGAGGAGCATTGCCAGTCCCAGTGATATCTGGAACCAGCCACTCGTCACCGTCAGACCGCCGAACGCACTGCCGTTGTTGTTGGACGCGGACGCATACGCGTAGAGCACCTCGGTGAAACCGTGGATCGCCCCTGCAGAGCCAGGATCACCGGAATTGCCTTGAAAACCTTGCGTTGAGTCGAGAATGACGGTGATCGACGTGCCGAGGAGTACCAGCGCCGGCATGACCAGCACGGACAGTGCGGCCATCGTGATCTCACGACGACCGAGCTTCTTGCCCAGGAACTCCGGGGTTCGCCCGACGAGCAGGCCGCCGACGAAGACCGCAATGATCGCCAGCACCAACAAGCCGTACAACCCACTTCCCACTCCACCCGGTGCGATCTCGCCGAGCAGCATGTTCAGCAGCACCGCGCCGCCACCGAGCGAGGACATACTGTCGTGAGCGGAATTGACTGCACCGGTAGATGTTCCGGTCGTCGACACCGCGAACAACGCGGAACCGGGAATCCCGAACCGAACTTCCTTGCCCTCCATCATGGCGCCTGCAGCCTGCGCCGCGACACCACGCGCACCCGACTCGGCGGCGAGCGTGACGGCGAGAATCCCGCCCCACAGCACCGCCATGACAGCCAGTAGCGTCAGCCCCTGCTTCCGGTTGCCGACCATCGTCCCGAACGTCCTGGTGAGTGCGACGGGAATCAGCAGCAGCGAAATGATCTGCACGACGTTGGTCAGCGGAGTGGGGTTCTCGAACGGATGCGCGGAGTTGGCGCCCAGGATGCCGCCACCGTTGGTGCCGATAACCTTGATCGACTCCTGCGACGCGACGGGAGCCAGTGCATTCTTGACGGTAGTTCCGTCGACTCCGGTGGAGACGAATCCGGTCAAGAACGACTGAACCACCCCTTGAGTCAACATGATCAGAGCGACCAGCACGGACAGCGGCAGCAGAATTCGCAACGTGCCCCGCGTCAGGTCGACCCAGAAGTTGCCGATCTCACCGCGCGAGCGGACCCGTACGAACCCTCGAACGAGTGCAACGGCGACGGCCATTCCGACCGCAGCCGACAGGAAGTTCTGCACGGCAAGTCCGAGCGGTTGCGTCAGGTTCGACATGGTCGTCTCTGGAACGTAGGACTGCCAGTTGGTGTTGGTGACGAACGACGCGGCGGTGTTGAACGCCACGAGCGGACTCACCCCCGCTAGTCCACCGTTCAGCGGCAGCACCCCTTGGATGCGTTGCAGGACGTAGAGCACGATCAGGCTCGCGGCGGAGAATCCCAGCAGGCTCGTGGCGTAGCCCACCCAGGTCTGCTCGGCCTTCGGATCGATGCGGCACAGTCGATAGAGCACCGACTCGACGCGGTCATGATGTGGGGCGTCGTACACCCTGGCCATGTAGTCACCCAGCGGCACATACGCAGCGGCGAGCACTGCGATCACGATGGGGATTTCGAGGCCGCCCATCAGAATTTCTCGGGATCGAGCAGCGCCACGAGAAGGTAGATCACGGCCAGTGCGGCCAGACCTACGAGCACGATTTCAGTCATCGGACAAGCATCGGCTCTCGTCCCCGCCCCGGACGGGTTCCTTACGTAGCGCTTACGCCGTCAGCAGCGGTTCTTGATGAAATCCTTACACTCGGGGTCATGTCACAGACGGTCGTGTCACACTTCGATGTCGTCGACGCGAACGTCGACGTCCGAGCGGACCAGCGCGACCCCGAGAGTATCGGCCACCACGCCGATGGCGATGCGCGCCAGATCGTTTCCGACAGCTTGCAGATCGCTGCCGTAGGCACCGACGACTGCGATGGAAATTCCGGTGCATGTCTTGTCGTCGAGATAGAGCGATATGTCGGTCGGCTGAGATCCGTGGACCCCGGCGAGCGCCCTGAGTATTGCTCTGCGAACGACCTGGTCGCTGACATGCAGCGTGTCGGACTCGCGCCCCACGGGAGAGGTGGGATACGACGCGTCGACCGGCCACGTGCGTCGCGTCGTGGCGCGAACCTTGGAGATGATCGAGCTGCTGATGTCCACCCAGCGCGGTTCCTCGGGCGCGTCCCGCAGCTCGCGGGCGGCTCGGTTCAGAATCGAGTCGGGGTCCGGCGTCATCGTCGCATCACTGCCATGCCGCCAACCTTTCGCTCAGAGTTGTTCGTGCTCGCTGCAGCTGCCCGCGAACTGCACCAGCCGACAGTGTCATGATCTGCCCGATTTCCGGATGTGTCATCCCCTCGACCTCACGCAGCAACCAGCACGCCCGCTGGCGGTACGGCAACTCGGACAGGGCACGGCCGAGATCTTCCATGAAGTTCTCGGCCGCCGCCCGCTTCTCCGGGTCCGCGGTGGCGTCTGTGCTGCTTCGCTCGAAGATCCAATCTTCGGCGGGCGCCACCGCTCGCTTGCGCCGATGGTCCACCACCTTGTGGGACACGAGCGAGAACAACCAGGTCCGCAGCTTCGAATCGCCCCGAAAGGTGTCCAGTCCCTTCCACGCTGCGACGAAGGCGTCCTGCACCACTTCCTCGGCCGCACCGTGGTCGGACAGCATGTTGCTGGCGTAGCGGAACATCTCAGGGCCGTACCGAGCAACGATCTGCTCGAACGCATCGGTGTCTCCGAGCGCGGCATTGCTGACCAGGATGTGGTCCGTCCGCAACGCCTCGTCGTTCACGACACCGTTGTACCAGGCACAACGGGCTGTGTCTCAGATCACTCGATTCAGGCATGCGCTTTCGGATTCTGGGTACGACCTACTTCCGACACAATCGCACTCGAAGGAGAGAGAACACATGAGCAGCCAGACGCTGGACAAGTCGGACACCGCATCTTCGCAGGCCGCAGTCACTCCCAAGACCGATTCCGCACTGGTGAGCACGACCGGGCGGACCACGATCGCCGACACGGTCGTATCGAAGATCGCCGGAATCGCAACCCGCGAGGTCGAGGGTGTCCACGACGTCGGCGGCGGCACCTCCCGCGCGATCGGCGCTCTGCGCGAACGGATTCCGGGTGCGCGCGTCAACCAGTCACAGGGCGTGTCGGTCGAGGTCGGGGAGCGCCAAGCAGCCGTCGACATCGACATCGTCGCCGAGTACGGCGTGTCCATCGCCGATCTCGCATCGGGCATCCGTCGCAACGTCATCACCGCCGTCGAGCGGATGACCGGCCTCGAGGTCACCGAGGTCAATATCGTCGTCCACGACGTGTACCTCGACGAAGGTGACGACGAGGGCCAGGAAGTCACGGGAACTCGGGTTCAGTGACCGAGCAACCCGACATCTCCGAAGTGATCGCCGATGCAGTGCTGGCGACATCAGGTGTCGCCGGCCTGCACGGCGGGATGTTCGGTGAAGCGGCGACATATCTGCCGGGCAGGCGGGTGTCCGGCATCCGGATCAGCGACGACGGCGTCGAGGTCCACGTGACTGTCGCAGCCGGAAATTCCATCCGCGAGACGGCCGATGCGATCCGCACCGCCGTCAGTGCGCTGTCGAACGGGCCCGTTCACGTCACTGTGGAGGACGTAGTTCGAGTATGACCCGATCTGCCGAACACACGGCCGCTCGTCGAGCCGTGGCCCGCGCACATCACCCGGATGTCGGGGGAGATCCAGACGTCTACGCGGGCGAACTCGCGGCCGTGGAACGCAGATTCGGCACGGCGCCCGCCACATTCGGAACTGTGCCCGCCACATTCGAACCCATCACCGTTCGACGCAGCGTGTGGAAACGCCGAAAGCGATCAGCCATCACAGCAGTCGTACGCGCCCTCGACCGGGTGCGATCCAAGCGCTACTTCGACATCTAGCCAGGAGCAACACAAGATCATGACGACTTCGACCATCGGACTGTTCGTAGGACTTCTGTTGGCGATCGCAGCTGCGACAGGCGGTTTCACCGGATTCCTGTTCGCAGTCGTTCTCGCCGCCGCCGGCTTCGCGGTCGGCCGGTACATCGACGGCGAACTCGACGTCTCGGCATTCTCTCGCGGACGCAGGCATGACCGATAGCGCACCAGGCGCCGACACTCCCCGGGGCACCCTCGAAGTACGGGACCGCGTCGTCACGCGCATCGCCGAGATCGCAGCCGGCCGTGTCTCGGGCGTCGAACGCGTCACGGGTGGGTTGACGGCGCGCACGCTTCCACATGTCGAGGCATCCGTGCGCGGCAGACGGGTCACAGCGACGGTCGAGGCCGCAACTAGATGGGCGACGCCGATCGCCGACGTCGCATCCCGTATTCGCGCCGCGGTGTCCGAGGATCTCGTTCGAGACAGCGGCCTCGACGTCGACACGATCGCTGTCCGCATTCATTACGTTGCGCCCGAACGCAACTCCACAACCACCAGGAGAGTCGAGTGACCCCGAAAGCAGCGCCGAGGGCAACACCGATCGCGGTGCTTCTCGCACTCGCGCTGTGTGTTCTGGGCGTAATCCTCGGACGAGACGCCCTCATCGAGTTCGGCGCGATCTCTGGTACCGCATGGATCAGCTCAGTCACCGACACGCTCGTCGATTCGACCGTGTCGTCGGCACTGCTGCCGATCGGGATTGCCATCGCAGTTCTGGGGTTGATACTTGTCGTGCTCGCCCTTCTGCCACGACAGAAGACGCATCGCCTTTCCGTCTCCGAGGGAGTCTGGCTCGGCCGTCGCCCGGGTCGCACGCGTGTCTCGTCCATCGGTTCCGGTGTGGCTGTCTTCGATCGATTCGCCACCTTCGTCGTCGGCGCGGTGCTCATCGCCGTCGGTGCAGCTGCTGCCGCGTGGCAGCGCGGACAGCTTCCGGATCAGGTGCACGAGGCCCGCAGAACGTTCGAGACTTGGTCACCGGGCAGCTGGGCGGACATGGCGTGGTGGCCATGGGCTCTGACTGCTGCCGCCGTACTGACGCTTGCCATCGGTCTTCGGTGGCTCTACGCCCACCGGCCGAGAAGGCAGCCGGCCAGGTTGGTCAGTGAGAACGACGAACACGCCAGTGTCGACCTGGTGTCGGCCGCGCAGAACGCGGCAGCCGAGTTCGAGTCGACTCCTGGAATCGCGTCGGCGAGCGGCCGGGTGCTCGATGTCAAGAACAAGCGCGTGCTCAGAATCTCCGGCGTCACCGACTCCAGCGGAGTCGCACACGAGGAACTCGTGGAGTCTGCAGCACACTTGCGTGCCACATGCGCCTCGGCCCTCACCGGCCTCGCCGTCGACGTACAGGTTCTGATCGATCTCAGACCAGCTCGATGACCAACTTTTCGTAACCCGGAACAAGCAAGCGGGAACGTGCTTTTCGTTCCACGATCCGCCACGGCCTCCCACTGGCGGTCAACGCACCGAGGACACGGGCGAGCTCGATGTTGACCAACGTCGAACCGATACAGAGGTGCCGTCCGCCACTGAACCACAGTTGCCGCAGCTCCGGCACATACGCGCGATCGGCCTGAAATGGGCCGATCGCGTTGTTGATCGACCACAGGAAAACCTTCACCTCGTCACCCCTTTTCAGGTCTTTGCCCCCGATCCGGACGTCGTGCGAGACACCGCGTCCGACGGCCGCCGCGGCACTGGTGACCCGAAGAGCTTCCCGAACCGTGTTCTCGACGTTGTCCGGATTCGCCAGCAGCGTGTGCTGTTCGCCGGAATCATGCAGCAGCGCAACCATTCGCCCGACAGTTGCGATGGTCGTCTGGGTACCCGCGACCACCATCAGCGCTGTCAATCCGATTGCATGTTGCTCGCTCACTCCGCTTCGGCGCAGCCGTCCGAGGACGGTGTCGTCACCGGCTGTTGCGTATGCACGGGGAACCATGGACGTGATTCGTTCCACGACCTGTTTGGAGGACTGCATGTCCTCGTCCGTCAGATCCGGTGCACCGATACCCATTGCGTAGTTGGCAAGGTTCTCGCCCTCCGCACTCAGGAGACGATAGAGGCCGGAAATGTCGGACGGGTCGGCGTCGGGAAACGTGTCGGCGACGTCGCTGGCCGTCATGCCGACGAGGTCGGCCAGCACCCTGCCGATCGTCGCCCTCGACCACGCGACGATGTCGACCTGCCTGCCGGCGGCAAGATCCTCGCTCAACGCCGCGAAACTCGATCCGCCTGCCCGCTCGACCAGCAGGTTGGTGAACTCCGCTGTGAACAGATCTCGTACCGCGGTGCGGATCCGATGATGCCCGACGCCGTCGAACAGGTCGAGGACCCATTCGCCGAGAACCTGCTTCCACCAGAACCCGGCGCCACCGTGATCGACAATCGAGAAATGCTTGGCGTCGTTGAAGATCTGTCTGGCCAACAGCGGATCGGTGACGACCCACCCGAGTCCGGGGAGGTTCCGAATCGGGCCGAACAGTCGGACTCCGAGGAGCACAACGGGGACTACTGGCTGGGCCAGGAACAGCAGTTTGAGTTCCTGCCTGCTCTCGACAGTTCGAAACGGAGCAACAATCGATGCCAGACTCATGATCTGTTCACCTTCTCCAGTTGTGTTGCCAGTAAGGCACGGTCGGGCTTCGACGCGCGCCCCGAAGTAGGGATACCGTCGACGCGCAACACCCGATCCGGCCGAGCAGCATGATCGACGATGGACTCGAGAGCATCGACTGCTCTGTCGAAGGCATCGGCGCTCGCCGTCACGAGTGCGAGGATGATCTGCTCGTCACCGTAGCGGTCGGGCACCGAGACGAATGCGCACCCGTCGACGCCTGGAAGAGAGGCGATTCGAGGCTCGTACAATCCCGGGTAGACGTTCGTGTCACCTCGTATGAACATGTCCTTCACGCGGCCGGACAACACGATTCGTCCGTCCACGAGACTTCCGAGATCACCCGACGCGTGTTCCGACATCGGGCCGGCCCCGAGATACCCGGTGCACAGATTCGGGCCCGAGAAGTGCAGCTCCCCGTCGTCGGCGACACGAACTTCGACGCCGGGTACCGGTGTTCCCACCAAGTCTCCCACACCCTCGTAGGCCAGCTTGTCTGCGCCGGAAACCGTTGCAATGGGCAAGATCTCGGTCATCCCGTATATCGCCATGACGTCGACATCGGGAAGGACGCTGCGAACCGCCTCCAGCACAGCAGCATTGACGGGCGCACCGCCCAGCAGGATCTGCTCGAGGCTCCCCGGGAACTCGACCTCGCCGGCTGCAACAAGGCTCATCATCTTCGGCAGATGCGCGGGAACGACAAAGGCATGTGTCGCGTCACCGAGGAACTGCATGAATCGGCGCTCGTCGATGCCGGACATCAGCGGGTGCCTCGGGATGTTCCACCTCGCTCCACTGAGCAGCGCAGGTAGTCCGATCATCGCCTGGTCGGTGTACACGACCGAACCAGGTCCGAGTTCTGCCCGTCCGGCGAGCGCGTGGAAGGCCGCGGTGAGCGAACGCTCGGAATGGACCACTGCCTTCGGGTCCGCTGTGGTTCCGGAGGTGAAGACCACCAGCGCGTCCGAATCGAGACTACGGCCACCTACCGCCGGTCCGGTGATGCACTGGTCGAGGAGGGCCCGAGCCTCGACAGAGCCCCTCGGAACGCCGGGCAGCCACGGACCGCAGCGTATCTTGTGTGCACGCAGCGCGCTCAAACGAGGGAGGACCAGTCCACGTCGACGGGCCAGCGTTCCCAGCGGACCAGGGGCCGCAGCCGCGTAGAGCAGCGACTCGGCTGCAACCCATTTCGGGTCGATGAGCGATATTCGACTGCGGAACAACTCCTCGCTCATCCCGGGATCGAGGAACACGATCGTGCCGCCAGCCGCTATCGTGCCGAGAACCAGCGCAATCGACTCGGGAGATGGCCGAATCGAGAACAACATTCGCTGACCGGGCCTGAGTCCTCGTCTGGTCAGACCCTCTGCCACAGAATCGATCCGAGTTGTCAGCTCGGCATACGTCCACGCGGTGCCCGGGGACGACCCGACGGCAGGATCGTGTGGAGCCACCTCTGCGCGGGCTCGGATCAACTCGATCAGCCCCGGCTGTTCGGTTGCCTCGGTCATCGAATGTCCACGAGCTCAGGGCGAAATCGGTGGTCGGCGTACCACTGAAGAGTCTTCACGATTCCCCACGCCTTGACCCGACGCTGAGATCCGTACACACGCATCGCTCGGCACCGCCCGTAGCGACGTGTGACCCGACGCACCGCATTGACGAGAGCACGATCCTCGTGGAGGTCTTCGATGCAGGTACGCGGGAACCCGCCTGCCTCGACGTACAGTTCGGCGGTGATTGCCATGTTGCACCCTGGCGTCATCACGTACGGACCGAGGTAGGACGGGTCTCGATTTCCGGAACGATACTTGCCCACGAACGACGCCAGCTCCACCGCCGCCCGGACCATCAGTACCCGGCCGCGCCCCACACCCTCGTCCGTGCGCGGTCGCAGATCACCGCTGAGCAGCAGAAGGCCCGAGTCGAAGCCACGCCGAATCTGAACCGTCCAATCGGGCGCCGGAAGACAGTCCGCATCGGTACGCGCCAACAGCTCGGCCCCCGCAGCGATGGCGTACCGCATACCGGTATCCGCTGCCGCGCCAGTACCTTTGACAGGTTCCGAGACGATCTCTGTTCGCATCCGAGGATTCTCGCGCGCGAACTCCGTAACCACAGCGCGCGTCCCGTCCGTCGACCCGTTGTCCACCACCAGAAGCGTGAAGCTCGGGTCCTGTTGCACTGCAAGCGAGGCAAGAGTGTCGAATATTCCGACTTCCTCGTTGTACGCGGGAACGATCACCCATAGGTCAGGCATTGCGCACCATCCTTTCCAGTGCGGAGTTGAACTCGACCGTCGGCTTCCAATGGAGATCCCGGCGCGCGGCGGCCAGATCGTAGGTTGCGGATCTGGTCAGCAGAGCAACCGAGTACTTCGACAACGGCGGCTCCACGCGTTCCCCTACGAACGGGATTCTCCAGATCGCCTCGATCGCAGCAAGGGCCGGTGTCAGAACTGCCCGGGGCACAGTCCGTGTCGGGGCAGCGACGTCCAACGCCGCGGCCAGGCGACCGAATACGTAGCCGAGTTCGACCGGTTGGCCGTCGGCCACGAAGTAGGCATGTCCCCCTACGACGTCGGACTCGGACCGCATCGGATCCAGGGCCGCAGCGCAGGCCGACGACAGGTTGTCGATGTGGCAGATGCTCACGAACACGTCACGTCCGCGATTGAGATCGGGCATGGAGCCTGCCCGCATCCGTTCGATGACTGTTGCCACCGGCCCGGATCGGTCCCCTGGCCCCCACACCGCCCGGGGTCGAAGTGCCAGCGTCGTGAATTCATCTGTGTTGGAACGAAGTACGATGCGTTCGGCCTCGGCCTTGGTCTCGCAATAGGCGTTGAAGAATCGGTTCGGGTAGGGCTCGGTCTCATCGATGTCGAACCGGTCACCGTCACCGGGCGTCATCAGCGCGCTGGGACTGGACACGAACACGAATCGTCCGACCTGGGCCGCCTTCGCAGCGGCGAGAAGACGATGGGTTCCACGGACATTGTCGTCCCAGTAACCGCGGCGGCTCCCGAACTGGCCGAGCCTCGCGGCGGCATGCACCACGGCATCGACCCCCGAACAGGCCACGTCGAGCATGTCACGGTCGTCGAGCTGGGCCGGTACTTCGCCGGCCTGTGCCGCCGACCGCACGCCCGCCCGGACCTCATGGCCGAGTGCACGGAGGTCGCGCACGAGGGCAGATCCGACGAATCCACCCGCCCCGGTGACGAGTACCTTCACGCCAGCGTCCGATACCAGGTTGCACCGAACACCATGGTGAGTAGCGTGATTCGTCGACGCGAATGTCCGAGTGGCTGCGCGGCCGAGATGGCCGCGGGGATCTGAACCGCATGCGCGCCGATGCTGAGTCCGGCGTCGATCATCAGGGCGGCGCGCACTGCATGCGAGCGTGGCAAGCGCCCTTGGGCTGCCGCCCACGCGCCCCACATCAGGAACAGCCACCCGAGAATTGGAATGGTTCGTGTCCACTTCATGGTTTGTGTCAACTTCCTGGTCTGAGCTGTCGTCGGTACGTGATTGCCGCTGCGGTCGGTCCGCCGCCTGCCACGAAGATCAAATCTCGGCGTGCGAGTGCAGCCCTGCCATAGGCAAGGGGGAGGGCCGAGGTGTGCGGGTCGCCGTCGCACTCGGGCACGGTTACATCGTCGATGCCGACGGCGGTGCCGATCTCGGCACCGAACGTAGGGAACGGAGCACCTGCAATCAGTGCGACCTTGCCCGGGTCGAGCCGTCGGGATTTCAGCGCACGCTGCGTGACATCGACCGCAAGCCGGATCGACTCGAAATGGTCGTCGGACCTGGTGACCGCCACCGTCGAGCGGCCTTGGGTACCGACCGCCGATATGGTGACCCCACCTTCGATTCGCACCGGTCCCGATATCGATTCGGTCTGCAGGACACCGAATCCGGCATCGGAATCTTCCGAGACCAGCACGAGTGCGGTCGCCACGGAGGCTATGGGAAAGCTCTCGTAGGGCTGGGGTGTCATCGAGGGGTGCGTGTCCCCTGCACAGATCACCACGTTCGCGACACTCCCGGTCGTCAGCAGCGAGGACGCCACCTGGACGGCATTGAGAACGCCGCACGGCCCATTCATCAAGTCGAACGAGAACGTGGGTACCGCACCGGCGGTGTATTCGAGGCCTATTCCAGCACTCTTCGAAATGAGTGCCGACACAGCTGGTTCCACGATATTCGAGTCCCGATAGACACCGACGTTGATCACCGCGTGGACGTCCCCCGGGCGCAGACCTGCCTCGGCAACAGCGGCAGTCACGGCCTGGGCACACGCTTCGATCCCGCTGGCGCGGATCGGCCTGGCCGCCGTTGCAGCAATGACGACACCCACGATCTATACCTTCCCGAGCGTCAATGCCAGGTAGCCGGCAACGACACCCGAAGCAGCAGGAACCAACAGCAATTTGGACCCAGGCGGGATCACGCCACGCTGTAGGAAATGGTCGAGTACGACGAAGTGCGACGTCGACGCCGTGTTGCCGTAGTCCTCCAACACGTCCAGGCCAGGTGGGAGAGCTGCATCGAATTCCTCCGCAGCGAGCACGTTGATCACGTCGGCGGCCGGCTTGGAGAACTGATGATGAACGATGAAGTCGAATTCCTCGTCGACGAACGTCGTCCCACGCTCGGCGAGGAAGTCTCGCTGACGCATCGTCCAGAGCCGGTACCGGTCGGCGTTGTGCATGGCGCGGTTGTCGGTGTACAGCGCAATTCGGGGCCCCTTCTCGCTGGCCTGACCGATGCAGAGTTCGGAGTATTTCGAGCAGGTCATCAGCTCGATGTACTCGAGCCGGTCTCCCTCGGTACCTCCGTCATCGAGGATGACCGCTGCCGCTGCGTCACCGACCGTCAACGACGCGAATTGTGGGTCGTACCTGTCGGCGATCTCGATCACTGCGGTCTCGGCGATCGGAGTGATCCTCTCGCCGGAGACGACCATCCCTCGACGCACCGCTCCGCTCCTGATCATCGCGTCGAGGACAAGGACACCGGTCAACATCCCAGCGCAGGCGTTCGAGATGTCGAAATGGATCGCTCGCTCGGCTCCCAGCTCGTTCTTGATCGTCAACCCGAAGGACGGCTCGAAACACAGGGTGTCACCGTCGCGAAACCTGGTGATCGAGCAGTTGATCACGACATCGAGGTCGGCGGCATCGAACGAAGATCGGTTCAGCGCGGTTCGTGCCGCATCGAGAGCCATGCTGAGCGAATCCTCAGGTGGCTGTGCATCTCGGTCGTAGACCCTGCGGCGCTCGATCCCGGTCACGGCCTTGATGTCCAGATGCGGTGGGTGCGTCATCCCGGCGAGGAGTTCCTCGTTGGTGACTATGCGCGCGGGCAAGTACGACCCGATCGACTCCATCCGCGAGCGCGCAGAATCGTGACAGACCATGCTGGACGCCCCCCGGTGTCTCCGCCATATGCCCCCCAAGGACACCCCAGGGACAATACACACGATCGACAGTGGCGACCCGAAATTTTACTGGACAAAGCGGACACTCTCAGTTTGCCCACGTACAGTCGGACCTTCGACCTCGTCCGCTCCGCCAGAAGGATCACACCATCACCTCCCAGAGCTCCGCGCACAATCTGCGCCACGCTGCAGCCGGGACTGCATGGGTGCTGAGCTTCGCTTACGTGCTGGCGGAGATGTTCACGGCTTCGGCATGGAGCAGGCCCTACAGCTTCGCGCAGGACTCGATCAGTTCCCTCGGTGTGACCAGCTGCGAGGTGGACTCATGCTCGCCGATGCACGACGTCATGAACTCGACGTTCGTCGCGCTCGGAGTTCTGACGCTGGTAGGCGCGTTCTTCCTGCATCGGCACATCCGGAACGGGCGGTCGAAGAAGTGGATCCTCACGCTCGCCGTCGTCATCGCAGTCAGCACTGCCGCGACGGGACTGTTCCCCGCGAACGACGGAACCATCACGCACTGGTCCGCTGTACTGCCCGGCTTCGTCGCCAGACACGTAGTTCTCGTACTCATCGCTTGGCACCTCTGGAATGAGCGTCGGATGGTCGCGTTGTGGTCCGCGCTGTGCGCGTTGGTCGGAGTTGTCGGGGCCATCCTGATGCTCGCCCAGACACTCCACTTCGGTTTGGGTGAACGCTTGGCCCTCTACCCGATGCCGGCCTGGATGGCGGTGACCGGCGCTGCGGTTCTCCTCGCCCTGGCACGCCGTACCGTTCTGCGTCGCTTCGACTTCTCCTGGCTCGGTTACCTCTCCATTCCTCTCCGCGACCGCAGGAAGCCGACGTCTGCGCTTCCTCTCACGCCGCTCGTGCCGAGTTCCGAATAGACTGAGCGCTTCCCCACCACCCTCGAGCTCGCACATACGGCAACTGCGGCGCGTCCAGAAGGTCTACTTGCGTGGTGATTTCACGCGCCCGCAGGCCGGCTTCGCTGTGCGAAGGTGCGACCGCTCTCGTGTGCGTTGTTCTCGGCACCGGTTCTGATGTCCGCGGCCATGTCTGTGAACTCGTCGAGGGCTGGGTTCTCGCCGACGAGGGTGAATTCTCGGGTCACCACGTCGAGATCGATGTGCCAGACGTCTTCGAGGATGCGGCGCATCCACGAAGTGGCGTGGTCCCAGCCTTCCTTGGGCGTACCTGGGGAGTAGTTGCCGCCTTGCACGGTGACCAGGACACCGGGCTTGTCAGCGGTGGCGGGCGTGACGTCGGCCATGCGTGGGTCGGTGGCGACGAGGTCGACGTAGGTCTTGAAGTGCTGGGATACACCGAAGTTGTAGAGCGGGACGGCAAACAGGTACGCGTCTGCGACAGCGAGCTCATCAGCCAGAGACCTGGCCAGGTCTACCGCAGACTGCTGGGTGGGGGTGCGGTCGGTTTCGGGGATGTGCCACGCGCCGACGGCGGTGTGCCACGCATCGCCCGGGATGGGGTCGGCGACGAGGTGTCGACGAGTGATCTGGGCCGCTGGGGCGGCTTCGCGCCAGCGGGCCTCGACGATATCGGCCAGGGCGCGGCTGGCTGAGCCCTCGGTGCGAATACTGGCGTCGAGCCGGAACAGGGACATGGTTCTCCTCATAGGTGATGTCGACGGGATGGTGCGGTTGGGTATGTGGACCGGCGCATGTACGCGGCGGCGGAGAGAATCGACTCGGGCGGTGGGCGCGCCTCGGCCCGGTCGTAGGTCAGCGCACGCTGTCGTCAGCGACCGAAAGCTCTGCGGCTTCCGGGTCGGCGACCGTGGGGTCGATGAAGAAGTTGTCGCGGAACAGGCCGCTGGGGTCCCACTGCCGCTTCAGCTCACGCAGCCGCTTCAGGTGGGCGGGCGGGAACGCGCGTGCGACGACGTCGGGACCGGTGTCGGTCTCGAAACTGAGATACATGCCTTCGAACAGGGGGATCAACTGATTCCAGTGCTTCTCGAAGTCAAGGGATCCGCCCCCCAGGGTTGCGACGAAGAAGTTCGCGTCACGCCATGCGTAGGCCGTGGCATCCGCTGGAGTCTCGGCTACCGCACCGCCGGCGGACCGCACCGAGAGGATGAATGAGCTCTTCGACGACAACAGGTCGGCCAGTCCTCTGGCGACGTCGGCGTCGAGATGCCGTACAAGGCCGGAGTGACCGAGTGGTTCGCCACGTCCCAGGTTGGCCTCCGGTCCGGCCGGTTGCGCCAGGAGTGAGGCGTAGGGCATGAGCTGGACGGATTGATCGGCCATGGGCGCCAGCCCTGCGAAGGGTTGTAGGCGGTCGAGGACGGTGTCAGCGTCGTCGGAGTCGACGACGATCAGCGCCTGGGCCATCGCCGGCCGCGCGCGCGAGCTCGGGCTGATCGTCAGCGTCCCAGTCACGCTGGGATGAGCGGCCTCGATCGTCGTGCCCCAGTCCTGCAGGAAACCAGCGATGTCTTCGGGTGCGAACACCAACATCGCGAAGCCGACCTGGGAACCGACGGGGTGGAGCTCGAACTCGAACGAGACAACCACGCCGAAGTTCGCACCAGCGCCCCGCATCGCCCAGAACAGGTCGGCATTCTCCGTTGCGCTCGCATGGACCAGCTCGCCATCAGCGGTGACCACCTCGACTGACCGGAGATGATCGATCGTCAGCCCGTGCTCGCGCACGAACCAGCCGATGCCCCCGGCGGTTGCGAGGCCACCGACACCGACGCTGCCGTAGTCGCCCGCGGTCAGCGCCAGTCCGTGGGACGCCAGCGCAGCCGCCACGTCCCCCCAACGGGCACCAGGGCCGAGACGCGCGCGCCCTCCATCGAGCTCGGTGATCTCATCGAGTCCGTCCACGGCGATCACGATGCCCCCGTCGTTCAACGACCTGCCCGACAGTCCGTGCCCGCCACTACGGACGCCCAGCGGCACGTCGCGGTGCCGGTCGGCGTACCGCACAGCGTCCTGTACCTGAGCGGGCGACTGCGGTCTCAGCACCATGGCGGGGCGGGCCCCCCGGAAGAACCCCGACGTGTACGCGGCGTAGCCCTGGTCGCCGGGAACCAGTGCATGCGCAGCCAGTGACGGCGGCACCCGGGTCGCCCGCCAGCGCGGGAGCCATCGAGGGGGCCGGCGGGGTGGTCGTTGCGGCATGACCGCTGCCCGCCCGGGCGTTCTCGACCCGGTCGCGGATCTCGGGGACCGTGACCTCAGCGAACCGGCGCAGCTCACCCGGGTCGTCGCTGCCCAGGATGAACGTCGAGACCCCGTCCTCGATCGCAAGCCGAGCCATCTGTTCGGCCGACACCGGTGGGACGATGTTCAACAGTCGCGCGATGTCACCCGGATCGCGGCCCGCGCGACGAGCGGAGTCATCGATGATGCGATTGCCCTCAGCGACGCCTCCCGGCTGCAGCCAAGGAAGACTGGGTAGCCACCCATCGCCTTTCCTGCCGATCATCCGCTGCATCCGCGGCTTGTACGCACCAACCCAGATCGGGATCCGACGAGCGGTCGCGGGTCCACGTTGGACGCCATCGACCCGGTGGAATCGACCCTCGACCCGCAGCGCAGTCGTAGCCTCTACATCCCAGATGCCGCGGACAATGTCCAGCGCCTCGTCCAACCCGCTCACAGCTTCGGCCGGCGTCAGCAGCGGGGCACCCATCGACGCCATCGCGTCGAAGTAGCCACCCGAGCCGATGCCCAACTCCGCACGACCGTCGCTGAGCAGGTCCAAGCTCGCCAGAGCCCGCGCGAGGACAGCGGGTTGTCGCAAGGGGAGGTTCAACACGTTCCCCGCGACATGAATGTGCGAGGTTCGCGCTGCCACCCATGTCAGCAGCGTCCACGTGTCGTGCAACGCTGCCTGGTACGGGTGGTCCTGGAACGTCACCAGATCCAGGCCCAGGTCCTCGCTGAGCACCGCAAGATCCACGGGTCGCCGCGGCGGTTGACTAACAGGGCTGATGAAACTGCCGAAACGCAGTGGCCGACCATAATCAGGCATGGCTCCATGGTTCCGCCGACCCCTCTCCACCACAAACGTGCAGTAAGTGACTTACCTTTCATAACTAGATCGGTCGGCCCACCGGCGCGGTTCGGATAACCGACTTACACTAGGTAAGTGACCTCGACGCGACCCGATCGTCCACCCACTCCTTGGAGCGACACCAACGAAGCCGAATGCCACCACGCCAGCCACATCCTGGAAATCGTGGGCAAGCGCTGGTCGCCCAGCATCCTCATCGCCATGGCTCGCGGCGCCCAACGATTCACTGACATCGCCGCAGCCATACCTGGACTCTCCGCGCGCATGCTCACCGTGCGCCTGAAGGAACTGGAGACCGCCGGACTCGTCGAGCGCACCGTCATCCCCACCACCCCCGTCACCGTCCGCTACCGGCTCACACCCCAAGGCATCGACCTCATCACCGCAGTCCAACCGATCGCCGGCTACGTCCAACGATGGGAAGCTGGACCAGGCCAGGCCCCTTCAAGTTGATAGCGGATCGCACTGGCGCGCTCAGACGGTGTCGGAGATTCGGCGGTTCGGTGAGGATCCAGCTGTCGCGGTCGATCGACCATGTCGCCACGGTAGACGGTTTGGCCGTACACTGTACGATATGACAATTCTGGTGACCGGCGCTACCGGCAACATAGGAAGAATGCTCGTCGATCATCTGATCGCCACGGGCGCGAGCGACATCCGAGCGCTCACCAACAAACCCGAAATCGCGGACCTGCCGGACGGTGTCGAGGTAGTGAAGGGCTACCTCGGCCGAGTCGAATCACTTCCCGCTGCGTTCGAGGGCGTCGACAGTGTCTACCTCGCCCCGCTGGAGAAGACCGTGCGCCAGGTACTGGAAATCGCGAAGTCGGCCCGGGTGCGGTACGTCGTCGATCTGGCGGGGCCACCCGGGAACTGGTGGTACCCGATCTCTCGCGCCGTCGAGGAATCCGGTCTCGAATGGACACATCTGTGGCCCGGCGAGTTCATGGAGAACACGACGATGTGGGCTCCCCAGATCCGCGCAACGAGATCGGTCAGCGAGCCGTACCCGAATTCCGCGAATGCCCCGATCGCGATGGACGATATCGCAGCCGTCGCCGCCGCGTGCCTGACGGAACCAGGTCACATCGGGAAGGCGTACACACTGACCGGCCCGGAAAGCCTGACCCGCACCGCCATCCTTCGACACATTGGCGACGCACTCGGCGAAAACCTCCGATTCGACCAGGTGTCACGGCTGGAAACGATCGATGCACTGACCCCGGCGATGGGCGACTTCGCAGTCACCTACGTCGACGGCCTAGCGGCACAGGTCGACAATCCCCAGGCAGTCGGCACAACGGCCGCCGACCTCACCGGGAGATCGACCACATTTGCACAGTGGGCTCGCGAAAATGCGACGGAATTCAGCTGAACCTCGTTCGCACATCCGCCCCCGTCGACGCTGCCCCGAACAACCAGCCCTGCCCGAGAGTTGCTCCGAGCCTGATCGCCCGAGCTCGATCGCGCTCGGATTCGATCCCTTCGGCCAGGATGACGGCACCGCTGGAGGCGATGTATCGACGAACGGAGGACATGACCCGAGCACTGCGGAACGAATACGGCCGACGAAGGATCGAGGCGTCGAGTTTGACGATGTCCGGTTCGACGAACGAGAGGGCCGCCAGCGTGCCCGCGTTGGATCCGACGTCGTCGAGTGCGATCGAAAAGCCGCGTCGCCGTGCAGAATCGACCATCGAGCGCACACTCTCCTTATCCCCGTCCAGTCCGCGTTCGGTGATTTCGAGAACCACGTCGCCTTCGCATTCCAACGCGTCGAGATGTGCCTCGGTGCGTGCACGATCGGTGATACCCGACGGCTCGTAGTTCAGGTACAGCGCGAGCCCGTCTGTCAGGTTTGCCGAACGGGCTTCCTTCACTGCCGCTGTGCGACAGGCGAAATCGATGTCGGATACCACTCCACGAATGCGGGCGAGCGCGAAGACCTCGGCAGGGTCGACACCCTCGACGGTTGGCCAGCGAGCGAGTGCTTCGATTCCCACTACGGCGTCCGACTTCAAAGACACCACGGGCTGAAAGCACGGCACCATGTCATCGATCGCGATCAGGGCCGCTCGCGCTGCGATCGAGGTGACAGGGGCCGTACGGGTAATTGTCACGCGGACTTCTTCGGATCGAGAGAGTCGGCGATCAACGCAGCATGCAGAGCGCGCAGACCCGAGGACTTCATCGGGTCGATCCCGGTGATCTGCTCGATGCGCTTCAGTCGGTAGTCGACGGTATTGGGGTGGACCACGAGCCGCGTCGCTGCCTTCTTCCGGTTCGCCTCGGTGGACACGAACGCTTCCAGGGTCGGCAACAAGTCCGGCACCCGACGAAGTGGGTCGAGCATTCTCTTCAAGTGTCGACGCCCGACACCTGGGCGGGCGATCTGAAATTCCAGGGCCAAATCTGCAATTCGATAGACACCGGGTCGGTAGCTCAATCGTTGAACGAGGCGGAGAAGCTCGTACGCATTCTCGGCAGCATCGGGCACCTGCTCGGGTATCGCCGTCGCGGCGGCCGCCGAGACCGGCACCCCTCCCGTCTCGGTCAGGAGGGACACCAGTTCTTCTGCTGCTGTCTCCGCCGCATCGGGAATCAAAATGGTTCCACCCGATGGACTCAGGATCGCCAATGGGGGAGCGGGAGAGAAGAAGTCGGACAGCGCTGCGGAGATCGCCTGAAGCTTGCGGGCCGCCGCCGCTTCACGAGTACCGGGCGCACCAGTCTCGTCATCGTGAGACGGAAAATGAACGGCGACGACCTCATAGCAGGCCGCCAACTCGGTACCGTTTCGCTCTGCCACCGCGGACGCGGCAGCGTCACCGCCCAACAGGGCCGTCACCACTGCGTGAGCCTGATCCTTCTCCTGGACTGCGACAGCCTTGTATTCGTCGAGGTACGCCGAGGAGACTGCTTCCGAGACGACGTCGAGTAGGCCGAACATCAAGACTGCTCCATCGACGAGGGCCGCATGCTCTCCGTCGACGGCATGGAGAGCAACCATGCGGAGACCGACCGAGAACCCCTCGTGGAACGCATGCTGGATAGGCGCCAACGGCACACCGGCGCGTGCCCACTTCCCGGCAGCACGACGAAGACGATCCAATTCCGGCGCCGACGGCTGCCTTCCGCTGTCGAGGACATCGGCGGCAAGTGCGACACATTCGGCCGTGATGTCGGCGACCACGCCGCGTCCGAGCTCATCGGTCAGATCGCGACACTTGGTAGTACCGACAATGTGATCGACCAGCTGCGTCGTCGTGTCTCGCGATACGCGCAATTGGTGCGACGCCGGCTGTCCACCCAAACTCAGACCCTCGGTCGCATCCGTGGACACCATCGTTGTTGCCATCTGATACCCATCCTCTCAGCACAGTCGCTCACTGCCCCTGCTCCTGAAAGGTATCGCACAAAACATACTTCCGTGCCATTTTGATCGATACAAACAAACTTGAAGTTTGTTTGGTGATTCCTCAGAGCGAATGGACGGACATTCGGTTGCCCCCTGCGGCCTTCGACCGATACATCATCGAATCCGAAGACCGAAGCATTCGGCCGATGATGGAGTGGCCGGCGTGGCGCAGCACCGAGTCCGATTCGAGAACGCACACCCCGAAGCTGGCCGTGATCGGTACGTCGTCGTCCTTGTCGTGGACCGCCGAGACCGCCTCCAGCAGTCTGAATTCGACAGCTGTGCGCTCACCCGACATCACGACGACGAACTCCTCGCCGCCGGTCCGTGCCGTGATCCCACTGTCGCCGACGATTCGTTCGAGCCTTCGTGCGATGTCGGTCAACACCCCGTCACCGGCGTCGTGACCGTAGACGTCGTTGACCGCTTTGAACTTATCGACGTCGACCATCGCGACAGCAATCGACTCGTCCTTACCGACCGCGGAATCCCACAGGTCGAGTACTGCGGAGTCGAAGCCACGCCGATTCAGCAGGCCGGTCAGCGGATCGCGGGCCGACCGCCGGGCATCGCCGGCGATCGCAGTCCATGCGATGTGGGCGAAAACGGGCACACCCGCGATGGCCGTGATGATCACGGTGAGCACCGCGAGAGTCGTGGCCGGATGTTCGCCGGTGCTCGACCACCCTCGCCACGCCGAGAAGACGACAAAGCCGCAGGAGAAGACAAGGTGGGCGACCATCCACCGAGGACTGAGGAAGAAGGTGCAGTACGCACCTGTGATGACGAACAGCGCGCTTCCCATAGTGGCCGCTGTCGCGTCGTAGCACGCGAGTACGGACGCGAGACCGACGTCACCGAAGATTCCGAAGGCGATGAAACCATACTTGTTCGGCACCGGGCAGACGATGAGGACGTATGCGACGGCAACCTGCACGACGAGCACGAAACACACCCACAGTCGCCCCTCGAGAACCTGCGGTCCGCGCGGACTGAACAGCATTATTGCCGACGTCAGCGCAAAGATCAGGGTCGCGAGGCTGAAGACGCCCCGGATGACCGTGTGCAGGTGTCGGACCGAGCGATGCGCCACGATCCACTCGTAATCGTGCGGCTGGTGAAACCAATCCGAAAACGCAGCTGCGCCCTGAGACAACATCCCTCGTCGATGTCTGCCGGAACGCTTGGCGCTGAACGTCTCGCGTTCGGTCGGCCTACCCTCGAGTGTCGTCACGGTCCATTCCCCCAAGCAGTTCTGTCAGATGCCAAGGGTGAAACACCCCGTAGCGTGTGCAAGATCACGCTAGTGCAGCAAACGGGATTGCAGTTTGTTTTCACACCGTCGGCTGCACGCACAGTTGGATTCGAGGAGATCTACCGAATACGTAGGTGCACCGCTGTCATAAGTCCCAATTGATTTTGTAGATCTACCAATGTGTCGATTTCAGCCGATCTCGATCGTCATAGCTGTGTGCGACCGCACCAGGCCGTACACAGTAGAAGGACAGGAAAGGGAGACGATCATGAGATACACACTCGTACTCAACAACGCAGAACCCGCCGAAGGCGAGATCGACGCCGAAGTCATCACCCAGATGCAGGAGGCCTTCGGCGTCTACGGACGAGCGCTGCAGTCCGCGGGGGTTCTCGTCGCTGCCGAGGTGCTTGCTTCGGCCTCGGCGACGAAGACAGTCACACTGCGGACCGGGGCCCTTCAGATTCAGGATGGCCCGTTCGCGGATTCGAAGGAAGGTGTCGCCGGAGTGTTCGTCATCGACGTTCCCGACGAAGACGCGGCGTTGATGTGGGCGGAACGCTGCCCCGGCGCCCAATTCGGAGTCGTCGAAGTGCGAGCTGCTGCCACGTCGTTCGTGAACGGTTCGTGGACCTGAGCTACGGCCGAGCCGATGATCGATGTCGAGTACGTCGTTCGCACCTCGTACGGCCGACTCCTCGCATTGCTCGCGTCGGCGGACGGTGATATTGCGGCGGCCGAGGACGCACTGTCGGATGCCTTCGAGCGTGCGTTGCGGACCTGGCCGAACGACGGCGTTCCCGCCAATCCGGACGGCTGGCTGCTGACCACCGCCAGGAACCGTCGACGCGACACCTGGAAGTCTGCTGCATATCGCACGTCGATCTCGCTGGACCCGGCCGAACACACACGGGCCCATCTCGACACGATCGACCCCGACGCGGTGCCGGACAAGCGACTGCAACTGATGGCAGTGTGCGCACACCCTGCCATCGACCGAGCCGTCCACACTCCGCTCATGCTCGACGTCATCCTCGGCTACACAGCGGCCGATATCGCACGAGCGTTCGCGTTGCCGTCGTCGACACTCGCGGCGCGGCTCGGTCGGGCCAAGAAACGAATCCGCGATGCAGGTCTTTCGTTCGAACTTCCGGATCGCACGGTGCTGCCGGAACGCATCGACGCCATCCTTGCCGCCGTCTACGGAGCGTTCGCCATCGACTGGCACAGCACTGGTTCGGAAGTACGTGACGGGTTGACCGGCGAGGCCCTCCATCTCGCGGAGACCGCGTGCGATCTGCTGCCCGACGACGCCGAGGCGCACGGTCTTGCTGCGCTGATCTGCCTGTCGTCCGCGCGACTTCCCTCCCGCTACTCCAGCGGAGTGTTCGTTCCACTGTCGGAGCAGGACTTTCGACTGTGGGACGAGCGTCTTCTCGCCCGCGGAGAAGTTCATCTGAGGCGCGCGCACGGACTGGTCGCCGCCGGAGCGAGCGCCCTCGGACGATTTCAACTCGAGTCCGCGATCTCCGCCGTGCACTGCGCCCGAAGACATAGTGGATCCACGGACTGGTCGACTCTCCGGGAGCTGTACTCGGTGTTGCAGGAGCTGACCCCGACGCTAGGCGGGGCAGTGGCTCTCGCGGTAGTGACCGCCGAGACCGATGGAGCGGATGTCGCGTCGAACATGCTCGATGCTCTCGACGGGACCGACCGCTTCCAGCCGGCGTGGGCCGTTCGTGCTCACCTGCTCGCACAACTGGGTGAAGCCGAGAAATCGCGCGCGGCATACGAGAAAGCGATCTCCTTGACTCCCGACGCGCCCACGCGTCGGTACCTGGAGAGGTTCGTCTCCGGGCGATGACTTTCCCCGAGCCGCGCGGTCCATACCTGAGGAAAAGTGACCACCGGCGACCTGGAGGACGCAATGACCGACCGATCTGTGACCGATATCCGCGTAGTGGCTGTACCTGTGACCGATCAAGACCGTGCGATCGAGTTCTACGCCGGTGCTCTCGATTTGACGAAGACGATGGACGGGGTGATCGACGAAATCGGCACCAGATGGGTCGAGATGAGCTCACCCGGGGTGGCGATCGCCTTGGTCCAGGCATACAGGAATTTCGACGTCGGACGAGACACGGGAATCCGATTGACGACGCCGAATGCCGCAGCATTGCACGCACACCTCGTATCCCGAGGCGCTACGGTCAGCGAGTTGCTCCTGTGGGACGGATTGCCGCCGATGTTCGAATTTTTCGACATCGACGGCAATACGCTCTACGTGATGGAGTGACGATCTAGGCTGCCTGCCGCTCCTGGTCCTGGTCTTCGTCGACTCGCGCCTCGGTGCGGACTGCCCACCTGTCTGTGTACTGGAAGTGCGGACGCTTGTCGCCGATGTACGAGCTCAACCACGACACCACTGCGACGTATCGGTTTCGGAACCCCACCATGTACATGAGGTGGACCGCCAACCACATGACCCAGGCGATCGGCCCCGACATGTCGACCTTGCCGAAAAGCCGTGCGACTGCACTGAATCGTCCGACGATCGACATGCTGCCCTTGTCGACGTAGCGGAACGGTGTGCCTGCATCGACCTTGCCGACGATGGTCTTCGCGACGTGGCGACCCTGCTGCATTGCTACGGGCGATTGGCCCGGAAGACCGTTCAACGACGTCACGTCGCCGATCGCGTAGATGTCCTTCGCCGATCCGACAGTCAAGTCCTCGTGAACGAGAAGCCTTCCTGCACGGTCTGTTTCGCACCCAGTGCGCTCCGCGAGCGTGGCCGCAAGGTCGCTTGCCTGCACTCCGGCCGACCAGATGACAGTCTTGGCGGCGATTGTTCGTGAGGTCTTGGTGTCCACGTCCTGCACGGTCACCGTGTCGTCGACGATGTCGGTGACCATGGCTCCGGTCACGACCTCGACTCCGGACTTCTCGAGCTTCGCCCGAGCGTACTTGCTCAGCTTGCCGCCGAATGCAGGCAGAACTTCGTTCACACCGTCGACGAGCGTGACGCTGACCTCGTCAGGACTGATGTCGGGGAAGGATCCGGCGAAGTACCGGTGTGCCAGATCCCTGATCTGGCCGGCCAGCTCGACGCCTGTCGCACCGGCGCCGACAACGACGAAACTCAACAGCTCCTTCTTGGCGACCGGATCGCTGGTGAGGTGCGCGGTTTCGTAGCAGCTCAGGATTTGCTCGCGCAGGGCGATCGCGTCGTCGACGGTCTTGAGAGCGAATGTTCGTTCCTTGAACTCGTCGCGCCCGAAGTACGCCTGCGTGGCGCCCGTGGCGACGATCAGCCGTCCGAAGCCGATGGTGTGCGAAGTGCCCGCTGCGGAGTAGGTGACCTGGTGCTTGTCAGGGTCGACGTCAACGACTCGGCCCAGACGGACGTCTGCCGATTCGTACTGAGCGAGGATGCGCCGGATCGGCGGGGCGATCTCACCCGTCGACAGCATCCCGGTGGCGGCCTGATAGAGCAGCGGCTGAAAAAGGTGCTCGGTAGTGCTGGAGATGAGTGAGAACTTCACGCCGGCCTTGCCGAGGGACTTGGCAGCTGCCAATGCTCCGAATCCCGATCCAACGATGACGACCTCGTACATATCCGCTTTCATGTTCTCCATAGAACCCCGCGGGAGCTGGTCTATCAACGTGAAAGATGGAATAGCATTGATGAGTAGAACTCATGAATGGAGACTCGATGGAGCTGCGACAACTGAAGTACTTCCTTGCGGTCGGGGAGGAACTGAGCTTTTCGCGCGCGGCGGAACGCTGCTACGTCTCGCAATCTGCAATCAGTCTCCAGATAGCCAAGCTCGAGCGGGAAATGGGCGAGGCCTTGTTCGAGCGAACTTCCCGTACGGTTCGATTGACCGTCGTGGGAGCACAATTGGTGTCCATTGCGCGCCACATGATGGAACTCGAGCAGACGGCCCTGGCATTGACTGCTCGCCGCCGCAACCAGCTCCGCCTCACCGGCAACATGACCTTCGCGGCCAATGCCATTGCCGCCATCGTTGCAGTGCGGGAGCGTCATCCCGAGGCAGAGATCGACTTCGTGTTGAAACGATTCGCGGAGCAAATCGAAGCGGTGACGTCCGGCGACTGCCAGGTTGCGCTCATCAGGGGAAGCGTGGAGCGCTCCGGTCTGCACGTGACGGAGTTGTGGACCGAGGATCTGGTGGTCGTTCTCGCCGACGGCCATCCACTGGCGAGCGAGGACAATCCGAGCCTCGAGCAGCTGGCCGCGTATCCGCTGCTGCTTCCCAAACGCAGTGAACAGATTCTGCTGCACCGGGTCATCGAGGGAGCAATGAAGCGCAGCGGTCTGCGGCTCGCCTTCGGACCGCCGGTCGCTCCCGATCACACGGCGAGCGCCGAACTCCTCAACCACCCGGAATGCTGGTCGATCATCTACGCGAGCACCGCCGAGAGCACGCCGAAGACGGGGCTCGTCTTTCGCACCGAGGCACAGCACAGATTGCAACTGCCCGTCTCGGCAGTGGTCGATGCCTCGTCACCCGCGACAGACATTCAGCGTGACCTCATCGACGCGTTGGCCGCGACCGCTCCGCAAGGGATTTGGTCATGACGACTTCGAGTTCATCCTCCGCCAGCGGGTAAGGCACGGTCTCGCCGGTCGGTTCGAAACCTTGCCGGCGATAGAACGCCTGCGCCCGCAGGTTGTCCTCGTGAACCTCCAACGTCAAGGCTTCGTGGCCGCGAGTCTTTGCCCACTCCTCGACGTGCGCGAGCAGGGCATCGGCGATTCCGGACGAACGCCACACCGGCGACACGTACACACCGAGCAGGAAGAGACGGCCATCCTCGACCGTCGAGCGCATGATTCCTATCCATCGGCCGCAGGCATCGACGGCAACGAATCCACAGTGTCCATCCGAATTCGCTTTCGAAGCCCGGCGGCGCCAGTCGGTCTCGGACTGCTGGTGCGCCGACGACAAGGTCTCGACGAAAGCCTTCGGGGAGTCGGCCAGCATTTCGAGTCTAAGATCGCGGAACGATGTCCAACCCTCCTCGGACACGAGGGCAATGGACCAGGAGGAATCCGTCACAGGATCCCGCCCTCGCGCATCAGTTGTACGACGAATGCTCCCGAGTAGACGTCGATGGAGTTCCTCGTGACCTGCTGTGGTGCGAACGCGACTCCGAATCGAACAACGTGGGCTTCGCTGCGCGCCACCGCGACGTCGACGGAGAATGTGCTGCCGTCGGCCGTTACCTCGCCGGCTCGGTAGAGATAGTCGGCGACGCCAACTCGCACGTCACGTTGAGCAGGCGCGCCGGCCTCGACAACGTGGCCGAAGGACGCAGCCTTCAGCCCGACGCACGCATATACGCGATCGAACTGTTCGTCCTCGTCGGCACCGGCGGTATCGACGGTGCCGCCACCGATCGCGCCGCCGCCCTGGGCGAACCACTCATTCGCCCACGCCGGGGACTCGTCACCCGTCACGCGCAGGACCGAGGGTTCGCTGACGGAGCAACTGGGACCGGTATCCGGTGCGGCGCAAGCGGGCACGCCCGCCACGGCTGCGAACGCAACAACACACGGTCCCACAACACTTCTCGTTTTCATCCCAACCATGCCCCGAATCCCATCGTCTCGTAAAACCATACCTCTCGGTACTGTCGGTGCACACTGCGACCATTGTGCGCAGAGGACAACCAATCTCTCGAACTCTGGCCTCACAGGCCGTTTTGGAGCACGCCCACTGTCACTAGTGTCATGGATCACAGCACCAGTGAGGAGATCGAAATAGTGTCCGCCATCAGTTATTTCACGTGGAACGCTGGGGCCGAGCGCGCCACCCGTCCCTGCGTTCGCGACGACAACACCGCCTTGACCTACGACCAGTTCTCCGCGCGAGTCGACGCGTTCGCGTCGCAGTTGTCCGCTCGCGGTCTCGGCAAGGGTGATGTCATCGCGGTGATGCTCCCCAACCGCGTCGAATTGCTGACGGCAATGATGGCGGCATGGCGAATCGGAGCGGTCGCAACTCCGGTGAATCCCACGTTCACCCAGCCAGAAGCGCTGTACCAGATCCGCGACGCGCGTGCGCGGTTGGTGGTCACCGACGACCCTGATCCGGTGCCGGGATACCCCGTCATCTCGATCGACGAGATCGACACTGAAACAACAATCGACGGCGGGGGTGGCTTCGACGATCAGGACCCCGACGATCTCGCCCTGTTGATCTACACCTCGGGTTCGACCGGTCGCCCGAAAGGTGTCGAGCTCACGCATACAAATCTCGAGTTCATGGCTTCGACCATGGCGCAGCATTTTTCGTTGACTCACGATGACCACTGCATGCTGATACTGCCTCTGTTCCATGTCAACGCAATCTGCGTGAGTGTCCTGGCACCCCTGATCGTCGGTGGTCAGGTCAGTATCACCGGACGGTTCTCCCCATCACGGTTCTTCGACGATGTCGAGCGGCTCCGTCCCACCTATTTCTCAGCGGTCCCCACCATCTACGCACTTCTGGCCTCTCAGTCCGACGACGTCGTCCGTGATACGTCGTCCTTGCGGTTCGGGGTCTGCGGCGCTGCACCTATCTCGAAGGAACTGCTGGACAAGGCCGAATCGAGGTTCGGCCTGAAAATCGTCGAGGGATACGGTCTCACGGAAGGAACGTGCGCTTCTGCGTGCAATCCCCCGAACGGCGTTCGCAAACTGGGTACGGTCGGTCCAGCACTACCTGGTCAGACCATCGCCATCGCGGACGAGCAGGGCACGCTCCTGCCGGTTGGCGCAGTCGGGGAAGTCCTCATCAGCGGGCCGAACGTGATGCGCGGCTACCTCGAACGCCCCGACGAGACAGCACGAACCGTGGTCGACGGGTGGCTACACACCGGCGACATCGGCCGACTCGACCAGGACGGGTACCTCACGCTCGTCGACCGCATCAAAGACATGATCATCCGCGGTGGCGAGAACATCTACCCCAAGGAGATCGAGAATGCACTCGCCACCCATGCAGACATTCTCGAAGCTGCGGTCATCGGAGCACCGGACGTTGTCTACGGGGAAGTCCCCGTTGCGTACGTTGTGACCTACCCGAATACGAAGGTCCACGAAGCCGAGCTACTCGACCACTTGCGTGAGCGAATCACGAAAGTCAAACTCCCCGTTGCGATTCACATAGTCGATTCGCTACCCCGGAACCCGGTCGGCAAGATCGACAAGCCTGGTCTACGCCTGGCATTGCGGACGCCAGCGGTCGAACCCGTGCGCTGACCAGTTCCGATTTCACTCCAACTCTGCACGATTCACTTCCTACACAGGAGTATTCGCATGGGATTCAAAGAAGGAAATTTCCCTCCGGTCGACCCTGCTACTTTCCTCGACCTGCCGTTCCGAGACCGACTCAGGGCAATGTCGACGCATTGGGCCGACCACGGCTTCGGAACACCGAAGATGGTCCACACCATATACATTCTCAAATTGATCGTTCTCTACATCGGCGCTGGAGTCGCGGTTGCCACGCTCACCAGCGGACACAATCCGTTCGAGATCTCGACATGGTGGAACGAACCGGTCGTCTACCAGAAGTTGTTGCTCTGGACGCTCCTGCTCGAAACGGTAGGCCTCGGCGGATCCTGGGGACCTCTGGCCGGACACTTCAAACCCATGATGGGCGGCGCTCTGTTCTGGCTGCGCCCCGGGACCATTCGCCTTCCACCGTGGCCAGGCAAGGTTCCACTCACAAGGGGGGATACGCGAACCGTATTCGACGTCGTCGTCTACGCTGCGATTCTGGTCAATATTGTTGTCGCATTGGCACTTCCAGGAGTGCATACCGGCTCCATCGACGCCGCGATCACCGACAACGCGGGTCTCGTACGTCCTACGCTCATGGTCTCGCTCGCGGCACTGCTGATCGTGATCGGCCTGCGCGACAAAGTCATCTTCATCGCCGCCCGTGGTGAACAGTACTTCCCGGCGGTACTGATCTTCGGTTTCCTGCCGTTCGTCGACATGATCATCGCCCTCAAACTGCTCATCGTGACCGTATGGGTCGGAGCCGGCATCTCCAAGCTCGGCCACCACTTCTCCATGGTGATCCCACCGATGCTGTCGAACACTCCGTGGATCCCGTCGACGGCGCTCAAGCGCGCGCACTACCGGAACTTTCCACACGACCTTCGCCCCTCCAAAGTTGCCGGCGGTGTCGGACACATACTCGGAACACTGGTCGAGGTCGCAACACCTCTCGTGTTGCTCTTCACCACCAACGCGGTCGTCGCGCTTGCCGGTGTCGCGTTGATGGTCGCCTTCCACTTGTTCATCATCTCCACCTTCCCGCTCGCCGTTCCATTGGAATGGAACCTGCTGTTCGCGTTCGCATCGGTGTTCTTGTTCCTCGGATTCCCCAATGCCGACGGCTACGCCGTCTGGGACTTCTCCACACCCGCGCTGCTGGCCGTCATCGTGGCGGGTCTGATGTTCTTCCCGATCCTGGGCAACCTCCGACCCGACCTGGTCTCGTTCCTACCGTCGATGCGGCAGTACGCCGGAAACTGGGCCTCGGCCACCTGGGCGTTCGCCCCAGGTTGCGAGGACAAGATCGACCAGTTCATCAAGCGGCCCAGCCAGAACACCCGCACCCAGCTGCTCGCGACCTACCCGCCGGAAGTTGCCGACGTCGTGATGCACCAGCTGCTCGGATGGCGTTCGCTTCACAGCCAGGGCCGCGCCCTGTTCTCACTGATGATGAATCACCTCGGTGACGACATCGACACCTACACGCTCCGCGAAGGAGAGTTCTCCTGCAACTCGATCGTCGCGTTCAACTTCGGTGACGGACATCTGCACGACGACAAGCTCATCGCGGCCATTCAGCGCCGCTGCAACTTCGCTCCGGGCGAGTTCCTCGTCGTATGGATCGAATCGCAGCCGATTCACAAGAACTACCAGCAGTATCAGGTCATCGACGCAGCACTGGGAGTCATCGAACGCGGCAGGTACAAGGTCGCCGACGCCATCGACGAGCAGCCTTGGTTGCCGAACGGACCCATCCCGACGACCGTGACGTGGACACTGGACATCGACGCCAACCGCGCCGCAACCGACCCCGGCACTGTGGAGGAACCGAAGATGCGCGACACCACGACAACCGAGTCCGGTGACTCCGTCGGGGGACCGACCTCTCATCGGGGCAACCGGGTATGACCACCGCTGTCGTTGTCGGCAGCGGGCCCAATGGGCTCGCTGCCGCGGTTCGCCTCGCCCGCGCCGGCGTGGACGTTCAGGTGCTCGAAGCTGCTGACACCATCGGGGGCGGAACGCGCAGCGCCGAACTGACGTTGCCGGGGGTGATCCACGATCTGTGTTCGGCATTCCACCCAATGGGAGCAGGCTCTCCATACCTCGCCACCCTCGATCTCGAACGCTACGGCCTGAACTGGAAGTGGGCGGACATCGACTGCGCGCATCCGCTCGACGACGGCGACGCCGGACTCATCCACCGCTCGATCGACGCAACCGCCGATGGTCTCGGAACGGACGGACCCCGCTGGCATCGGATGTTCGGGGACATAGCCCGTAACTTCGACAACCTCGCGGCGGACCTGATGCGTCCCATCGCGAACGTGCCGCGGCACCCGTTGGCCCTGGCTGGGTTCGGCCCACGGGCACTGCTACCGGCCACGGTGGCTGCGCGATGGTGGCGCACCGAGAAGGCAAAGGCCTTGTTCGGCGGTGTGGCTGCCCACGCCTACTATCGTCTCGATCGCCCAGCCACCTCGGCAGTAGGGCTGATGATCACCGCGTCCGGCCATCGGTACGGCTGGCCGGTGGCAGAGGGTGGATCCGGATCGATCGCCCAATCGCTGGCTTCGATGCTGCTCGACTGGGGCGGCAAGATCGACACCGGCGTCAGTGTCCGAACCGCCTCCGACATCCCACCGTCGGATCTTGTGCTTCTCGACACGTCACCCCGCGGAGCACTCAGCATCTACGGTGATGCACTACCCGCCCGTGTCGGGAAGGCGTACAACAAGTTCCGTCGCGCCCCAGCAGCATTCAAGGTCGACTTTGCCATCGACGGTGATGTGCCGTGGACCAACGCGGGATGTGCTCGTGCCGGCACCGTCCATCTGGGTGGTTCTTTCGACGAGATTGCCGCACACGAGAAAGCTGTCACGCAGGGGGTGATGCCGTCCCGCCCGTTCGTACTGGTCGGTCAGCAGTACCTGGCGGATCCGACGCGATCGGCTGGGACTATCAACCCCCTCTATGCGTATGCGCATGTCCCCAACGGATACACCGGTGATGCGACGGAGGCTGTGGTCCGACAGATCGAGCGTTTCGCCCCGGGATTCAGGGACAAGATCGTCGCCACCGTCGTGACCTCACCCGCCGATCTGGAAGCCTCCAACCCGAACTATCTCGGTGGAGACATCATCGGAGGTGCGAACACCGAACTCCAGGTCGTACTCCGCCCGCGAATCGCCCTCGATCCCTACAGCGTCGGCCTCCCGGGGGTCTACCTATGCTCGGCATCGACACCACCCGGTGCGGGCGCACACGGAATGTGCGGAGCCAATGCCGCAGAATCCGCTCTTCGCTACCTGCGGCGCAAGGGAAAGGACGTGCAGTGACCAGTCCGACACCACACGAGCGCCGAGTGGGTGCTCAGCGTCGGCTCGCCCGTGTCCCAGCGTCGGCGGATCGCGAACTCCTCGTCATCGTCGCGGAAGTCGCGCACTCACTCGGTCAACGGGAGAGCGACATCGTACGGTCGATGGCCTCGCTCCTGGCGCACGAAATCGACCGACTCGACGACGACCCGATCCTTGTCGATCTCCTGGAATCGTCGGTACACGGAAACATCTCCACGATAATTCACATCCTGGCAAACGACATACCGATCGATCATCTTCAACCCACCACTGCTGCAGTGGAGTACGCGCTGCGTCTTGCGCAACGGGACGTACCGTCGAATTCTCTGGTTCGGGCGTACCACATGGGCCAGAACGACATGATGCGCGTCTGCTTCGACGAGGTCCAGGCGCTGAAGCTCCCCAGTCCCCTCGATCTTGCGGTCCTCAAACATATTTCGGATGTCGTCTACGGCTACATCGACTGGATCACTCTGTTCGTCTTCGACGCATACGAAACCGAACGCAGGCGGTGGATCGGCGCTCAGGGCAACGTCCACTCGTCCACTATCCACACGTTGCTGGCGGACAACGGCGAGTCGTCCGAAACTTTTCAAGCCGAGACCGGATACCTGCTCGATCAAAACCACCTGGCACTGGTCGTGTGGAACAACGGACCCGAAGCAGTCACGACGCTCAACTCCATCGATCGAATCGCTCGCACCACCGCCTCGTTCCTACACTCCAACGGACCTCCAATCATCACTGCAATCGACCGCAGAACCGTGTGGGCATGGATACCACTCGGTACACGCACCGTGGCTCTCCACACCGCCGAACTGGCTGCAGAGCTCGGACTCGACAACTGGACACGCATGTCGGCTGGCTTACCGGCCCAAGGGATTCAAGGGTTCCGTCGAACCCATGAGCAGGCCCGTGCCGCGTACACCGTGGCAACGGTCCCAGGAACTCCCACCCGGTCGGTTGTCGGGTTCGGCGACAAGGGTGTCGCCGTCGTGTCGTTGCTCGCGCAGAATCTCGAATCCACCAGAGCCTGGGTGTGGGAGGTTCTCGGACCGTTGGCCGAGAACACCGATAGCGCAGCAACGCTGCGCATGACGTTGAACTCCTATTTCAGCCACGGTGAAAGCCACTTACACACTGCCCGAGAACTCAACCTGCACCGAAACACCGTCAAGTACCGCATCAACAAAGCACTCGACCACCACACCGAGAACCGAGACAAACTCGACCTCGCCTTGGCTCTTCAAGTCTGCGACTTCCTCGGGCAGTCTGTGCTCAAACCGTAGTGCGGGGCAGACGCCCGGTCAGATCGCCGACGACGGCTGAGCCGCTGCAGGAATCAGTCGGCGCAGCCGTGGTTCCCACTCGGCTCGCTCGCTGTCGAAGCACCGCTCGAGCACTTCGATCATGGCTGCCGGTGCCACCGATGCGCCCGGTGACGCTCCCAAGAGACCTGCGATGCTCCCGTCGGCGCCCGTGATGATTTCGGTACCGAACATCAGCTCGCCGCGGTACCTCGATGTCGGTTTGATCAATTGCGCCCGTTGTCCCGCCTGGATCCGATACCAGTCAGCGGGGTCTGCGGCCGTATAGAACTGTCGCAGTTGCTCGAACTTCTTCGTGTCGGAGGACAGGAGTTGGGCTATCAGGTACCGCACGAGTGGCAGGTTCTGCAGACCGACCGACAACAGAACCGGTAGGTTGCGCGGTCGAATCGTCGTGAAGAGGTCCCGTAGACGACCGTGCGCAAGCAAGCGAGTACTGAACGTGGCATAGGGCCCGAACATCAACGAACCTCGACCGTCGACCATTCTTTTGTCCAAGTGCGGCAGCGACATCGGCGGCGCGCCCAGTGATGGCCTTCCGTAGACCTTGACGTCGTGACGATCGACGATGTCTGCGATATCGGTGCGAAGGAATTCCGCGCCGAAGGGAAACACGCCGTACCCGTCGATCTCCGGAATTCCCGATTTCTGAAGGAGACGCAGCGCGTATCCCCCTGCACCGACGAACACGAATCGGGAACGGACGTGAAACCGTTTGCCTGATTTGACTATTCGGCCCGACAGAGTCCAGATTCCGTCCCTCCCGCGCCTTAGACCTGTTATCTCGTGTCCGGTCCTGATCATGCATCCGGTGGCCTCCATGGACTGCCCGAGCGATTGGGTGAGTGCACCGAAGTCGATGTCGGTCCCGCCGGCGTGCCGAGTGGCAGCCACTCGCTCGTCCGGTGACCTTCCTTCCATCAGTAGCGGAGCCCACTGTCGAACTGTGTCCGCATCGTCGGTGAACTCCATTGCACGGAACAACGGAAGGGTGCGCATCGTCGACCAACGACGACGCAGGTACTCGATATCGGTTTCTCCGAAAACGACGTTCATATGCGGCGTCGAATTCAGGAACGACGAATTCAGATCCTGGAGCGCAGACCAGAACTGACGTGAGACTTGGAATCGGTGAGCGATCTGCTCGGCTCTGCTGGGATCCTCGGGATCGGGCATGTAGTTGAGTTCGCACAGTCCCGCGTGCCCGGTACCCGCGTTCTTCCACGGCCCCGAGCTCTCGCCGGCCAGGTGGTCGAGGCGCTCGAAGAGCGCAGTCGATCTGTTCGGCAGCACGGTATCGATCAACGTACCGAGCGTCGTCGACATGATCCCGCCCCCGATGAGCGCCACGTCCAGAATTTCCGTCTGTGAGGTCATGATCTTCATCGTCGCTCGATACGACTCATCCGTCCAATGAGAAATTGGGCGATATATCATCCGAAAATGGATGAGTTCGTGAATTCCCGCATCGAGTCCGCTGCCCCGCTGCTAGCCGCATTCGACGCTGTTGCGACCGAGGGACTGCTCACGCGCGCCGCCGAGGTGCTCGGCGTGCCGCAGTCGTCGGTCAGCAGGCGGGTGCGCGCGCTGGAAAAGATACTCGGGTGTGCGCTTCTGCAACCCGCCGGTCGCGGGGTCGCGCTCACGACGTCGGGTCGCGAACTGTACGAGCGCACGCACCTCGTGATCGGGGAACTCGACGACGCACTGGCCGCGGTGCGCGCCGATGCCGACCCGGAGAAGGGCCTGGTTCGATTCGGATTCCCACTCACACTCGGACCGGGGGCAGTCGGGTCGCTCCTCGCCGGCTTTCACGACTACGCCCCTCGCATCCGGGTTCACCTCGTACAAGCGCACGGCGAGGCTCTGGCCGAGATGATCAGGGACGGCCGGCTCGACGTTGCCGTGGTCATCCCACCACCCGACGACCTGGACGCCACCGTCCTCGGCAGCCAACGGCTCCTTCTGCACGTTCCATCGAACCATCCGTTCGCGGGCCGCTCCCAGATCGATATCGCTGAGTTGCCAGACGAACCGTTCGTGGCGAGCCCACCTCGATTCCAGCTTCGCTCACTGCTTGACGCGTGGTGCCGGGAGGAAGGCTTCTCTCCACGAGTTCCGTTCGAAATCAACGAGATCGAGACGATTCGCGCTTTGGTCCGGGCCGGACTCGGCATCGCCCTGCTACCGATCGCGGAGACCGTCGATACCGGCGTGGTCGCCGTCCCGCTGTCCGGTTCTCGCACGCGCGACATCGCACTCGTGACCGGCAGACGACGGCCGACTGCGGCGACCGAACGGTTCCATACTTACGTGACCGAGCACTTGTCATTCCCCAGTTGATTCCTCTTGGTTCCCTATAAGCTACTAATTAGGGTAGTTTAAGGAAACTAAAGGAGGTTTAGATGAAGTCCATCTACAAGTCGGCCAGCGGTGAATCGCGGATCCAGAAGCGATACGACGAACAACTCGATCAGTTGCCCGTCGAGACCGAGCACCTCCGCGTCCCTACAAGCGCGGGGGAGACGTTTGTCGTCGCCTCCGGCCCCGCCGGAGCGCCACCGGTGGTGTTGCTCCACGGTTCCGGCGCAAATGCGAGTACGTGGGCCGGTGATATCGCCACGTGGGCAAGCATTTTCAGAGTTTATGCGGTGGACCTCCTCGGCGAACCCGGCCGAAGCGCACACGTCCGCCTACCGCTCGACTCCGACGCCACCGCCACGTGGCTGGACGAGGTACTCGACGCTCTGGAGGTCGAGCGCGTCGCGCTCGTAGGGATGTCGCTCGGCGGATGGACCGCACTCGACTACGGGATTCGTCGACCGTCTCGAGTGACACGTATGGCGTTGCTGTGCCCCGGAGGAATCGGGAGGCAGACATGGGGATGGCTTCCCAAGGCTCTACTGCTTGGTGCTCTCGGACGCCGGGGGTTACGAAAGACCGCACGACTGGTCACCGGCCTCGGTGACCCACGAACCGAGGGGATACTCGATGACGTCACGCTTGTCTTCTCGAACTTCAACCCAAGGACGGGCACGCTACCGGTCTTCTCCGACTCTGCGCTGCAGAAGATTTCGGTACCCGTTCAGCTGATCGTCGGCGATCGCGACGTGATGATGGACTCGGCCGAGTCGGCCGACAGAGTCGCCCGGTGCATTCCCAACGCCTCGGTGACCGTCCTCGCCGGAATCGGCCATGCGGTCCTGGGTCAAACCGAAGCGGTAATGGACTTCCTGCAATCTCGCTAACCGTCGAGAGGAAGGAAGTATCCGGAGGACAGTTCGATCTGCTGCCGCTTCTCGATCAGGTGGCTCGATACAACACACTCACGAAGGATCAAGTAGGCGGAATCCAACGGCACGTCCGTTCGAAGGACAGTGCGGTCGGAGAATTCGATACAGCTGTCCTGTCCGACCGAGATCTTCACCACGGTCGCACCCTCGGACGGTGGTCCCGCCGTTGCGGGGGACGCTATATGCCGGAACGGCCTAGGCATCGACTCGACATCGCCTTCGGGCAAACAGATCATCGTCGAACCGTTTGCTGCGGTGTACTCCCAGGACTCGACTTCATCTCGCGGCTTGGCCGTTACGCGCGATCCGTCGTCGAAGTCGAGTTCGAGCACGCTCGACGGGCTCACTTCCGCTCGTGAGCACGTTCTGCCCAGGAGTCCGAACAGCGCGCGCAGGCCGTCGAACTGATTGTCCTCGTCGTACAGCACCCCGCCGAATTCGAATTCGCTGAACGCAACCGAGGACGAATCCTCGAACTCCACACCCATGTCGAAGTCGAGATGGACCTTCGTCACGCGCGAATGCAGGTCGAGTTTCATGCCGAAAGATCGGGCCACGGCGGACGGCGAAGCACCGCAAGAGACGACAGCGTCGCCGCTACGAGACCGACGGTGACTCCGAGCACTGCTATCCGCGTCTGATCGATGGCCGGCGTCCACACACAATCGCCGTTCGTCACCACGAAGATCCCCACGGCTTTGACCGAACCATGGGGCTTCACCGCCGAAACGGCAATGACCGTCGAGCCATCCGATGTGGTGTAGGGGTCACTGAACACCTGTGCCGTTGCGGCGACCGACCGCAGTCGGTCCAGCCTGTCGAGCGCATTCATACACGCACCGTACCCGGCTCATCGGGCCTGTGGAATACCGAACAAGGGTTGCAGTTCCACCGCACGCGCGAAGATTTCGGAGAGATCGAGTCGATCTGCAGCCGGTTCCAACACGATGGTCGAAGCACCGGCATCGATCCAGCGCCGCACGTTGTCCACCGTCGAGTCCGAATCGGTTGTGCATGAGAGGTACACGACAAGATCGTGATCGGGTCCGCCCGCGATCTTGTCGAGCGCATTCCTTGTCTGCTCGGGATTTGTCTCACTCGTGAGGATCGTGCCTGCGCTCATCTCACCGCTGAGCGCCAAGGTCTTGGGACCGGTTGCGCCCACCAGTATCGGTGGCTGGATCGACGGTGGCCAATCGAGTCGCACGTTGTCCAGCGACACGTAGCGGCCTTGGACGGTCACCGTCTCCCCGGCCAGCAGACTCGTCAACGCCGCCATCTGCTCACGCATCAAGGTCAGCGGCGAGTTCACGCGGGCGCCGACCTGCCCCATCCACGACTGCACGCCGTGCCCGAGTCCGACGCGGAGGCGGCCGGGGTGCAACCGCGCCAGTGTGGCGACCTCCATCGCGGTCGCGGCAACATTCCGCAGCGGAGTCGGTAACACACCGATTCCGACGTTCACCCGGTCGGTGGACGCGAGAACGGTTGCTGCGGTGGCGATACCGCCGGAGAAGAAGCAGTCCTCCCACAACCACACCTCGTCCACTCCAGCACTGTCCGCCGCGCGTGCTGCCTCGACGACCGACTCCGGGGGTAGTTCGGGACGAAGCACTACACCGAATCGCGTCATTGCCTGCATTTCCTTCCACCGGGAGTCATCCGCGAAGTCTACGCAACCCGAAAAGGCATGGACACGAGAGAATCCTCGAGGAAAGCTGACCAACTATGCCTCAGCCCTCCGGCAAGTCACTGATACTCCCCGTCGACCCAGTAGCCCCCGACACCCGTGGGCCGCTCGATCTGTATCTCCCGAGCACGGCAGGTCCGGCGCCGTGCGTTCTGCTTGTACACGGCCTCTATCCGGAGCAGCCGGAAGTCACACCGAGGTTTTCGAATTTCTACCGAGAGTATGCAAGCCATCTCGCACATCGAGGACTCGTCGCCGCAATTGTCGATCACGATCTGACCCGGGGTTTCTTCTATCAAGAAGCTCTGGCGACCGTCAGGGATGCGGTCGACCTACTGCGGGCGGCTCCGGAGACCGATGAGGACACGGTCGGCATGTGGTTCTTCTCTGGCGGCGGTCCACTGTCGTATCCGTTCCTCATCGATCCGGCACCCTGGCTACGCGCCGTCGAACTGACGTATCCCGTTCTGCCGGGCGCCGACACGCCGGCCTGGCCGCCACCGGAAGATGCCATCGCCGGGATCAGCGCCGTACCGACGCTGTTGACGCTGGTCGAGAACGAGATCCCGGACTACATCGCCGGCCAGCGATCATTCGTCGCCCAAGCGTCGAATGCCGGAGTGCCGTTGGATGTTCGGACGGTGGCCGGCGTCGGTCATGGGTTCGATGCGACGACGGACGTGCCTCACGCTCGCGCAGCAGTAACCGAGGGATTGGATTGGATGGCAGCCGCGCTGAAGAGCCCACGCTCATTCGGACGTATGTAATCCGATCAGGGGATACCCGCAGACGCGGACCGATGCAAGCATTGCATCGACCGACGACACCTCGCCTGTGTGGAGCAAAAAATGTTGAGTACTAACCTGATCCGAAACTCCCTCGCCGTCACGGCAGCGATTGCGACCATCACACTTCTCGCACCCGGTGCGGCCATGGCACAGCCGACCACGGGTAGCGCGGACGGCATCATCAGCGGTGGCAGCGGCGTCCTCGACAGTGGCAGCAGCTTGCTCGACGGCGACATCGCCGACGGCGCCGCCGGCATCGTCGACAGCGGAAGCTCGATCCTCAACAGCCTGCCCGGCACAGGGTCCTTCGCGCCTCGCCAGCTCTGCAACCAGGACACGGTCGCCGGCGGGCCAGGAGTGACGCAGACCAATCACGACCTGGGACGGCCCGGCCCGAACTCGTTCGTCCTACGCTACGAGACCTACAACATCCCGGACATCATCGACGTGTTCTACCAGGGCGGTCTGATCTACAGCACCGGTTACATCGGGGACAACATCAACGAGGGCACGGGATCCGTCGTCGTCAATGTCCCTCCCGGCACCGACACCTCCGTACTCGTCAAGGTCACCGGCCCCGGAGGGACCGATTGGGACTACACCGTGGGTTGCCCCATCGCCTGACCCTGTCGGTGCAGTGTGCCAGGATTCGCACATGGGACGGGATGAGTTTCTGGCCGCACTCGACACCAACCCGGTGGTCGGCGCCATTCTCGAGCGGGCACATCAGCTGGAGGTGCCCAATTGGTACCTCACAGCCGGCGGGTTGTTCCAGACTGTCTGGAACAACCTTGCCGGTTACGACCCACAGAACGGCATCCGCGACTACGACTACTTCTATTTCGACGATTCGGACATCTCCTACGAGGCCGAGGATCGCATCATCGGACGTGCTGCAGCACTGTTCGCCGATCTAGGTGTCGACGTAGAGGTGCGAAATCAAGCTCGGGTCCACCTCTGGTACGAGGACCATTTCGGTGCACCGCTGAACCCGTATCGCAGTACGGAGGACGCCATCGACCATTTCGTTTCCACGACCTGCTGCTTCGGCGTTCGGTCAGAGGCCGACAGCAGCCGGACCGTATATGCGCCACACGGCTACGACGACCTGTTCGCAGGTGTTATTCGACCGAATCCGTTGCTGCCCATGCGCGCTGTCTACGAATCGAAAGCGGCTCGGTGGACGTCGATATGGCCCGAGCTGACGGTCGAGCCGTGGCGCGACTACCCGTAGAAATTCGCGGGGTCGATGTGCTCGATGAGTATCCGGGTTGGGTCTCGGTCGGGTCGGCCACGCACTCCACGCAGTTCGAATGCCAACAACGGTTGCTCGTCGACGCGTCGGGCAATCTCGAAGAACACCGCCAGAATGTGGACGCAGGGTGTGGCGCGCTGGGTGCAGTCGCAGATCGAGGTCATCTCTTCGAGCATGACAAGGCCTCCTCGAACGCACTCGGCGTGAACGGAATCCGGTAGATCTCCGGCCGGTACAGCGGCCAAGACATCCTCGGCACGCTTGATGTCCGGTTCAGCCCAGGTCGCGCACGACAGCGTCACCACGTGCGTGCGCTTGCCCGACACCGCCGCAGTAATCGACCCTGCGGCGATCACGACCTCTACGACCTGATCGTTGCGCGCAAGGGTGCGAGCACGGGGAAGTGCCGGATTGGGCCGCGTGATCGAGATCGGTTGCGCGAGGCGGATCCAGTCTCTGCCCCACGCGGTCACCCCGAAACCGTCGCTCATCGATTACCTCCGATGTCGAGGAGCTCACGGAGTTGACTGTCCGACAACTTCGCCAGATCGCCGCCGATGCCGAGAGTCTTGGTACTCGTAGCAATATCGGCGAGATTGCTTTTGTGTGAGTGCATGTCGTCGATAGATTGCTCGAGCGTGTGTTCAGTGAGCAGTGTATGTACGGTGACGGTGCGAGACTGCCCGATTCGGTGGGCACGATCGCTCGCCTGATTCTCCACGGCAGGGTTCCACCATCGATCGTAGTGAACGACGTGCGAAGCCCGGGTGAGGTTGAGTCCGAATCCCGCTGCGCGAAGACTGAGAATCAGAATCGGCGGGCCGACTCCCGACTGGAATGCGTCGACCATGGAGTCTCGTGCATCGGTCGACAACCCTCCGTGCAGGAATGGCACTGTGCAGCCCGTGATCTCGTCGGCGAGATGTTCTGCCAGCATGGCGCCGGTCTGCCGATACTGCGTGAAGACCAGTGCTGCCTGCTGATCATCGGTGATCTCTGCCAGCATTTCGGTGAGACGATCGAGCTTGCCGGATCGGCCGCCGAGCGCTTCCCCGCTCTTTTCTACCAATTCGGGGTGATTGCAAATCTGTTTGAGCCGGGTGAGCAACGTCAATACGCGTCCACGGCGTCCTATTCCGGTTCCGAATCCATCCCGCAGCGAACTGTCCAGTTGCACGCGGTAGAGGCGCTCCTGCTCACGAGTGAGCGAGCAGATCACCGAGTTCTCCACCTTCGGAGGCAGTTCCGGGGCGACGTCCGCCTTTCGACGCCGAAGAATATGTGGCCCGACGAGTTCGCGCAGTCGCCCCGCCGCAGCCTCGGATCGTTTCTGCTCGATGGCCGTGACGAACCTTGCCCGGAACCGGCTGCGGGTACCGAGGACGCTCGGGACGGCAAAGGCCATCAACGACCACAACTCGTCGAGCCTGTTCTCCACCGGGGTCCCGGTCATCGCTATTCGCAACTGTGCGGTCAACCGTCTGGCGACCCGCGATTGCCCCGTCTCGGAATTCTTGATCTGCTGGGCCTCGTCGAGAACAACTGTGTCCCAGTCTGTTCGGGTGAGGATTTCAGCATCGTTTCGCAGCGTCGGGTAGCTGGTAACGACGACTGCCCCGGGAGCCGTACCCGCCAGATCCGGAGCACGTCCAGTTCCGTGATGAACGATCACCTCCAGGTCGGGTGCAAACTTTTCCATTTCTCGTATCCAGTTGCTCACCAACGACGTCGGGCACACCACCAGGTGTGGTGCACCAGCACGAAGAGTAAAGAGGGCAATCGCTTGCACCGTCTTTCCGAGCCCCATCTCGTCGGCGAGAATTCCGCCCCCGCGCACCGATGCGGCGTCCATCCATGCAACACCCGCGCGTTGGTAGGGCCGAAGTTCGGCGCGCAGTGCGGCACGGGACTCGGATCGTCGACGTAGCGCGGCGTCGACGGTCGAGGCTGCTGACCAGATGGACGTCTCGTCGAGTCCGACAGCGGCATGTCCTGCCGTCGGCAGTTCCGCGCTGAGTGTCGCCGCGTCCTCGCCACGCTCGGCCGCTGCCGAGATTCGAGACCAGACCCGAATCGACTCGCCGACACATTCGTCCGATTCCCACCGCGCAAGCGAGGACAGCGCCTCGTCGGGATCGACGAGCGCCACCGGTACCGACGTCGTATTCATCGATCTGCGGGTGTCATCGGGAAGCGCCATCAGCAGTGATGCGCTCTCACCGACAGGCAGACCGAGTGTCAGCGCGTCACGGGCGGGGCTCTCGGTACCCCACCAGGCAAACTTCCCCAATTCGATCGAGAAGCACGCGTGAAGAACTCCGGGAAGGCTTGGCGTCATTGTGCCTCAATGGATCTGAGTCTGGTCAGCTCGGCTGACGTGCTGGCAGTGGAACGGCGTAGGAATTTCCGGATCGTGTCGAGTTCGGTCGTTGTGAAGTCCGACAAGTCTCGTCGGGTGGCACTGGTGAGTTCGACGTAGTACTCGCCCACTCTCTGTAGGCCTTGCGATGTGGCGGCGATCAAGACCCGTCGACGGTCCTGTTCATCGCGAACTCTCTCCACAAGCCCGGCCTGTTCCATACGGTCGATCATGCGGGTGGACGACCCCGACGTCAGACCGACCCGCTCGCCCAGTACCTTCGCGGTTGCTGGGCCGTGTCGATCGAGCGTATGCAGTGCGTCCAGGTCTCGAACCGAGACTCCCACACGATCGGCGACGAGTGCGTTCAACTGTGCGACGAAGTGCCCCCATTCCGGTAGCAACTCGACGACGCCGTCCGCGGCTCGGACTCTGGCCATCAACGCACTCCTCTCGTCGTTCGGAGTTGCCGAGGGTAGACCATATCGTTGTGCTATGCAATTACTGCGCGACGCAGCTAAATCGAGGGTGCTTTTTCACGCATGTCACAGCGTCTTCTGCACCGATTTACTTACCTGCCGACGCGCCATATAACTCTTCCTATGGAGAACCCCTACACACCCCGACACGGGAGCGCCGCCGCGGCAGCTGGGCGGGCGCGAGGGCTTCCGAACGGCTTTCACCTCGCTTCTCGCGGGTCTCGAGCGCGGGCTCGCACAGCAATCTCACATCGTGACAGGTCTGCGCGGAACCGGGAAAACCGCGCTGCTGCGCGACCACGGGTTCAGACGCCAGCTGTCGTTCGAGTATCGAAGCGCGCTGCTCGCCGTATCCCCGCGAGGGCGGTGGAAGCCAGAGGCGACGTCGGCGTCGGGGGTGCTCGGATCGTTCGCCTCGGTCCTGGGAACCGACAATCCACTCACCGCGGAAAGGCAGGAATCTACGAAGGGGAGCGCCGATACCGGTCACCTTTCCGCAGACGTGACTGCGATACTTCTCGCAATCGGTGACGCAGCGAGGGCACACTGCACCGGAATCGTCTTCGTCGTCGACGAACTCCAACGCTTCTCGGACGGTCGATTCGGCGCTCTCGTCGACGGATTGCACCGAACCTACCTCCGCGAACTGCCCATCACCCTCGTCGGGGCAGGGCTGCCGAGGTCGGACGCACTGTCTGTGGAGTCCCAGGTCCGGGCACACCGTCTGTTCGAGTTTCATACCCTCGACGCCCTGTCTGACGCCGACACGGGACAACTGTTGCGCTGCAAAGGAAAATGGCACGACGATGCTGCGGAAACCGCATTTCGGATCACCGGCGGCTACCCTGTCCTCGCCCAGGCGCTCGGGTTCGTATTGTGGTCCGATGATCCGTCGGCGACGGTAACCTCCGCTGCGGTCGAGTCGGTTTGCGAGGGGTACGCGAAGTTCGTCGACAGCACGTTCTTTCGCGAACACCTCTCGCGCGCCGGTGCAATGGAGCTCGCATACCTACGCGCGATCGTCGATTCACCGATCGAGGCCGAGACAGCCCGGCTCCTCGAACGCACCACAGCCCAATGCGCCTCCACGCGTGCGGGTTTGGTCGAACGGGGGTTGATCTATCTTCCCGGTGATGGCACGACAGCTTTCACCACTCCGCACTTCGAGGACTTCCTCCGGCGTGCGATGCCGATCCTGACCGCGCCTGCCCACAAGCACAGGCGTCGAAGATACGAACCGTGAATCGCGTCGGAATCAAATGAAATGTTCGTCCGGATAATCAGGTTGGCAAAAACGCAGAATGTTCGACGCCGGATCGATCACAGTCACCGTCGGGCCAGCGGGTGCATCGCGATCGACACCAGGCCGGACGGCGTGGTGACCGGTGTTCTTCAACTCCCGTTGGAACGCTCGCGCATCCCGAACCGGGATCCACACGACTGATCCGGGAGTTCCGTCTCCGTGATGCTCCGAGAGGTCGAGCACAGAACCGGATCGGCGCAGTCGCATGTACAACGGCATGCCGGGTTCGAAACGATGTTCCCATTCGACGTCGTACCCCAGGTAATCGACATAGAACGCACGCGTTGCCGATTCATCGAACGACCGAAGAACCGGAACGTTCCCGCCGAGTTCGGTCCCGTTGCCGCCAGCGGTCTTGCCCAACGTCGCCGCCAGAGTGTTCCAGTCGCGGAAACCCAGCTGTGCTGCAACAACCTCGAGTGATCGGCCGAGCCCGATCTCGATGCCCATCTTGTACAACGACTCTCGCAGACGCCGGGCTGCCCCTTGAACATCGACCTTGTCGAACTGCATGTGCGCTCACCTCGAATACTCGCGACGCTCTACCGGTGTCCGCATTGCGAAGCGCCCGTTTCGAAGGAGGACCGTACGCAGGTTCTGCAATGTGTTCACCCTGCCTCTCGGCGCGGACGGCAGGCCACATCATGCCTCGCCGATCAGAGTACGCAGTTTTCTCGACCTCTGGCTAGTCGAGACCGCGTTCGACACGGCTACGACGACCTTCACGGCACGCAAGAGCCCGTCAGGGCAGCGAACTCGTGGGGTGTCGGTTCGATCTGGCGAGTACGAAGATCAATCCCGGGTAGGTCCGCAAGAGTCCATGGAACGAACGGTAATGCCACCGCACGGGGTGCGATTCGCGACCACGCCCAGGCCAGGAGGACGACGCACAGGTCACGACCTGCCTACCGTCGCCACGATTACGGCGGCCAATTCCTCCCGCGCTTGATCCGGGGTGAGGGTACCCGCCGCAGCCGCGTGTGAAAGCGCCTCTGCAGCACCGAATACCGCGGTGATCGACGGCACCGAAACACCGGCCGACGACGCGAAGGGTGCAAGGATGTCGCGACATCGCTGGCTGTATGCCTGATCGGCCGCGCGCTTGACCTGCTCCAACTCGCGCGAGCCCTCCAATGCGGCGAGCACACCCGTCAATTCGCGCCCCTGCGCCAATGCGCATCCCACGTACGAATTCGCGATGGCCGCCGCCCGTCCATCCAATGACTCTTCTGCAGCGGCCAGGTACTCCGCGAGCATGGCGCTCTGACGGTCGTCGAATTCACGGAACAGCGCAGCCAGGAGTGCATTGCGCGACGCGAAGTGACTGTACACCACAGGTTTTGCGACGCCTGCACGTTCAGCCAACCGGCCGAGGGTCAGTGCATCCGCGCCCTCTGCCCGTACGAGAGCCCACGAAACCTCGACCAATTGGTCGTACCTGTCGGAACGCGACAGTCTTGTTCGAGCCATCGAACACCTCCTTGCGCTATATACCGATAGTAACCTACTGTTCGTACATACCGGTTCCGCTATCCGAAGGGTCACCATGAACAGTCTCGTCGTAGTCTCCCATTCCGATCACAACTCCCTGTCCCACCATGCCGCGAGGGCGATCGCTGACGCGATCAAGGCCGCGGATGGAAGCGTCGAATTCGCCGATCTCGCCGCCGAACATTTCGACCCGAGCTTCTCCCAGGCAGATCTGAGCCTGTTCCGAGGCAACGGATCCGTGCCTGAGGACGTAACTGCAGAGCAGCAGCGGATCGATCGCGCGGACCACCTGATCCTCGTGTTTCCGATGTATTGGTGGTCGGTACCAGCACTGCTCAAGGGGTGGATCGATCGCGTCTTCGTCAACGGGTGGGCATACGAATTCACTCCAGGAAGCGAGTTCGTGAAGAAGCTGAACCGGCTGACCGTTCACCTCGTGGTCGTCGCAGGCGACGACGCCGACAGCTTCGCGCGTCACCGCATCAACGAGGCCTTTTCTACCCAGATCGAGAAGGGCATCATCGAATACTGCGGAGCCACCGTTGGTTCGACCACATTCGTCCACGAGTCGGACACGAAGGAGCGCGACGTGCTCGCGGAAGAGGTGCGCGTCCTCGCAGAGGGTATTGCGGCGCAGGTGTCGAGCCGCACAACCGTCGATGCCTAGGACGCTTTGCTGATCCGTCAGCCCCTTGCCATGTCCACGAACCTCGACAGGTGGAGCTGGTGGGCCACCGTAATCGTTGCCGTCGGGCCGTTACGGTGCTTGCCGAGGATGAGATCGGCCTCGCCGCCGCGTGGGTCGTCACGCTCGATGGCGTCGGGACGATGGAGCAGGATCACCATGTCGGCGTCCTGCTCCAACGATCCCGACTCACGGAGGTCGGAGACCATCGGCTTCTTGTCGGTTCTCTGCTCAGGGCCACGGTTGAGCTGACACACCGCAACCACCGGGCATTCGAGTTCCTTGGCCAGGAGCTTGAGCTGACGGGAGAAGTCCGACACCTCCTGCTGACGAGATTCGACCTTCTTGCCCGAAGACATCAGCTGAAGGTAGTCCACCACAATAAGTTTCAGCCCATTGCGCTGCTTCAGGCGTCGAGCCTTCGCACGGATCTCCATCATCGTCAGGTTGGGGGAGTCGTCGACGAACAGCGGAGCCTCACTGATCTCGCTCATTCGGCGAGCAAGCCTGGTCCAGTCGTCGTCGGTCATCTTTCCCGAACGCATGTCACCGAGTTTGATCTTCGCTTCTGCCGAAAGCAGACGCATCACGATCTCCGTGCGACTCATTTCCAGGGAGAAAATAACGCTGGGCATACCGTGCTTGATAGAGCACGAACGCATGAAATCCATGGACAGGGTTGAATTGTGTGTAGGGATCATCGACTCGCTGGCGAGGTAGAGATGCTCGGCGTTATCGACCTCGACGCACCGCACGGGCACCGACTCGACTTGGCGAACATCCACGATAAAACGTGAGCCCGACCGGACTGTCGAGCCAGCAGCCCTCCGTTCCTTGTGCAACATCTGCTTTCGGTGCAGTCCGAACACCACGTCATCTGTCGCAAACGTCAGTGTGTAGGCCGTCGACGATTCCTCGGTGCGTCCCTTGACACGTTTAGTCGATAGCTGTACTCGATAGCCAAGACTGGCGACAAGTTCGCGCACGTCGCCGATCAACCGTTTACTGGTGACACTGAACTGGGCCGACCCGCCACCAGTAACGGTTCCATCGGTATCGAGCAGACCCGCGAGAAGTGCACGCCGTTGGGATTCTGAACTACGCAAATAGTTGGCCGGAATATGCTTGTTGCCGAGCACTCCGATTGTGCGCAAACGGGCTTGGACTGTACCAATCGTCCTTCTGCAAGTTAGGCAACGATGCAAGCCTGTGGTCGGGGCGCCACACTCGACGCAAACCGGGGGCGCAACCGGTTCCGACATGAACCGTGCCTTGCCGCCGCACGATTGACCGCACGTACGGACGTTGAGGGGGTAGGGCACAAATTCCTTGCCGCACACGATGCACGACTTCGCATCCACGGACTCGAGCGGAAGCTGGATGACGTACCGCAGAGCACTGGTGGACGATGCCGTTACTCGAAGGCCTTCACCTTCGATGCGCGTAATGATCTCCGGATCAGCGCTCGTGATCTGTGCGCATGCCGATGATCCGTCACCGAGCCACGCCCCCAGGGTGTATGGCGGTACAAGTAGTTCCCGCTCCGGCAGTTGAATCGGTTGTGCATTGACAACCGAGTGGTTGAGGCGAGAGTCCTTTGTATTGCAGCGGACAGTGTCTGCGATCTCTTCGGTTGTGCGGACCTCCGCGAAGGTCTTCTGGTTTCTGGTGCGGTTGTATCCCACCGCGGCCGCCTGAGCCGACTTCCTCGACGCACGGGTATCGGTCAACCACTGATGTTCCGCATCGGCGACGATGACTGTCCCGTCGGAGAACTCGACCTCATAACACGGACGATCGAGCATGACATCAGTCGCAGCCACGACACGAGTCGGCTTACCGTGCGCATCGATGAGATGGTCTCCTACGGCGACCTCACCCATTGTCGTCCAACCGCTAGGGGTAGGGAGGGGAGTGTCGAGGGCCAACGCCTTTCCAACGCCAGGCCTCGCCGCAACGATAATCATCTGACCTGGGTGAAGACCGTTGGTGATCTCGTCGAGTTCGACGAATCCTGTTGGCACGCCGAGAGAAATCCCGCCACGACTGGCGATGGAGTCGATCTCGTCCATCGTCGGTTGCAGCAGTTCTTCGAGAGGAAGGAAGTCCTCCGAGGTGCGGCGCTCGGTGACCTCGTATACCTCCGCCTGCGCGCGGTCGACCACCTCGGCGACATCTTGACCGTCAGAGCCGGCGTAACCGAACTGCACGATGCGAGTGCCCGCCTGGACGAGTCTGCGCAGGATCGACTTCTCCGCCACGATCTCCGCGTAGTAACCGGCATTCGCCGCCGTCGGCACCGTCTGAGTGAGGGTGATCAAATACGGAGGACCGCCGACCCGCTTGAGATCACCGCGACGGTCGAGTTCGGCGGACACCGTGACGGGGTCCGCGGGCTCACCGCGGCTGTAGAGATCCAGAATTGCGTCGTACACGCTCTGATGTGCCGGGCGGTAGAAGTCGCCCGGCCGCAAGACCTCGAGGACGTCTGCGATGGCGTCCTTGCTCAGCAGCATGCCGCCCAGAACTGATTGCTCTGCTGCCATGTCCTGAGGAGGTTGACGACCGAAGTCTTCACCTGGTGCCTCACTGGGAGGCGGTGCGGAGGAATAGTCCGACTGTCCTCGATCGTCCACAACTGCCACGCGAACTCGACCGCCCTTTCCCGTCGTAAACCGCAGCCGCCCACCACTCGGCTACGGACTGAAACTAGTTGTACCCCTCGCCTACGACACCCCCGAGACCAAGAGTGTCACCGCCGCCGTGGACACCCGATCGGGCCGCGAAGACACGCTGGAGGGACGTTAGGTGGTCTGGTCTCCAGTCACAACACGGCCTGTGCATGAACCTGTGGAGCAATTGTGGATAGTGCAGAACAACTGTGTTGACCATCTGGGGATAACCTGGGTATAACTTTCCCGGACAGAGGCCTTTTCCCAGCGTAGAGGGTGTACATGAACTTTCTGCCTTGTGTATGAATTTTTGCGCGGCGTGTCGCGCGAGTTGACAACTCGGGCGTGTTGAGTAAATGGCAAGTGAACAATCGAGTGAACTGCGTCACAGTGTCTGGGAACACTCACAAAAGCGGGCATCGAGTTTGCTCCGGCCCGTTCTGCCGTGTTCAAACCTAGAATCGTGCCCGCAATTATCGGGGCTGGACATCCCCAGGCGCCCCGAAATGCCGTCGCGCGGCCGGCCCCCACCCGCACCGAATGTCTCATTCGGTCACCACCACGGCTCGGCGCGCACCTTCCAGCCCACGCTCAAGTTGCAACCTGCGCCCCGGCTGCAACCTGCGCGGCCAGCCCGGAACCGAACCGAATGACTCATTCGGTCACCACCACGGCTCGGCGCGCACCTTCCAGCCCACGCTCAAGTTGCAACCTGCGCCCCGGCTGCAACCTGCGCGGCCAGCCCGGAATTGCACCGAATGTCTCATTCGGTCACCACCACGGCTCGGCGCGCACCTTCCAGCCCACGCTCAAGTTGCAACCTGCGCCCCGGCTGCAACCTGCGCGGCCAGCCCCCAACTGCACCGAATGACTCATTCGGTCACTAACACGGCCGAACGCGCACCTTCCAGCCCACGCCCGCCCCGCACGCCCACGACAAACCGAGGCGAAGGGACGCTAGACCGTCTCGACCTCGGCTGTGTCGAGGACCGTGATCTCCTTGGTGCTGATCTGGAGGACGCGAGCGGATGGGATGTCGAAGAACAACCCGGTGACTCGGAGTTTGCCGTCGGCTGCTGCGCGTCCGACGACTCGGTGCCGGGTCAGCGTCTGTAGTTGAACGGCGACGTTCACCATCGCCAACTGTTCTCTTTCGGCGAATCCGAGCTCGGCGGCCGCTCGACCCACCGGATGGCCGCTACGCAGCGCGTCCAGGCTCGCCAATCCGTGCTCGAGCCACTCGGCGACCCGTTCGTCGCCCACTGTGTCCGGCCCAGCCAGAATTGTCCGCATCGCACCACAACCCGAGTGTCCGCACACCACAACGGAACTGGTGCCCAGAACGTCGACACCGTAAGCAAGCGACGCTTCGACCGACGTATCCTGACCCTGCGCCGGAACCATGTTGCCCATGTTGCGCACGGTGAAAAGGTCACCGGGGCCACTGCTGGTGATCGTGTTCGGCATGACGCGCGAATCGACGCAGCAGAGGAAGAACGTGTCCGGGTCCTGAAACTCCTTCATTCCCTGCAGATGTGGCTTGATCGCGTCAGCATGGGTCCGGTGATATTCGGCAACGCCGGACAGAACGGGTCGTAGCGCCGGCGGGTTCACATCGACAATGGAGTCGCTCTTGAGCTGCCACGCGGACCACGGCGCCAAGGATCCTCGGACACCGGTCATGCCGCACTTCGGCGGACCCTGCGCCGCCGCGGCGAGAGAGGCTGAACCGTTTTCCTCGATACGGACGTCGCCGCCACCGAGTTCGTGCTGACGCACCCATTCGTGAAGATGTTCGTGCACAGCGTGATCGAGGAAGTCGACGGCCAGCTCCATGTTCACCTTCGCACCACTCGGCACGGAGGACAGGACGTGGGTCAGCCTCGGGAGCGAAAGAAAGCTCAGCGAACCCTCCATGTGGACTCGCCACGTGCCGTCCACAGTTTCGTTCGCATGAACATGCGCCCACACCACTCGACGCAGCACCAGGAATACTGCGAGCGCCAGACCGATCAGCACGCCCTCGAGAAGGTTCAGCACAACCACACCGATGACCGTCACGGAGTAGACAGCGATATCACCGGTCTTGTTCGCAATCTTGATGTCCGCCAACTTGATCAGCTGAACGCCGATCATCACCAGCAACCCAGCGAGAGCCGCGAACGGTACCAACTCCACGATGGAAATGAACAGCACCGAGAAGACCAGGATCCACACACCGTGCAGAATGGCCGATGCCCGAGACTTGGCTCCCGCCTTCACATTACTGGAGCTTCGCACGATGACGCCGGTCACCGGAAGGCCACCAGCGGCACCGGACACCATGTTCGCGGCACCCTGCCCGAGAAGCTCACGGTCGAAGTTGGTCCTCGGACCCGTGTGCATCTTGTCGACCGCCACCGCGGACAACAAACTCTCGACGCTGGCGATCAACGCGATGGTCAACACGCCGGTGGCGATACCAGCCCACTGACCGTCCGGGAGCGCTGGAAGGCTGAGAGCCTTGATCAGATTGCCAGGCAGGTCGATTCGTTCGACGTCGAGATTCAAGACAACTGAGATGGCCGTCGCGGTCACCACAGCGACGAGCGCAGCAGGAATCTTCGACGCCATTCCAGGAAGGCGGGGCCAGAGCAGCATCAACGCGATGACGACGCCACCGACGAGGATCGACGGCCACTGACCGGCGGCGACCGAAGTCGGAATAGCGAGGAGATTTTCCACCGCTGAGCTCTCGGATTCGCCACCGAGCAGCACATGAATCTGTTGCAGCGCAATAGTCACACCGATCCCGGCGAGCATGGCATGGACCACCACCGGCGAGATCGCGAGCGCGTGCCTGGCAATCCTGCTCAGCCCCAACAGAATCTGCACTGCGCCCGCACCGACCGTGATGAGACATGTTACGGCCCAGCCGAATTGATTGACGAGCTCGGCCACCACCACGGTGAGTCCGGCCGCAGGCCCACTGACCTGCAGCGGTGAACCTCCCAGCGCTCCGGCAAGGATGCCACCGATGACAGCAGCGATGAGTCCGGCCATCACCGGCGCGCCGGAAGCGACGGCAATGCCGATCGAAAGTGGTACTGCTACAAGGAAAACGACCAGCGATGCTGGTACGTCGTACTTCAGAATCCCCCCGATCCGAGACAAGCTCTCGGAATCCCCTGATGAATCTGGTGAATCTGATGGATCTCTGTCGACTGTCGTTGTCACGGCAGGGTCCTCCGGGCGTCTCGGCGTCTGGTCGGGTGTACAAGTGTCGAGCTACGTGCGTCGCCCCCATTTCAAAGGGTACGCAAACCGAACACCGGACGCCCCCCAAGAGACATCCCTCACAAACAAAATCCGTTGTGGCACTGCCTTTTGTGAAAAGACACGAAAAAAGCCCCCCGAACCAGTGTTCGTGGGGGCTTTTCTCAGCCGTAACGGGCCGGGAGCTGAATCAGCTTCCGACGACCTCCAGCGTGAACTTGGCAGCCACATCGGGATGCAGGTTCACGACGACGCCGTGCTTGCCTGTTGCCTTGATGTGCGCCTTCGGCAGCTCGATGCTGCGCTTGTCGACGACCGGTCCGCCCGATGCCTTGAGGGCACCAGCGACGTCCGCAGCGGTGACCGAACCGAACAGCTTGCCCTTGTCGCCCGCGGTCTTGACCGACAGCGACACGGACTCGAGCCCTTCGATGGCCTGCTTGAGCTCATTGGCGTGCTCGAGGCCGCGGACGGCACGAGCTTCCTGAGCACGGCGGATGCCTTCGACCTGCTTCTGTGCACCGCGGGTGGCCGCAATGGCCAATCCGCGAGGCAGCAGGAAGTTGCGGCCGTATCCGTCCTTGACCTCAACGGTATCGCCAGGCGCACCGAGGTTGTCTACATCAGCGGTGAGGATCAGCTTCATGGTGATCGCCCCTTTCTATCGTGCCGTCGCGGCGTAAGGGAGCAGAGCTACCTCACGCGAGTTCTTCACGGCAACGGCCACGTCACGCTGATGCTGGACGCAGTTGCCGGTGACTCGACGCGCGCGGATCTTCCCGCGGTCGCTGACGTACTTACGCAGCAGCGTCGTGTCCTTGTAATCGATCTGCGTGTTCTTTTCCTTGCAGAAAGAACACGCCTTCTTCTTGAGCACCTTGTCGCGCAATGGCGGTTTGGGCATGGTGTGTCTCCGTTACATCTGGTTGTTCTCGATCGCAATGGATCTAGAACGGAGGCTCGTCGTCCCCGCCACGTGATCCGCCGAAGGAGCCGGACGCCGCGGGTGCACTGCCCCACGGGTCGTCTCCACCGGAATTGGATCCCGAGCCGGAGTTGGAGCGTCCTCCGCCTGATCCGCCTGAGGAACCAGAGCCGCCGCTGAATCCGCCGCCTCCGCCTCCACCACCGCGGTTGGCCTTGTTGACCTTGGCCGTGGCGTAGCGCAGGGAAGGACCGATCTCGTCGACCTCGAGTTCGACGACAGTCCGCTTCTCGCCTTCACGCGTTTCGTACGAACGCTGCCTGAGCCGTCCGGTAACGACGACACGCGCGCCGCGGGTCAAGCTCTCGGCCACGTTCTCCGCAGCCTCGCGCCAGATGTTGCAGCGCATGAAGAGTGCGTCTCCGTCTTTCCATTCGTTGGATTGACGGTCGAACGTGCGCGGTGTGGACGCAACGGTGAAGTTGGCCACGGCCGCGCCGGCCGGGGTGAAGCGAAGTTCTGGATCTGCCGTCAAGTTCCCGACGACGGTGATGACGGTCTCGCCTGCCATGGTTCCTCTTTCAGTAGTAAGTCTTTGTTGATGCCAGCCTAGAGGCGAGCAACGACAATTACTTGCCCTGTCGCAGGACCTTCGTGCGCAGTACGGACTCGTTGAGTCCGAGCTGGCGGTCGAGTTCGCTGACGGTGGCGGGCTCGGCGTTGATGTTCACAACGGCGTAGATGCCCTCGGCGTGCTTGGCGATCTCGTAAGCCAGACGACGCTTACCCCAGACATCGACCTTGTCGACGCTGCCGCCGTCCTTGCGAACGACGTTGAGGAACGTGTCGAGAGACGGAGCGACGGTGCGCTCGTCCAGGTTGGGGTCGAGAATGACCATCAATTCGTAATGACGCATAAGACCTCATCACCTCCTGTGGACTAGTGAAAACGGCCACGGACTATCCGTGGCAGGAGGGTCGTTGCGTCAGCAACCTTTGGAGGGTACACGAGCGGGCCCTGACCTGGGAAATCAGTCGACGGTTCCAACCCGTGCCGCGCGAGAACATAGGCTGGCTGCATGCAATCGGGTGGACAGTGGTCCCGTGGGCTGCGCCCGCGCGGACCCAGAACGTCAACGACCACCACAATCGTCGTTGTCACCCTGTGCGCGTTCACTCTGCTTCTCGGCTATCTGAACAAAGCGAGATGCGCGGTCGCTCCGTTCTTGGAGAACGGTCGAAGCACCGTTTTCGATGCCGTCAAGGACAGTTCGGTCTGCTACTCCGACATCCAGTTCCTGTGGCTGGGCCGAGACATCGACAATCACGTCTTTCCCTATCTCGACGGTGCCATCACCTCCAACGGAGTGCTGACCGGCGGGACCGTGGAGTATCCGGTGCTGAGCGGGGTACTGATGTGGATCGGCGCAATCCCGGCCCACACCGACGCCGAGTTCCTGCTGTACTCGGCACTGCTGCTCGCTCCGTTCGGGCTGCTGACCGCCTGGATGCTCGGCCGTTTGGCAGGCAAGGCCGCATTGCTCTGGTCGGTGGGTCCACCGCTGGTGCTCTACGCGTTCCATAACTGGGAGCTGCCAGTCGTGGCCACCGCCGTCGGCGCCGTCTTCGTCATGACAAGTCGAATGCCGCTGCGCGCCAAGGCAATTGTGGCCGCCGTGTTGCTAGCAATCGGGTTCTGCCTCAAGCTCTACCCCGGTGCGTTCGTCCTGCCGCTCGCGGCGTTCGTCGCATACGGCGGAGCGGCAGGCCGAGTTGCCGGAACCAAGCTCGACATCCGCGGCGGGTTGTCGGTGCTCGGCGCAGCCACCGCCACCGTCGTTGCGATCAACGCGCCATTCGCCATCCTCGGGTACGAGGGCTGGCGAGCGTCATTCGCTTTCCAAACGCTGCGCCAAGCCGACATCACAACCAACTCGATCTGGTACTGGGGACTCCGGCAGCTCTACGTCACCGATGCGACGACGCCGGAGAGTTACGAGCGCGGGGAAGCTGCGTTTCAGGACATGGTCGACATCGCGTCGCCTCTGCTCGTGTTCACCGCCTTCGCTGTGGCTCTGTGGATCGGAGCCCGCCGAGCGAAAGCAGAGCATGTCTACCCGTGGGTCGCGGTAAGTGGGTCGATGCTGTGCGGCTTCCTGCTACTGCACAAGGTCCATTCCCCTCAGTACACCCTCTGGTTGATTCCCTTCTTCGTGCTCCTGAGGGTGCCGTGGGCACTCGTCGTCGCATATCTCGTAGCCGACCTCTCGATGGGAATCGGCGTATTCAAATATTTCGCCGCACTCGCCCAGGGGTCCGACGCCGGCACCGAGTTGTTCTTCGTCGAAGTCGGAGTCTGGGGTCGGGCGTTGCTCCTCGTCGTCGCCTTCTTCGTGTTCGCGAGGGCTGGACTGCGATACGACGACCCGCCCCGCAAGTCAGTCTCCGAACGGCGCGACGCTCGTACGTCACCCGCGTCGACTGCATCGTGAACAGCGACGGCTGCTGTGCGTAACGAACCAACCCTTCCGTTCGACAGAAGATCAGGTAGCCGCAATCGCCGAGGGGGCGGAAGATGACTTTGGGTACGGGGGAATCGACCGAGGTCGAGACCGAAACAACCGAGCAGGTACACCTCCGCAGAATCGGCCTCGTCGAGGATCACGAATCCGTGGCGGTCGGACTGCAGGCAATACTTGCCGACGAAGCCGACCTCGACCTGGTGGCCGTCGCAACTACCGTCGACGAACTTCTGTCGCGGGGTCCACAGCTCGACCTCGTCGTACTCGATCTGCGTCTCGGCGACGGGTCGTCGCCACGCTCCAACGTCGAGAAGCTTCACAGCATCGGCGTGCAGGTACTCGTCTATACGGGAGCCGAAAACCCCTTCCTCGTCCGTTCGGCCGCCCGCGCCGGAGTACTGGGCGTCGTACGGAAATCCGAGCCCGCCGCCGCCATCGTCTCGGCCATTCGACGTGCCGCCGCCGGGGGTCAGGTCGTCACGACCGACTGGGCCGCGGCGATCGACGGTGATCCTCACCTTCCCGATGTCGGTCTCAGTCCACGTCAACGCGAGGTCCTTGCCCTGTACGCGTCGGGAGAGAAGGCCGGACGCGTGGCGCGGCTGGCGGGACTCTCCGAGCAGACAGTCAACGACTACTTGGTTCGAATCAGAAACAAGTACGCCGAAGCTGGACGTCCGGCTCCGACCAAGACCGACCTGTACAAGCGCGCGGTCGAGGATGGATGGCTGCCGATGCCGGAATTGCCACCACGGAGCTGACTCCTCGCCGCTGGAATCGATAGCTACTTGTAGTTTCAATGCCCCTAGTTTTCCGGGCAGACAACCTGGCAGCTTCCTGTGAAGATTGTCTGCACCGGTTTTGCCCAGGCATAACCTCCACAATTCGGGGAGACGACACATGACAGCCAATCTCGACACCTCAGCAGTAGTTTCGACGCGGGTCTCGACGGGCGGTCAGGCCACCGAGCTTCACCGGCGTCGGAGCATCTCGCTCGTTCCCCCGGTCGCTCAGGTCCCGCCGTCACAGGTTCAGGCCCGCCCGACTCGGCTGCAGCCGATGCTGACCAAGCGCGAAATCCAGGTACTCACCGAGTGGATTCGATCCGATTCCAAGGTGGAGGTCGCACAGTTGCTGTTCCTGTCTCTCGGGACGGTCAACACTCACCTGACCCGAATCCGCACCAAGTACGCCGCCGTCGGTAGACCCGCCCCGAGCAAGGCAGCTCTCGTCGCTCGGGCGCTGCAGGACGGGCTCATCGACATCGCGGAGCTCTAGGCCCCTCTCAGCACAGTTCCCGGTAGGCGTGAGCGGCTCCGCCGCAGTGGCACGGTTGAGTGCACCCTGATGCACTTAACCGTGCCACTGGGGGGCGGAGCCCCCAGTGCTACCGACTAGACGTGCACGTGGGTGTCCGCGCCCTGTGCTTCCAACTTGCGGTTGCGCATCACCGAGCTGACGAATGCAGCACCGATGAAGAACACTCCGACGAGTCCGGTGATGATCTCGTTGACGTGCACACCGATCGACACCATCAGAATGAGCGCCAGCGCGCCGATGGCCCAGTGCGCGCCGTGTTCGAGGTAGACGTAGTCCGACAACGTTCCCTTGCGGACGAGGAAGACGGTGATCGAACGGACGAACATCGCACCGATGAAGCCGAGACCCAGGGCGATGATGATCGGATCCGCGGTGATCGCGAATGCGCCGATGACGCCGTCGAACGAGAACGACGCGTCGAGTACTTCGAGGTACAGGAACAGGAAGAAGCCTGCCTTGCCTGTCGCCTTGGCCAGCTGCGTCGGGCCGCCCGAAGAAGCGCTCTCGGCACCCTCCTCGCCCTCTTCTTCGATGTGGAACAGCTCACCCAACCCGTTGACGGCGATGTAGGTGATCATTCCGAGCACACCGGCGACCATGACGGTGGAGATCTTCTCGTCCTCCGCCAGGAACTCCGCAGTGAGAACGAGGATGATGCTGGCGACGACCACGGCAAGCTGGTCGAGCCGGCCGATCCTGGCGAGCGGCTTCTCGAGCCAGCTCAGCCAGGTGATCTCGCGGTCCTCGAAAATGAACCCGAGGAACAGCATCAGCAGGAACATGCCGCCGAACGCCGCGATCTGCGGGTGAGCATCGGTGAGGAGCGTCTCGTAGCTCGGACTTCCGTCTGCGAAGTACGCGGCGTCGTCCGGCGGTGGATTCAGCGCCAACCGCACGGCCGCAACCGGGCCGAGCCCGGACGCAGCCCAGACGATGACGAGCGGGAACAGCAGCCTCATACCGAACACGGCGATGACGATGCCGATAGTAAGGAAGATCTTCTGCCAGAACTCGCTCATCCGACGCAGAACCGTCGCGTTGATGACGGCGTTGTCGAAGGAGAGCGACACCTCGAGGATGCCGAGGATGAGGACCAGGAACAGCGCCTGCCATCCCCCGTAAATGAACGCCACGATCACCGAGACGATCGTGACTCCGATGGACCAACCGAAGATGCGTAGAACCACGGGCTAGTGGCCTTTCTGTAACCGGCGCAAGGAAAGCACAAAATAGGAAAATCCCCGCCTCATCATGAACGACGAAGCGGGGTAGTCCCAATCTTGACCTACGCTTTACTAGACGTTTACCCCAAAATCGCGGGCGATTCCGGCGAGGCCCGAGGCGTAGCCCTGGCCGACGGCGCGGAACTTCCACTCGGCGCCATTGCGGTACAGCTCACCGAACACCATGGCGGTTTCGGTCGAGGCGTCCTCACTGAGGTCGTAGCGAGCCAGCTCGGAGTTGTCCGCCTGGTTGATGACGCGAATGAACGCGTTGCGCACCTGACCGAACGATTGCGAGCGTGCATCGGCGTCGTAGATCGAGACGGGGAAGGTGATCGTGTCGACGTTCGGCGGAACCGCCGCCAGGTCTACCTTGATCTGCTCGTCGTCGCCCTCGCCCTCACCCGTGGTGTTGTCGCCGGTGTGCTCGATCGATCCGTCGGGGGACTTGAGGTTGTTGAAGAAAACGAAGTGCTGGTCGCTGAGGGCCTTCTTGTCGGCTCCGAGCGCGATTGCGCTGGCGTCGAGGTCGAAGTCCGTGCCGGTGGTGGAACGAATGTCCCATCCGAGACCGACCGTCACAGCGGTCAGGTTCGGAGCCGCCTTGGTGAGTGAGACATTGCCGCCCTTGCTGAGGCTGACGCCCATTGAGAGTCCTTTCGCAGTGAGTTCCCCTACGCAGTTCACCGTAGTGGTCTCGTGTCCGATTCGTGCCAGTACGTCGGTTGTCCTAACGCCAACGCACACCCCACGCTGCGAAGTTCCCGTCAGTACTATCGGGCAAGTGACAAGTCGCCGACCTGGACTCTTCCGTCGCTCCGGCGCGCCGGATCCCAGTGCGCGCGCGGCACAGGACAGCGCAGTGGCCGCGTTCCTCGACATGGACAAGCGTCAATCGATCGCATCCTCCGGAGTGGACGCTGTCCGTAGCGTCACTCCTGAACGCGATCTGTCGGCGCAGTGGGCCTCCACGGAGAAGGCCTGCTTCGACGCCGGCGCCGCCTACCTGGCAGCTGTCGAGCAGTTCGACGGCATCGTCACGACGCAGGCTCAGGCCGCGTTCCAGAATGCAGCTCACGGCCTCGGTGAAGCGGCCAAGGCCGTGGACCGGTTCTACAGCGCGCACCGAGACACGCTCGAACATGCTCGGTCCGCACTCGCAGCGACACCTCGACTTGCACAGGACGCGAAGGCCGCCGCGGAGAAAGCCCAATTGGCCGTGGCCTCCGCCGATCCCGCGTTCACCGATTACCCGTCCATCCGCTCGGCATGGCGGGCCGTCGATGCTGCGGTCGCGTCCCTCGACACCATGATGAGTGCACGGGACGCTCTCGGCGCGCGTACCGCCGCAGCGAACGTGCGCGAGGCAGCGTCCGCTCTCGAGGAGGCCGTCGCTGCTGCACCTCACCGCGCCAAGGAGGCCAGGTCAGCGCTGGCCTCCGTCCGGACCAGGGTCGAAGCGGTGAGTACTCGGTTCGACCGCCTCGCGCCCGCGTTCTCCGCGCTACTGCGGGAGTTCAATGCCGCGAGCTCGGCCGACCTGTCCGGCAACGAGCGTCTCAGCGCACGCCACATCGAACAGGCGCAGGAAGACCTGTCGGCGGCACGCGCTTCGGCCGAGTGCGGCGATCCGGAACAGTCGTTGGACTACATCGCGCAGGCCCGCGTGCATCTGAGCGACGCGGAGAAGCTCGTCGACGCCGTGACCGAACGCCTCGAGATGCTCCGCCAGGCGAAGTCGGACCCAACAAGCAAAGAACAGGCGGTGCGTTTCAGGTTGCGAGACGCACAACAACTTGCGGTCAATCGCGGTCTGGTTGCCGAATGGGGGTCGGTGTTGGATGCTCAGCTGGCTCGAATCGACCGCGCCAACGCAGCACTGACCGGTACGCACCCCGACTACTGGTCCTATCTCCAAGATCTCGACAGCATTTCCAGCTTCATCACCGGAGTGATCGACCGAATGCGCGGCTCGGCTCGCTGATCACTCGCCACGGACATTAAGGACATCGGTGCAACACTTCAGACATCTCGACGCAGCAGTGCTGGACCGGCTGTTCCTGCGCGCGCCGAAACAGATCGACACTGCGGGAGACTTGTCAGTCATCGCAACGGCTCTCGGTGCGACCCTGTACATGCCCGCGACTCGACCGGACCTCGCCGAGACGCTCGTCAAACGGTCCGCCGAGGGTGTGTGCTCCCTCGTGATCGACCTGGAAGACGCGGTCGCCGATCACAACCTCGAAGAAGCGATCACCAACACGGTCGATTCGCTCCAGAAGCTCGACTCGGCCGACGTGTTCGGGTCCCTCCTGTTCGTGCGTGCTCGTAATCCCGAGCAGATTCGCCGCATCTGCAAGTCGATCGGTCCGGGTACGTCTTCGCTGTCGGGCTTCGTGCTTCCGAAATTCACCGCAGCCGGAGGTGGCGAGTTCCTCGACGCAATCGCCGACGCATCGGTCGCGCACGGGCGGAGACTGCTGGCCATGCCGGTTCTCGAATCCCCCGAGATCGTCTTTCGCGAAACCAGAGATTCCGAGCTCGCCGCCATTCGTGCACTGCTGCACCGACACCGCGATCGGGTCCTCGCCGTCCGCATCGGTGCCACCGACATGTGCGGGATGTTCGGAATCCGGCGCGACCGCGATCTGACTATCTACGACGTGCGAGTCGTAGCCGATGCGATCAGCGCTATCGTCAACCACCTTGCGCGAACCGATGACTCGGGATTCGTCATCACCGGTCCGGTCTGGGAGTACTTCGCCGACCACGAGCGAATGTTTCGCCCCATGCTCCGCCAGACTCCGTTCGCCGAGCAGGAGGCAGTCCGCTTCCGTCAGCAACTGGTCAGCCATGATCTCGATGCGCTGCTGCGCGAGGTCGCCCTCGACCGCGCCAATGGAATTCAAGGCAAGACCGTCATCCACCCATCGCACGTCGCCGCAGTGCACGCACTGTCCGCCGTGACCCACGAGGAGTACCACGATGCCGTCGACATTCTCGAGTCCGACGCTGGGGGCGTGCGCGCATCCGGCTACCGGAACAAGATGAACGAGCTCGGCCCCCACCGAAACTGGGCGCGCCAAACCATTTTGCGGGCAAAGGCATTCGGAGTCACCAACGAGGGAATTTCGTTCGTCGACCTCCTGACGGAACTGGCGGGCCGATGATCGAATCGACCTCGGGAATTCGCCTCGCCTCGACCGGAAGGTCCTCGCGGTGGTCGGTCGAGACGCTGGTTCGCCCCGGCCTGCGTCGCAACCCCCGACGCGCACACCTCCTGGTCTCAGAAGTTCTCGGCAAGCACATCCCGGTCGACCCGGCAGTCGTCACCGACGCGGCCGATCGACTCGCCGATCTGGTACTCGCCACCGTCGGTGGATCGGACGTCGATGTGCTCGGATTCGCCGAAACGGCAACCGGATTGGGCCACGGCGTTGCAGCCCGACTGGGTGCACACTGCTACCTGCACTCGACGCGTCGCACCGTCCCCGAAATCGACGTGTACGCGGAGTTCCAGGAAGGCCACTCGCACGCAACCGATCACCGCCTGCTTCCCACATCGGCGGGAGTCCTGGCACCGCAACTACCACTGGTGTTGGTCGACGACGAGATCTCGACTGGGACGACGGCGCTCGAAGCGGTACGTTCCATGCACGCCGTCACCCCGCGCACCCACTACATCATCGCCTCGCTCGTCGACATGCGGGCACCCGAGCACCGAATCGAATCCGATTCCGTTGCAACAGAACTCGGCGTCGTCATCGACAGCGTCAGCCTCGCACAGGGGAGCGTAGCGCTCGACGAGAATCTGGTCGACTCGGTCGCGGGACTTCCCGACCCCGAATACAACCCTGTAGGCGGGGTCGCGGGGACCGTCACCCGTGTCGATGCCTCATGGCCGGCAACCGTTCCAGACGGCGGACGTCATGGCTTTCTCGCCTCCGACGCCGCGCCCTTCGAAGCCGCCGTCGCCGAGGTCGCTGCCGTCGCTGCCGCCGCGATGACCCCCGGTCGGGCCGTCGTCGTTCTCGGCCACGAGGAACTGATGTACCTGCCGCTGCGGGTCGCGTCCGCGTTGGCGGACCGCGGGCACCCTGCTCTGTTCCAGACGACGACTCGCTCCCCGGCCTACGTACTCGACGAGCCCGGTTATCCACTTCGTCGCGGGTTCCGTTTCCTCGCACCTGAACTCGGGGAAGCCGAAGCCCGCTACGTCTACAATGCGTCGGGACCGGAGGACGCGCTGATCGTGTTGGTCGTCGACGAGCCAGCCGACACCGAGTTGCTGTTCGACGCCGCTGGTGCGGCCAAGACGATCGCAGCGTCGGGCGCCGACGTGCTGGTGGTCGTCGTTCGCGGGGCGGATCCAGCGTCCCTGACGGTGTCGCGGCGAGCTGTACCGTTGACAGGCCCCGAGTTCGGTTCGTACGCCCCACACGAGGTCACCTGGCTGCTGAAGGATCTGTCGGCTGTGGCGCTGGAAGCCGACATCGCCGAGCGCGAGAAGAAGATTCAGGCCGGTACCGCGCACTACGCCGAATCCCTGCCCGTCGAGTACCAGCCGGACTCGGCATATCGGGAGTTGTTCGAAACAGTGTTGCACGACAGCGCATCCCGACTTGCCCTCGCCGTGGGCACCGTCACCGAGCTCGTTCTCGCCGAACGCGGTCACGACATCGTGCTCGCCTCGCTGGCACGAGCAGGAACCCCGGTCGGTATCCTGATGCGGCGTTGGGCATTCGAGATGCACGGGCTGGAACTGCCGCACTATGCGGTCTCGATCGTGCGAGACCGAGGCATCGACGCCGTGGCCCTGCGCTATATGGCCGATCATCACGATTCGCGGTCGATCGTGTTCGTCGACGGGTGGACCGGAAAAGGTGCGATCGCCCGCGAACTCTCGGCGGCATTGGCGGAGTTCGACGGTGCCGAGTTCGACGACGATCTGGCCGTCCTCGCCGATCCCGGGCACTGCGCACGCACCTACGGCACGAGGGACGACTTCCTCATCGCATCCGCATGCCTCAATTCGACTGTATCCGGACTTGTTTCGCGCACAGTTCTCAACGATGCCCTCATCCGGGACGGCGACTTCCACGGCGCGAAGTACTATGCCGAACTCGCCGCAGAGGACGTGTCGAACCACCTGCTCGACACGGTGTCCAGTCACTTCGCCTCAGTGCGCACGGCTGCCGAAACGGCGGCGGCAGAAGTCGCAGGATCGGACCGAAACCCCAGCTGGAGTGGCTGGGCGTCGGTGGAAAAGGTGCGCCAGCAGTTCGGAATCTCGCACGTCAATTTCGTCAAACCCGGTGTCGGCGAGACCACGAGGGTGTTACTGCGCCGCGTACCATGGCGAGTTCTCGTACGTGAGGAGACTGCACCGGAACACAAGCACATCCGCATGCTCGCCGAAGCCAGAGGCGTCCCCGTCGTCGAAGTGCCCGACCTGGCGTATTCGTGCATGGGACTGATCAAGGACGTCACGTGAAGAACACTCTCGCCTCCGTCGATCTGGATCGGACGATGATCTACTCGCGTGCTGCGCTGGGCTTCCCCGTCGACGACTCGGTCACCTGCGTCGAGATGTACGACGGCGGGCCACTGTCCTACATGACCATCGACGCCGCGAGCCGACTCGACAAGCTCTGCTCGGTTGCCGTCGTCGTGCCGACGACGACGCGCACCATCGAACAGTTCCAACGAATCGCCCTGCCGGGTGCACCGTGGCGGTACGCCATCACCAGCAACGGCGGGAACATCCTCGTCGACGGTGAACCCGATCCGCAGTGGCGAGCGAATTTCCACGAGGTGGGTCTCGACCGGATCCGGGCCGAACTGGATGCGCGCGCTGTCGGCGAGTGGGTACTGAAGCGACGAACCGCGGATGACTTGTTCTGTTATCTCGTCGTCGAACCGGCACAGGTCCCCGACGGTTTCCTCACCGAATGGTCCCAGTGGTGTGTTGCACGCGGATGGAATGTCTCGCAGCAGGGCCGCAAGATCTACACGATGCCCGACATGGTCAGTAAGAGCAAGGCTGTGGCCGAGGTAGTGAAGCGGTGCGTCGACGAGGGTGCTCTGAGTGCTCGGCCCCTCACGCTCGCTGCGGGCGACGGCGCTCTCGATGCCGACATGCTGATAGCCGCCGACCGCGCGATTCGTCCCGCGCACGGCGAATTGGAGGCACTGAACTTCCAATACCGTGGACTCACGGTGACCGCGACGTCTGGGGGGAGGGCAGGGGAGGAAATCCTCGCCTGGCTCGGTGAACAAGTCGAGGGTCGGGTGGAACCATAACGGCCGCTCTTGCGTCCAAGTAGACAAGTGGTGTTTGTACGCACTGTTCTGTCTCGAACACAGGGGGTAGTCGAAAATGCGCAGTGGTTCTCGTGTGCGACGCAGCAGGGCCGGTGAGGTGTCGTGAGCCCCGAACCGATCAGCATCGGTGATCTGAGCCGCGAGCTCGAGAGGCTCGCGCACATCGCGACAACCGCCAGCACGGACGACACCGACTTCATGCAGCAGTTCGCTGATGCACTCAAGCGCGACTTCGCCACCAGGGCTGGGTACTCCGCCCAGTTCGATTCGAATCCGGTTGCCGACGATCCGTTCGACGCGATGTCCCACGAAGACATCTGGGCGAAGGCCGGCAGCCTGGATCCCGCGACTATCGACCAAACCTCGAACAACTGGCGCGCGCTCGGATTCGAGGCAGCGCGGAGTGCCGCCGCGTTCTCCAAGCAGATCGCGGATCAGATCGGCACCAACTGGCAGGGTGCCGCGGCAGATGCTGCAGGCCAGGGCGTGCAGAAGTACGCCAACTCGTCCGTCGAACTTATGTTGTCTGCGGACACATTGGCGACCAAGGTCATGGAAAGCTACGGCGGCGTCACGAGCACGAAAGCGATGCTGCCGCCGCCCGTCCCCTACGCCGGCGGGGAGAAGATCCTCGATGCGCTGACCTGGGGTACGAGGACGTTCCTGCCCGGAGACATGAAGAGCATCCAACACGTGCACGAGGAAGCCGAGGAAGCGGCGCGGTCGGTGATGAAAACGCACTACGCACCGGTCATTCGTCAAGCGGCCGTAGAGGTTCCGGTACTACCGCCGGCAGTGAACCCACTGAACGGAACCGACACACCCATCACGTCGCCTGGTCTGAGGATCGACCCACGAACGGATTCCAGCCCCATTCCTTACTCCGGATTCGGGTCGGACGGATCCGGATCGGGAGGTTCGGGGCAGGACACACCGGGACAAGGCACACCGGGAACCGCTCCTGGCGCCTCCGATTCGCAGGCCCAACCGCAGACAGGGGCGACGCCCCAGGACACCGCCACGCAGGCGTCGAACTGGGCGCCATCCGAATCACCGAACGCGGGACAACAGTCCGGAGCCGGCACTTCGGGACCCGCGGGTCAGGGCACCGGGAGTCAGGGCGCCGGGAGCAACTCGACGTCTGGCTCCCCGTACGGCGGGTCTATGGCGACGGGGCAGGGCGTCCCGGGAGGGCGGTCGGCGTCAGGTGGGACCGGGGGCAGGTTCGGTGGATCCGGATCGCTCGGCGGGGCAGGAGGTGGCTCGGCACTGGGAAGCGCTCAGGGCGGTGGCCTCGGCTCGAGTGCCGGCGGTGTCGCATCGGGAGGGGCTGCCGCGGCCGGACGCGTCGGAGCTCCGGGAATGGGCGGAATGGGAGGCATGGCACCGGCCGGCGGACGCGGCGGTCCGGGTGGCGACGACGACGTGCACGCGACCCCGGGATATCTGATCGACGCGGTGAACGGGGACGACTTGATCGGCTCACTACCGCTTGTTGCACCGCCGGTGCTCGGCGAGTGAACGATCGTCGTTGGACCTTCGAGGGCCTTCCATTTCGGATGCTCATGGAACAGGCCGGGCGCGATCGGCTTCCGTTTCCACTGCAGTTCAGACCGGATGCCGACTCCGCCGCCGATTACCACCGGCAACGTCAGGAGGCTTCGAACACCGTCGCACCGTTCATGGACGCGGACTTGCGCGCCGCGGTGCACACCGTGGTCGAGCCGCGGGTACGCGTCGAACTTGTCGGCCACGTCCGAGTGGGGCAATCGGCGCACCAGAAGCTTCGGGCCCACGCGGCCATCGGCTTCGACGCCGCCGCCGTGCTGACCCAACGGCCGGGCATCGACGACCGCTCCGGCGAGGACGTCACCGTGCAGCTGATGGAGCCGTTCCGGAGCGTGGGCGCGGTTCTGGCAGTTCTACCCGAAGTCGGCAGCGGGACCAGTCCGAGGATCGACGTCGACCGACCTGCGCGGCCCACCGACAACGACTCGAGTTCACCGCTGCTGTCCAGCACACCCCGAACGACCGATGACGTGCGCTACGAGCGGCTGTTCTCGCGAGCACCGTCGAGCGCCGGTGAAATTCTGGTGTGCGCAGGTCCCGCACCGGACAGCAGGCTCACCGAAGGTACAACCGGTGTGCAGTGGGTGGATTTCGACGACGACGGTCGGTACATGATTCGACATTCGTCGCACATCAGTGTCATACCCGTGTCCACCGCCGAACTAGCTTCGGAGATAAGGAACCTCGTCGAGATGGCAACGCTGCCTTCCTGACACATCGACCAGCCGGTTTTCGGGGTTCGGGATTCGGACAATTCCACCCAGTACATTGGTGTGCAGCATCTTCACACCGAGACGAAGGACTTCCTGTATGTCTGCTCCAGCCGGCCAGCCCTTGGCAAAGGGCCAGAACGGCCCGATCACTGCAGGCGACGTCGTCGTCTCGGTGCGACTCACCGCGCCCGCCGACCTGTCCGCACTGATGGTCGGTGCCAACGGGAAAGTACGGTCCGACGCGGACTTCGTGTTCTTCAATCAGCCGACCGGCCCTGGCGTCCGTCTGGTGCCCGGCCCTGCGGGACAGCCTGCACAACTGGCGATCTCGCTGGCCCAGGTTCCTGCCGACATCGAACAGATCCGCGCGGTCATCACCCTCGAGGACTCGTCGAGCAGCTTCGGTCGTTCCGCCCCACCCACCGCCACCGTCTCGGATGGCCAGGGCACTGCGCTCTTCCACTACACGATCGACGGTCTGAGCAGTGAGTCCATCGTCATCGCGGTCGAGATCTACCGACGCTCGGGCGCGTGGAAGGTCCGCGCGGTCGGCCAGGGCTACGCGGGTGGCTTCGCCGCCCTCGTGACCGATCACGGTGTGTCAGTCGACGACGCTCCCGCCTCCCAACCAGCGGCCCAACCAGCGGCCACACCGGCGCCACCGCGCACCCCACCGCCCGCTGCAGCTCCCACCCCACCGCCTGCGCCCTCCGGACCGCCTGAGGTCAGCCTAACGAAGTCAAGGCCCGTCAGCCTCACCAAGGGTCAGAAGGTCACCCTGAAGAAGGACGGCGGCGTTGCGCTGACGACCATCCGAATGGGGCTGGGCTGGGACCCGGTTCAGGCACCGAAGAAGACCAGCTTTTTCGGCGGCGGCGGGAAGGGCGGCAACATCGACCTCGATGCCTCCGCGATCATGTTCGCAGGTCGGAACGTCGCCGATGTCGTCTACTACGGGCAGTTGAAGTCCAAGGACAGTTCGATTCTGCATCAAGGCGACAACCTCACCGGAGAAGGTGAAGGCGATGACGAGGTGATCAACGTCGACCTGACCCGGGTGCCCCCGCAGGTGACTGCGATCGTATTCACGGTCACGTCGTACCGCGGACAGACGTTCGAGCAGATCGACAATGCCTTCTGCCGACTCGTCGACGACACCAACAACACCGAGCTCGCACGGTTCACCCTTCAAGGCGGCATGCCGTTCACCGGTCTCGTCATGGCCAAGGTCTACCGCGACGGCGGCAACTGGAAGCTCCAGGCACTCGGCGAAGGCATCAACGCAAAGCATGCGGGCGAAGCAGTGCCGCAGCTCGGACCGTACATCCAGGCCTAGGGACTCGTCGCGGAAACCGCTTGATCGGGAGCGGTTTTCGCGCGTACCCGCGCATCCGGCGCACGGTCGAGTACGCCACCGTTCGGATCATCCACGCCGAACTGCCGAACCAGATCCTCTCGCGGGCGGTAGATCTGGCGCACCACCAACGCGCACAGACCGATCACCGCTAGATCGCGCACGACGATCGTCCCCGTGAACCACTGCTCCGGCACACCCTTGTTGCCGATCCCGAGGTAGTAGTACATCCGCGGAAACCACACAAGTGCATCGATCGCCATCCACGCGAGCAGAATTCGCCGATGTGGCAAAGCCAGAACGGCAAGCGGAACCAACCACAACGAGTACTGCGGGCTCCACACCTTGTTTGTCAGCAGAAATCCTGCAACGACGAGGAAGCCGAGTTGCGCCAGTCGTGGTCTCGTCGGCGCATTGATGGCGATGTACGTCACCGCTCCGCACACGAGAATGAAAAGCCCCAACGTCACGGCATTGAGGATCATCGGTTCATCCCCTGGATAGAGGACACCGTCGAACCCGCCCCACCCGGTGAACGACGTCACGACGTTGTAGATCGAGTCAGGATCGGCACCACGCGCCGAGTTGAGCCGGAAGAACTCGTACCAGCCGCTCGGATACAGAAGCGCGATTGGGAGATTGACCGCGAGCCATGCTGCGAGTGCGGCGCACGCCGCCTGACCCCAGTCGCGTAGCTTGCCAGCGCGCCAACACAGTACGAGCAACGGACCGAGAAGCAACAGCGGATAGAGCTTGGCCGCACCGCCGAGCCCCAACAGGACTCCAGCAAGAACGGGCCGTTTCCTTCCCCACGCCAACACTCCGGTGGCCGCGAATGCCGTTGCCAGAGCGTCGAAATTGGTGAAGCCGTGGACGATGACCAACGGAGACGCCGCGACGAGAGCCGCGTCCCAGATGCGCCGGCCCGCAGACATCGCCGTCGCCCATACGGTGACCAGCCATGCCAATGCCAGGCCGATAGCGACGACGTTGAAATAGATGGCCACCTGCAGCGCCTGCGGAAGCCACGGGGCCGAGCTCCACGCCTCCGCGACGAGCATCGACCCGTACTGGTACAGACCCGACAACACCGGGTACTCCATGTACCGAATCTGCGTCGAACCATCCGCAGCCACTTCTTCCCAGGACTTCTTGTACGGGAATGCACCTTCGTCGAGACGCTCGGCACCGAACAACGGAACTGTGTCGGAGTAGCACATCGCCACGTACTGACGGCTGCCACTCCAATCCAACCCGAGCGAACCGTCGGGACCGTTGGGCGCCTGCTGAATACAGCCGGCTTTCGCAAACCAGCCGAAGCTCAGGAACACCACGGCGAGCAGCAGCAGAACACGCAGCGGGGTCATGAAACGTTGCCGCCCGATCAGCGCGTGCCTGCCTACCGGGCCGCCGATGACCGCCGCGAGCTGAGCCGTCGTCGGATCGTTCGTCGCAGGCAGATCACGACGACCGTCCGACGACAGATCCGGCGCAGGTTCGGCCGGGCTGGCGATTCTGCGCCTTCTCTCGCTCACCTGGGGAAGGCTACCGGGCCGGTACGGGTTCCTGGGCGGGCGCTTGAGGTGTCGCAGGTTCTGCCGGTTCCGCGGGCGCGAGCCCGGGAAGTGGAATAGTGACACCCGGAAGAATCTCGACCTGACGTGGAGTGATCACAACAGGGGGAGAGATCTCGGTCGGGATCGGCAGCGTCACCGGTGGCGGCGCCGACGTCGTAGCCTGACTCGTCGGCGCTGCAGGCGCTGAATACTGTGGCACACCTGCCTGTCCCGCAATCGGTTCCGGCGTCGGGAACGTCTCGTTTGTCGTTCCTTCCAAGGTTCCGTCCATGGTGTCTTTCCAGACGTCCGACGGAAGTCCCGAACCGTAGATGGAGCCGCCGTAGCTGTTCTCCAGCGGCAAGCCTTGCTCGGTGCCTACCCATACAGCGGTGGACAGCGACGGGGTGTAGCCGACCATCCACGCGTCCTTGTTCTCGCCGGTGTCACCGAGCTGTGCGGTACCGGTCTTTGCGGCGGACTGCCGTCCGCCTGCGAGATTGTGACCGTTGGAGTAGCCAGCGATGGGACGCATCGCCGAGGTGACGTTGTCTGCCACTGCGGCGGAGACAACTTGCTCGCCCGGTTCCGTGCCGCGATCGAGAAGCACTGTGCCGTCGGCGGTCACGACCCGCTGCACGAAGTACGGCTGGTGGTAGACACCCGATGCTGCCAACGTGGCGTATGCCGAGGCCATGTCGATGACTCGCGACTGGTACTGGCCGAGGACGATGCCGTTGTTCGGGCCGACTCCGTCGCCTTCCGTGAGCGTGGGCCCGACGCCGGGAAGCTCTTCCGCAACACCGAGCTTGTGCGCCATGTCCGCGATCGCCTGCGGGCCGTTGTCCATGGCCAGCTGCATCCGATAGAAACTCGTGTTGAGCGAGCGCTTGAGTGCCTCCGCGATGGTGCAGGTTCCACAGGATTCCCCTTCGACGTTGCCGATGGAGATACCGTTGACCGTCAGCGGCGAGCTGTCGTACATCTGCGACAGCGGGATACCTTGATCGAGTGCAGCAGCCAGACCGAACACCTTGAACGACGAGCCGGTCTGCAAACCTGACTGCGCGAAATCGTATCCGCTGCCGTCGGCGCCGCCGTAGTACGACTTGACTGCACCTGTCCGTGGGTCGATCGACACCGATGCCGTGCGAAGCTCCGCTGGTTCGCCTTCCATGTTGGACTCGACCGCGTCGACCGCGGCGGCCTGCGCCACCGGATCGATCGTGGTGGTGATCTGCAGACCCTCGGTATTGAGATCCTGCTCGCTCACCCCGGACGCGGACAGCTCACGCAGAACCTGCGTCTTGATCAACCCGTTCGGCCCGCTGTCGCTGTCCCCGACGTTCGCCTGCGCGCTCGGAATCCATGCCGGGTACACCATCGCGCTGCGCTGAGCCTGATCGATGTTGCCCTGGCTCACCATGCCGTCGAGGACGTAGTTCCAGCGAGATTGCGCACCCTCGGGATTGAACTCAGGATCCAAGCCGGACGGCTGTTGAATCGTCGCAGCAAGGACTGCGCCCTCCTCGACGGTCAGCTGTTCGACGGGCTTACCGAAGTAGGCCGTCGAGGCGGCAGCGATGCCGTATGCGCCGCGGCCGAAGTAAATGGTGTTCAGATACGCGGCGAGAATGTCGTCCTTGGACCACTGACGTGCCATCTTCGACGAGATCACGAGCTCACGCATCTTGCGCGTCAGGGTCCGATCCGACCCGACGAGCGCGTTCTTCACGTACTGCTGCGTGATGGTGGAGCCACCTCCCGCACTGTCGCGGCCGAGGACGTTGTCGCGGAGCGCACGTCCGAAACCGGTGATGGAGAACCCAGGATTGGAGTAGAAGTCGCGGTCCTCGGCAGACAGCACCGCGTTGCGTACGTGCAGCGGGATCTGATCAATCGACACGTCCGTCCGGTTTCCCTCTTCCGGAACGACCCTGCCGATCTCGCTTGTGCCGTCGGAGGCAAGGATCCTCGCCACCTGGTTGGTCTTGATGTCACCGGGACGCGGAACATCCTCGACGGTGTAGGCCACCATGAATGCCAGTATCGGCACGATCAGACCGAGAGCTATCAGTGCGTACAGCGTTCGGCGGACGGTGCGCCACTTGGACTTCTTCTTCGTTTTCGCGGCGGAACCTCTCTCGGGCGGTTCGGGCGGTTCACTGCCCGAATAGCGTGGTGAATCGTCGTCCGGCGGACCGGTCGGCGGAAGGATCGGGGGCGGAGCGCCGGTTGTACGGGCACCAGGGCGGTCAGCACCAGGACGCCGCGCGTGCGGCGGCTGTGAATTCACGGGACGCGAATTCGGCGACGCAGGTCGGCCCGGCGGCGGACCGAGGGGTCGGCCTTGGGCGTCCCGCGGCGGAATCGGCGGCCGTCCCTGGCCGGGAGGCAATCCCTGACCCTGGGCGGGAGGCAATGGCCGACCCTGGGCGTCACGTCTCGGGGGCGGAGGCCCTACGGGCGGGCCTATCGGCCGGCCCTGGGCGTCACGTCGCGGCCCCTGTGGACCCATGGGGCCCGCAGGTCCCGCTGGACGACGACCGGGCGGTGGGACAGGAGGACGAGGGCCCGTCGGTCGACCGGGTGTGCCCGGTGGCACATTCGGCGGCCGTCGGGACGGGTCGCGATCTCCGGAACTACCACCCGGGGTGTTGTCGTAGGGGGAACTCACGTACAGGTCTCCAGTGGTTGGGCGGGCACTCCTGCGTGCCGACCGGATCGGTCAGCGAGGCGATTGTGTCACTCGCTGGCGGTTCGACGGTTCGGTTGACGGGAACTCGATCGTGACCGTCGCGGTTGCTTGGGGGCGGGCACCGCACCCAGTACATAGGACTGGACGAGATGATTCCAACTGCAGGACCTGCACACCTCGACCACATGCACAGAGAACTCCTCCTGCGTAGCGGCCAGCCGAACCAACTCTTCCGCGGTCCGCGCGGAACCGGACAGCGGTCCGAGCTTCTCGCCGAACACCCACGACACGTGGGTGAGTTGTTCCTTCCTGCAGATAGGGCACACCACGTCGCTGCCACGGCCGTGGAACTTGGCGGCCCGGAGAAGGTAGGGATCCGCGTCGCATACGGCGCTCACTCCCGTCCTGCCCGAGTACACCTCGGCAAGCAGCGACCGTCGCTGAAGGGCGTAGTCCACCACCTGTCGCTGAAGTCGCACGAGAACCAGAGTACGTGCGGGCCGGAACATACGGGCCGCCTGCCGTCGGTCCAGTGCAATCGGGCGCCTGCGAAACTATGCTCCACCTGTGCCGACGCGACTTCCACCCGCCACCCGTGCGAGAGACACCGACCGCACCGCCGCGTGCGCGACGCTCGACGAGGCCCATGCCGACGGGCAGTTGTCGAAGGAAGAGCACGCCGCACGACTCGACCTGGCGATGGAGGCCGAGACGCTCGGAGATCTGCACTCCCTGATCGAGGATCTGCAGAACGAGTCCGAGCTCACGCCGATGGCGGATCCGATCCAGTTGGCACACCCGGTGCGAACGGCTCGATCGTCGCGGATCGGCTTCTTCTCCGTCGCGGTGCCCGTCGTCGTAGGTCTCGTCGCACTCACCTTCGGCGTCCGTGCTTGCGCGACGTCACCCGATACCGTCCAGCCTTACGGTGACATGGGTTACCAAAACCCAGCTATCGTGGCCGAAGTCGCAGCGGCATTGCAGGCCAAGACCGGAACCACCGTCGTCGACAGTCTTGGTTTGTATCCCGAGTACGCGATCGTCCGAATGCCAGGTCCAGGCACTCCACAGAAGCAGGTCACCTACGACTTCCGCGACGGGGTGCTCGAGGACTTCGACGACGATTGGTCGAGTCCCCGCACTGCGGATCAGGCGCAGGTCGATCTGACCTCGATCGATCTGCAGAAGATCGCGGGCATCATCGCAGGCGCTGCCGAGAGCTTGAATCTCTCGCGTGTGGACTCCATCAACATTCAGATTCGAGGCGAGACCGACGGGCCGGAAGTGTCGATCAGCGCCGACAACACCGATCAGGAACGAGGCTCCATGTCTGTCGATCCGTCGGGCAATTTCTTGTACGTCACCCCGTTCCGGTTCGGCGAGTAGGACACCATGGCATCGACATCGAAGTACCGCTCCACTGCCCTGCGTGCCCGCGACATCGATCGCGCACTCACGGCCACTGCGCTCGACACTGCATACGCCGACGGGCAGCTCACTTTCGGTGAGCATCGACTCAGAACCGAGCGAGCACGGACGGCAGTGACTCTCGACGAGCTCCGACGGCTCGTGACCGACCTCCAACTCGATGTCGACCTTCCCGAGCCGGTGACAGGCCGGTCGGCTCCGACACCGCGGGTACTGCTCGCGCTGGGTTCGGTGGTGATCGTGGCCGCCGGGTTGGCACTGTTCTTCGCGACGAGGGACGACGGGGTCGAGGTGGCAGCGGTGGCAGCCCCCGTGCCGTCTCCGGTGGAGTCGGTGTCGATGCCATTGCCGGACAACGTCACGCCGATCGTCGCAAGACCCTTCGTGTTCGACACCGCAGCCGGTCTCGACGACTTCCGTGCCCGTTTCATCGAGAGGTTCGGAAGCTCCGAAGTGCTATCGCTGAGCCTGCAGGTCGACGAGGACTCGCGCGCCGACGTGTACCGCCTCAACGACGACGGCCGGGTCGAGCGGATCATGGTCAGCGGTGGGTTCGAACCGCAAAAGGACACATCCCTACCCGAGGAAGGCCAGCTCGGCTTCGACTGGAATCTCCTTGATTCGGCCGTCGTGGCAGCCGTCATTGCCGGCGCGCCCGAGACCGTCGGGGCACCACAGGGCGTAGCTGACTGGGTCAACATCGACAACGACGAAGGCGAACAACGTATCTCGGTATCGGTGAGCGTCCCCGACCTCTCCGGCGGGCGGGTCGAAACCGATTTCGCAGGCAATCCGACGCGTGTGTCGCCTGCCCAACGCTGAGCGTGGTGACGAACGAAGGCCGCGCACAGGCACTCATGCTCGTTGCGCAGTACGTGCATGCTCGCCGACTCGACCACCCGGTTCGGGTTGCCGTCGACGGTGTAACAGCCTCCGGTAAAACAACTTTGGCCGACGAGCTGAGCAACGAGCTGACGAAGCTCGGTCGGTCTGTCCACCGGCTCAGCATGGACGGTTTCCACCACCCTAGGGCGCGGCGGTACAAGCAAGGCCGGCACTCAGCGCTGGGTTACTACGAAGATGCCTACGATTTCTCTTCGCTCGCACAACACGTCTTGATCCCACTCGGACCCGGTGGCGACTTCCACTACAGGAGAGCCATAATCGACTTGGCCACCGACACTCCCGTCGACGAGCCTGCCCTCCAACTGCAGCAATCCGCAGTTCTCGTCGTCGACGGCACGTTCCTTCAGAAGTCCGAGATCGTCGACCTTTGGGACACAACCATTTTTGTTCACACGTCGTTCGACGTCGCCAGACGACGCGGGGTAGCTCGCGATGCGGCGGCGCTCGGCGGAATCACGCAGGCCGACCACGCATTCAAGGTTCGCTACCACGCGGCGTCGCAGCTGTATCTCGACGAAGCAAGCCCGGCCGAGCGGGCGAGCCTGGTGTTCGACAACGACGACCTCGATCAACCGTCCGTCCGTATGGTCCATCCTGAATCACCTTGATCCGCAGGACGCCTGGTCGAATCGGTGAACACTCACTCTGCTTCCCGACGAAAGCGCGAGACGTCCACGGTGATCCGGGCAACCACGTCCGCGTTGGCGGGGTCGACGAATACACCTGGCGTCGTCCAACGAACAGTACCCGCTTCAGTCGGGCCTGAGAGATCGATCGTCGACGTCGCGCCGTCGCGGCACAATGCGTCGGGCGGCGACTTTGTCCTTACAACCTCACGTGCCGCTATGTATGTACATATATCGAGTCGATATAATTTGCGTATATGCTCGCAGAGCGCATCGCAGAACGCGGTCCAGTGATCGGAGAAGGGGGTAGTCGTGCTCGAACTAGCAATTCTCGGCCTGCTACTCGAAGCTCCGATGCACGGTTACGAGCTTCGGAAGCGCCTGACCGGCCTGCTCGGAGCATTCAGAGCGTTTTCCTACGGCTCGCTGTATCCAGCTCTACGTCGCCTACAGGCGGATGGGCTGATTGCCGAGGACGCCGGTCCGGACACACTCGTGAAGCGTCGAGCACGGCGCGTCTACGAGCTCACTCCGGAAGGCAAGAAGCGATTTGCCGAACTCGTAGCCGACACCGGACCGCAGAACTACACAGACGACGGATTCGGCGTCCACCTCGCCTTCTTCAGTCGCACCCCGGCAGAAGCCAGGATGCGCATTCTCGAAGGCCGGCGACGTCAGGTCGAGGAGCGCCGCGAAGGGCTCCGCGAAGCCGTGGATCGAGCAAGCGGGACGCTCGACCGCTACACCCGTCAGCTTCACGAGCTCGGACTCGAGTCGAGTGACAGAGAGGTGCGCTGGCTCAACGAAGTCATCGCAGCCGAGCAGGCGGGCCCGACCGCCACCCCCAAGTCGACACATAGAACGAAACCAGAAGGAGAACCCGACCATGGGTGAGAACAGCAACGCCATCCGCGTGGCCATTGTGGGTGTAGGCAACTGCGCCTCGTCCCTGGTACAGGGCGTGGAGTACTACAAGGACGCGGACGAGAACACCACCGTCCCCGGCCTCATGCACGTCAAGTTCGGCAAGTACCACGTCCGCGACGTCGAGTTCGTCGCCGCATTCGACGTCGACGCCAAGAAGGTCGGATTCGACCTGTCCGACGCGATCTTCTCGAGCGAGAACAACACCATCAAGATCGCCGACGTCGCTCCGAAAGACGTCCAGGTTCTGCGTGGACCGACCCTCGACGGACTGGGAAAGTACTACCGCGAGACCATCACCGAGGCCGACGGCGAAGCGGTCGATGTCGCTCAGGCACTGCGTGACGCCAAGGTCGACGTGCTCGTGTCGTACCTGCCCGTCGGATCCGAAGAGGCCGACAAGTTCTACGCGCAGGCATCGATCGACGCAGGCGTCGCCTTCGTCAACGCCCTTCCCGTCTTCATCGCCAGCGACCCTGTCTGGGCCAAGAAGTTCACCGACGCAGGCGTTCCCATCGTCGGCGACGACATCAAGAGCCAGGTCGGTGCCACCATCACGCACCGCGTCATGGCGAAGCTGTTCGAGGATCGCGGTGTTCAGCTCGACCGCACCATGCAGCTCAACGTCGGTGGCAACATGGACTTCCTCAACATGCTCGAGCGCACGCGCCTCGAGTCGAAGAAGATCTCCAAGACCCAGGCCGTGACGTCGAACCTCCAGAAGGAGTTCAACGCCAAGGACGTTCACATCGGACCGTCCGACCACGTCGGCTGGCTCGACGACCGCAAGTGGGCCTACGTGCGCCTCGAAGGCCGTGCCTTCGGTGACGTGCCACTGAGCCTCGAGTACAAGCTCGAGGTCTGGGACTCGCCCAACTCCGCAGGCGTCATCATCGACGCAGTGCGTGCGGCCAAGATCGCTCTCGACCGCGGCATCGGCGGACCGGTCATCCCGGCTTCCGCATACCTGATGAAGAGCCCGCCGAAGCAGCTCGCCGACGACGTCGCGCGCACGCAGCTCGAGGCGTTCATCATCGACGCGTAGTCCTGAGGTTTCAGGCGGCTCCGCCGCCAGACGGTATGAGGGTGCCCCGGAGATTTCATCAGCTTCGGGGGATGCGGGCCGGGGCCCCTCTCACCCATGTTCGTGGGTTACCGAGTAGGAATTGGCCCTGCTCGGTCTATCCAACAGTGGTGGGAGGCCCCGGTGATTACTGAGCGTACGAGTGTTGGTCTCGATGTGCACGCACGTTCGGTCGCGGCAGCAGCGATCGACGGCGTGAGCGGCGAAATTTTCAGATCCACGTTGACCCCGGATTACGAACACATCCGATCCTGGATAGCCTCGTTACCCGGCCCGACTGCGGTCGCGTACGAAGCAGGCCCGACCGGGTTCGGGCTCTACAGGGCGCTGACGGAAGCGGGCATCCGCTGCGAAGTCGCAGCGCCGTCGAAATTGCAGCGACCTGCAGGTGACCGCATCAAAACCGACGCCCGCGACGCACTGCACCTGGCGAAACTTCTGCGTCTGGACGAGATCACCTCGATCTCGATCCCGACCGTCGAACAGGAAGCGGCGCGTGATCTCGTGCGTGCCCGCGAGGACTGCCGAGGTGACCTGATGCGCTCGCGGCACCGGTTGTCCAAACTACTTCTGCGTCATGGCATCGTCTACTGCGCTGGCAACGCCTGGACCCAGGGCCACGACCGATGGCTGCGGGGGGACGCGCGCCGAGCATTGACTATGCCCGCGACGCGATTGGCATTCGACGCCGACTACGACCACGTACTGACCATGACCGCGCGCCGTGACAGGTTGGATGCAGCAATCGAGGCGATGGCCGCCGACAGCGAATTCACACCCATCGTGCATCGACTCGGATGCTTACGCGGGGTGGCGACGCTGACCGGATTCTCCTTGGCAGTGGAAATCGGAGACTGGAACCGCTTCACTGGCAACACAATTGGATCGTTCGTCGGACTGGTACCGAGTGAACACTCCTCTGGCGGATCGCGGGCGCAGGGGTCGATCACCAAGACCGGCAACACACACATACGCAGGTTGCTCATCGAGTCCGCCTGGCAACACCGCCCGCACTACACGCTCGGCGCCACCATGACCAAACGGTGGGACCTGGCCCCGGCCGCAGCACGAGCTCGCGGCAATGCCGGCAACCATCGCCTGCACAATCGGTGGGTCCGATTCACCGAACGCCGCAAACGGCCCGTAGTAGCCAACGTCGCCATCGCACGAGAGATGGCCGGCTGGTGCTGGTCACTGGCAGTGATGGACTGCTGAGACCCTCCTGAACCCGCTTCGCCGGCCAGAGACACCGGTGGTGACAGCGCGTGGATCGACCCGCGACGCCCCTGTGAGCAGACCTGCACGGTCGACGCTCGATGCCAGATACGCGGATACGATCCTGCCGAACACCCGTCCTGCGGTACCCAACCCGCGTATATCAGTCTGACCGCGCGTCGAGATACGACACGCTCACCACCACAGACTCACCGACGAAGCGCAGAGACGCCGTCGGGGTCGCTCCCCGGCGGCGTCTCACCCTGCCCTCTTGACAAAGTTGTTCCCATATCAGTGGCGCGGTTGAGTGCACGGGAATGCACTTAACCGCGCCACTGGTGCGGAGCGCCTCACAGGTCTAGAACGACCCGCTCACCAGCCGTGCGTTCGGTGCAGATGAGCATGCCCGCGGGGCGTCCGACGGCCGGGACACGACACGTCCCACAGAATCCCTGCCTGCAGGAGTACGCAATATCCGGGCGGAAGGGTTTGACTGCGTCCAGCACAGACTTGTCCGCGGGGACCGTGACTAGAGCGTGTCTCCCAAATTTGAGAGGTGCTGTCAGCGATGATATTTCGATGACGCGCGTGGGAGTGATCAGTGACGAGTTCTGGGAGATCGTCGAGCCAGTGATACCCACCGACGTGGGAAAACGTGGGCGGCGGTTCGCCGAGCACCGGCGAATTCTGGAGGGCATCGCATACCGATTCCGTACCGGGTGTCCGTGGCGAGATCTGCCGGAGGACTTCGGTCCGTGGCAGACGGTGTGGAAACGCCACCACCGATGGTCCTTCGATGGCACCTACGACGAGATGCTTGCCGCGGTGGCCGAGGTGTTCGGTCTCGACCCGGAAGAACTCGACGGCGATATCGGGGCGGTGCTCTCGATCGACTCGACCAGCGTCCGGGCGCATCAGCATGCGGCCGGTGCGCGAGCCGACACTCTCACAGGGGGCCTTGTCGAATTACAAGAAATCCGTCGACGAACCCGCTGACCACGCGTTGGGTCGATCTCGCGGAGGATTCACCACGAAGATCCATGCACTGACCGACCTGACGTGCTCGCCGGTGACGATGCTGCTGACCGGTGGGCAAGCCGGGGACAATCCACAGTTGGTGCCGTTGCTCGATGCCCACCGAGCTGCCGGTGGGGACCAGGACTACCGATTGCTCGCCGACAAGGCGTACACCCATCCCAGTACCCGCACCGAACTGCGTCGCCGCAAGATCAAACACACCATTCCCGAGCGCAGCGACCAGAAGCAGCGACGGGCCGACAAGGGGTCCGCCGGTGGTCGTCCACCGGGTTTCGATCCGACGATGTACAAGCACCGCAACACCGTCGAGCGTGGCTTCGGGCGGCTCAAACAGTGGCGTGGTGTGGCCACTCGATATGACAAGTACGCCATGACATTCCTCGGGGGCGTTGTCCTGTGCGCGGCAGTTCTGCACTCCCGCAACCACAACCACCGCCCGGCGATGAAAACGAAAACGGACCCAATTTAAGAGACACGCTCTAGCTGCCCGGTCCGCGCAAGTTCCACCTCGAACTCCGCGCCATTCACGATCGGCGGCGCCGAGAACCGTTCGAAATGGAACTCCGAACCCGGGTGCACACCCCGGTTCAGAACAGCGATCATCGGCATCGGCCCGCACGCGTAAACAGCGGATGTGGTGCGTGATCCCGTCAAAAGCATGTCTGCCGACGGCATTCCGTCGACATCGTCCGTCCGGATCGTCACCCTGTCGCCGTAGTCAGTGATCTCGCCTAGGAACGGCAACGAGGCCCGACTCCGCCCGGTGTACACCATCGACCAGTCCAGCCCGAGGCGGTACGCAAGTCGCATCATCGGAAGAATCGGCGTGATTCCAATCCCTCCCGCGACGAAATGCAGGTGGTCGGCGGTAGACCCGTGACCTGGAACAGCGAACGCGAACGCGTTGCGTGGACCGCGAATGATCAAGCTGCTCCCGACACCGACGTCGTCGTGCATCTCGATGGAGCCGCCATCGCCACTCGGTATGCGACGCACCGCAATTCGATAGTGCTTGCCGTCGGCCGGGTCGCCGCACAACGAGTACTGACGAAGTCTGCCCGACGGCATCTCCACGTCGATGTGGGCGCCCGCCCGCCATGCAGGCAGTTCACCGCCGTCGGGCGATGCGAGCGTGAAGCTGACAACATTGTCGTCGTGTGCCTCGACAGCTCGGTGCACCACCACCACCGGCAGGCATCTATCGCGTCGTTCACCGACAACCTCGCCGCGATGTAGGAATCGGAGAGAATGCATGTGCGCGTTCATCAGTCGCTCGAGCACGCGCAGAAGCGGATCCCGTTCGCGACGGCCGTACAGGTCCGGCGGCATCGCGTCTGGAATCGGCAACGCGACGTTCACTTCAGAGCCGCCCTGGCTGCCGGTGACGTAGCGAGGTAGGCCACGGCTTGAGCTGTGCTGCCTTCGTTCTCGGGGGAGTACGACGGTTTCAAGTACCGTGCGACGCCTTTCGTCATCCGAGCCAGAGAAGGAAGCGAACCGCGGCGCATCGCAGACATCCAAGCCCACCACAGAGCGATGTATCCGCGGTCCTTCAACGCTGGGTCCTGCCGAACGATGAACCGAGTACCCCGAAGCATCAACACGATGAAGGCGAGGAACGCGAAGAGCATCGAAATGTTGCGACGAAAGTAGCCGACGCCGAAGTACATCGCCACGTCGTGCGCGACGTTTCGGTGCTCGACCTCTTCGGCCCCGTGCCAGCGAAAGAGATCGATCATGGTGGCGTCGCCGCCGAACTCGTCCCACCGGGAGTTGAGCGCGTAGTCTCCGAGGAAGGCAGTCATATGTTCGATGGCCCCGATCAACGCGATTCGTTCGACCAACTGCTGCTTCTGGGCCCTGGCGGACAAGGCCGGTCGCGGACCGAGCACTTTCCGCATCAGATATTCCGCATGCGCTGCAAACGGCCGTGGGTCGACATCGTGCACGTCGAGGTAGTCGTACAGAACGACGTTGTGTGTCTCGGCGTGCATCGATTCCTGACCGATGAATCCGATCACGTCCTCACGGAGTTTCGCGTCGGCGATCAGTGGCAGAGCCTCGGTGTAGGTGGCACAGAACCACCGCTCTCCCTCGGGCAGAAGCAGATTCAGCGCGCTGACGGTGTGCGAGGCGATCGGCTCCGTGGGCATCCAGTGCAGCGGTGTCTGCGACCAGTCGAAAGTGACGTTGCGGGCTTGCAGGGACACTTCACCGGGGTCATGCTCGTTCATGTTCGATCCTCTCCACGAATGCACAGGTCTCGCGAGCGACCAATGCAGGGTTTTTCAACGGAAGCCAATGCCCGGAGCGCACATCGGTTCGGCTCACCCGAGTCACCCAGCGCTCGATACCCTCGAACGAGGCGGGCCGAATCGCCGGGTCGCGTCTGGTGACGAGCAGGTGGACCGGAACCTGGGTGTAGCGCTCCTGTGGTCTCAGAACCTTCTGTAGAACGTTCGCGCGGTAGATCCGCAGCCCATTGACCATGTCGCGACGGAACGTGGGCGAGAGGTGCACATTCCGTTTGTCGACACGTTCGACGATGCGCAACGACGTCGACCAGATCCACCTACGCCCGAATACCCTGAAGAACACTCGCGGCAGCGGGCCGGCCATGAAGAACAATGTGTACGCGCCGGAGACAAGCTGAGTCAGTAGCTGCCACAGCCCTTTCGGTGTGAGTTTCGGATTCTGCAGCCAGGTTCCCATGTGGTCGAGACTCGGACCGGAAATCGAGGTGAACGACGCGATCCTGGATTCGGATCCCGGTTCGCAGATCGCCTCCCAGACCTGGACCGAGCCCCAGTCGTGAGCCAGGACGTGGACAGGCGTCGAACCGGCCACGGCGTCGACGACGGCTATGAAGTCATCGGCAAGCTGCGCGAGCTTCATCTCGGTTACGGATCCGTCGCCTGTCGAGGCGCCGTGACCGCGGGTGTCGTAGGTGACGACACGGAACTTCTCAACGAGGTGCGGCACCACCCCGTCCCATAGACGATGCGTGTCCGGCCAGCCGTGTACGAGCACGAGCACCGGCCCGTCAGGGTTTCCGTGCTCGTACACCGACAGCTCAGCCCGATCGGCTTTCACCGTCCGAGCTTCGGCTCGCTCTCTGAAAGTCGTCATCGCCACTCCTGCATGTTGTACCGCTAGTACGATTAACGTTACCGCCGGTACGGCTAGAGTGAACTCTCCCCAACTTGCGCCAAGCTGTCAAGAGTCGTGCACCGCCACCTGGGGCAACGCCTAGGATGAGCGGATGCCGACGTCACGTGACCCGGAAGCGCGCAGAAGCAGAGCCCGGGACGAATTCGTCGACGCGGCTTACCGAGTGATCGACAGTGCCGGGCCGAACCCGAGCATGAACGACATCGCACGAGAGGCCGGAGCAACCAAACCCCGGCTGTACCGGCAGTTCGCAGACAAGGCCGATCTCTACAGCGCGGTCGCTCAGCGGATGGCCGACGAGGTGTACACACTCGCGGTGTCGGACTTCAATTTCCTCCTCGACGCACCGGTGTCGGCGCTGCGCCACGCCATCACCGGGTATGCCGACGTCGTCGGACGCCACCCGAACGTCTTCCGATTCCTCGCGCAATCGCGGACCACACCCGAGGACTCAGCAGCGGCGCCCCCACTCGACATCGGGCGGGACATCGCGACCCGGTTCTCGACGGTCGCGGAGACGATCCTGAAATCGGTAGACGCGGACACTGCCGGGATCGACTACGCGTGCCGAGCTGCCGTGGGAGCAGTGTTGGCCGCGACAGACCTATGGCTCGACGATCAGCAACTGGAGGCTGCCGAATTCGTCGACCAGCTCTCCGCCCTCGTCTGGGGCCTGCTCGACGCCTTCCTGCGGCGCAAGGAGATCGACCTCGACGGTGACGAACCGATCTTTATGACACTGGCGCGGCTCAAGGGTTGAGTTTCGGCTCGCTTTGCCCGCCCCTGAGTGGTGACCGAATGTCTCATTCGGTCACCACTGCGGCTCGGCGCGCACCTTCCAGCCCACGCGCAGGTTGCAACCCGTGTACTCGCTGCAACCTGCGCAGCCAGCCCGGAACCGCACCGAATGTCTCATTCGGTCACCACTGCGGCTGAACGCGCACCTTCCAGCCCAGCACACGAGAGACCCACGCACTTAGGCGCGAATTCTGCGCACCACGAAGGCCAAGGCACCCAGCAACGCGAGCAAGACGACCGATGGCCAGACCTGAGGGTCCCCGCCGATGATCCCGGCGACCGCGGCGATGAAAGCCATGAGTGCGAAGAAGCCGAGGATCCCCGCGAGCAACTGCAGGTGGTCCTGAGCGGTCACGACTTCACACCACCCGCGGTGAGACCGGAGATGATTCGTCGCTGGAAGATCAGCACCATGATCACCAGCGGGATCGCAACGATCGTTCCCGCCGCCATGATGGCCGCATAGGGAACCACGTGTGGGTCGTTGCCGGAGAACCGAGCGATGGCCACCGTCACGGGTTCGGTCTTGTCGCTCGACAACTGGCTCGCCAACAAGTACTCGTTGACCGCCGCGATGAACGCGAGAATTGCGGTGGTGAACAGCGCAGGAGCAGCGAGCGGCAACATCACCAGCCGGAACGCCTGGAAGCGTCCGGCTCCGTCGATGCGGGCGGCTTCTTCGAGTTCCCACGGCAGTTCCGCGAAGAATGCAGCGAGTGTGTAAATGGTCAGGGGTAGCACAAACGAGATGTTCGGAATGATCATCGCCTGGTAGCTGCCGATCCAGCCGATGTTGGTGAAGAACTGGAACAGTGGTGTCACGAGTGCCACGACCGGGAACATCGATGCTCCGAGCACGACTCCGACCACCATGTACTTGAAGCGAAAGTCGATCCGTGACAGGGCGTACGCGCAAAAGATTCCGACGACGAGGGCGATCGATGTCGTAGCGCCACCGATGATCAGACTGTTGATCACCGCGCGAATGAAGTTGTTGCCGTTGCTCGTCGACAACGCATTGGAGAAGTTCTCGAGGGTCACATGCGTCGGCCAGGGAGTGGTGTCGAACGTGTACCGCGGATCGCGGAATGCAGTCACGGCCATCCAGTAGAACGGAGCAAGGCCCCAGACCAGGATGATCACAACACCGACGTAGATCCTTGCCGCTTTCACGAGGCCGTTCCCTTGCGTTGATTCTCCTGCGTCGCAACCGCATTGGCTCCGAGAAATTTCACCAGGATGAACGCGACGATGAAGATCATGATGAACGAGATGGTCGACAGCGATGCAGCGCTGTTGAAGCCCTGGCGTATCTGTTCGACGACGAGAATCGAGATCGTCCTGGTTGCCGGATTGCCTTCGGTCAGGATCGCGGGAAGGTCGTACATGCGCAGTGCATCCATCGTGCGAAACAGAATCGCGACCATGAGCGCCGGCTTGACCAGCGGAAGGGTGATCTTGGTGAAGCGCTGCCACGCGGACGCACCGTCGACGCGCGCTGCCTCGTAGACGTCGGACGGAATCATCTGCAGCCCAGCGAGAATGAGCAACGCCATGAACGGCGTCGTCTTCCACACGTCGGCGATGATGACTGCGAAGCGCGCGGGCCAGGCATCCCCTGTCCAGAGAATGTTCGTTCCGAGAAGCTTGTTGGCGATTCCGTCGTACGCGAAGATGAAGTACCAGAGCTTCGCGGTGACGGCCGTAGGGATGGCCCAGGGGATCAGGATCGCGGCACGCAGTAGCGCACGCCCGGCGAACGTCTTACCCATGATGACTGCCATCGCGAAACCGATCACGACCTCGATCGACACCGTGACGACGGTGAAGAACGCGGTGTTTCCGACAGCTCCCCAGAACTGAGAGCCGAGTGTTCCCGGCGGACAGGGAACGAGTGTCCCCGACGCCGATGTGCACTGCTGAAGAATCCAATGCGTGTAGTTGGAGAATCCCGCGCTGCCGCCCTTGACGAACATCCCCGTCGCCGGGTCGAGTCCCGCGTCCTTCTGAAAGGACATGACCAGGGCCCGGATCACGGGATAGACGATGACGATCGCCAGAATGACGAGCGTCGGTGCGATGAGCAACCACGCGCGCCCGGAACTCAGTCCGAAGCGCTTCTTCTTCTCGGTGCGTGCATGCCGACCGCGGCCGGGGAAGCCCCCCCCCCCCCCCCCCCCCCCCCCGCGGTCGTGTCTACAGCCCCACTGGTGTCACCAGTAGGTAGAGCCATGAAGTTCTCCTGCTCGAGTCGAGGCAATGCCTCGTTAGTTGGAGCCTGCCGATTCGATGCCGGCCTGCATGTCCGTGATCGCCTGATCCACGGACTTCTCACCCTTGATCGCAGCGAAGGTGTTGTCCTGTACAGCCTTCGATACGGCCGGGTAGAACGGAGTGACCGGACGCGGAACCGCGTTCTCGATCGACGCCTTCAACGCGGGCAGGTACGGCATTTCGGCGATGAGCGCCGGGTCGTCGTACAACGAGGTCAGAACGGGAGGCAGTGCGCCCTCGGCGATGATGCGCTGTGCCTGCTCACCCTGCAGGAAGCGGAGGAAGTCCGCTGCCGTTGCCTTGTTCTCGGAGAATGCGCTGATGGCTGCGTTGTAGCCACCGAGGGTCGACGTACCGACGCCGGTGACGCCGGGAAGCGGTGCGACGGAATATTTTCCGGCGACAGCCGAACCTTCCTTGGACGCCGTGCCGTAGACGTAGGGCCAGTTGCGCAGGTACAGAGCCTGACCGTCTTCGAATGCCTGCTGGCTCTCGGGCTCCTTGAAGGTGGTGTCCTGGGCCGGGATGACGCCTGTCTCGAATGCCGTCACGAGTGCCTGCAGGCCAGCGCGCGCTTCGGGGCTGTCGACCGTCGGCGTCTTGCCATCCTCTGCGACGAACGATCCTCCGTGTGCGTTGATGATCTCGGAAGTGTTGACCGTCAGACCCTCGTACGACGCGAACTGTCCGGCGTAGCAGTCGATGTTGTTCTCGACCGCGATCGTGCAGCTGGCGGTCAGCTCGTCCCAAGTGGCAGGAGCCGTCGGGACCAGGTCACTGCGGTAGAACAGCAGGCCGCCGTTGGTGTTCTTCGGGGCTGCGTACTGGGTGCCGTTGTATGTGGCGCTTTCGACGGTGGCCGGCAGGATGCCCGCGTTGTCCAGGGCGAACTCGCCCTCGAGCGGGGTCAGCCAGCCCTTTGCTGCGAATTCCGCGGTCCAGATGACGTCGAGAGCCATGACGTCGTAGTCACTCTGTTCGGCCTGAAGATGCTGGACCAGGTCGTCGTGTGCCTGATCGGCGTCGTTGGACTGTTCCTTGAACGTGACCTGCTCATCAGGGTTCGCGGCGTTCCACTCGTCGATTATCTGGCGCACCACACCCGTTTCGGTGGTGTCCTTGCCTTCGACGTAGGTGATAGGGCCGCGGCCGTCGGCGTTCTCCGACGCGGCATCACTGGATCCGCTGTCGCTGGAGCATGCGGTGAGCGTCAGCAGTGTTGCCGCTGTCGCAAGCACCGCTGCTTTCGACAGCACTGCCTTCGAGATCAAAGACGCCATTGTTTTTCTCTCCACTTACTTCGTGCACGGTGGTGTGCGTGGGGAGGGTCACAGCCAACAGAGAATGTGCTCCCCCCGACGCACATGTCGATACGCACTTTGACACACGACGCCTCCGAACGGGCGCATTTACGCGAAGCTGAATCGGTACACCTGCGAGCGCGGAGGCTACGTGTGCTGTCGGTGCCGCGCTGTAGCGTTTGTCCCGTGAGTTCGGACAAGATGCTGACCCGTATCGGCGGGCTACTACGCCAGGCCGAGTCGACCGACAATCCCCATGAAGCCGAGGCGTTCATGGAAGCGGCGCAGCGCCTGGCGTCGGCCACATCGATCGATCTTGCGATGGCGCGCTCACACAGTGCGTCACGCGAGAAGCGCGCTTCTCCTGCGCAGCGCGTCATCAGCATCGGCGAGCCTGGAAAACGAGGGCTCAAGACGTTCGTGCACCTGTTCGTCTCGATCGCCTTCGCCAACGACGTCAAGTGCGACATCGCGCATTCGTCGTCCCAGGTGTTCGCATACGGATTCGACTCCGACATCGACACGTGCGAGGCGCTGTATTCGAGCCTGCTCATCCAGATGGTGCGGGCGTCGGACGCGTACATCAAATCAGGCGCCTACCGCGGGGAAACAGCCGTCCGCACGGTCACCAAGGGCTACGGGCCCAGACGCCGGACGACGAAGGAAGTAGTACCCGTCGCGGCTGTCACCGCTCGCTTGAACTTCCAGACGGCCTTCGCCGAGCGGATCGGCAAACGCCTCCAGGCGGTCAAGAAGGAGACCGAGGTGAAGGCCATCGCCGAAGAGAAGCCCGATGCCGGCACAGCACTCGTGCTGCGCAACAAGGAGGTCGAGCTACGCGACTACTATTCGGCCACCTCGAAAGCCCGTGGAACGTGGCGACGGCAGAGTGCCAATGCCAGTTATTCACAAGGAGCCAGATCCGCCGGTGACCGCGCTGGACGAGCCGCCCGGCTCGGCGGTGAACCCGAAATCGGTGCTGCACGCGGGCAACTCGAACGCTGAACCTGCAGGTAGCGTGTGCGGGGTGCGACACCGAAGCGACGCTGCGGCTCGGGGCAGGAGCGACGCACCTGTCGACGAGATCACCCCCGGCAATCGCATTCGAGTCGTGATCGCACGATTCGTGGGTGCCGGGTTCATAGCGTTCCTGCTGGTTTCCGTGTCCGAGATTGCCGACGGCACTCGCATCCTGGCCTGGTGGTGGACGCCGATTGCCGTGGTGTCGGTGTTCGTACCGGGTATCGCCCTGTTCGTCGTGACCATCGTCGAGCCGTCGTGGATTAATGCCGTGGCGACGTGTGCGGCGGCGGGTATTCCACTCGCCGCCGCCTTGTGGCTTGTCGCCTGGAACGGTCAGGCGCTCGTCGGCGCCGTGCGAGGCTCGTGGTTGTCGGCTTTCGCCGGGCTAGCAGGTCTCTGCGCCGCACTGATATGGCGACCGCTGGTGACGCTGGCGATTCAGTTCGTGGCAACGACTTCGGTCGCAGTCATCGATCAACTGGGAATGTTCGGGCGCGAGGCGTCGCTGTCGGCCATCGGGTACGCGGCAATCTGGGCATTCGGAATCACCGCCCTGTTGGCAGGAGCCGTCATCATGGCCCTACGCACCGGCGAAGCATTGGATGCCACAACTGAGCTCGTCGAACGTGCGGCCGTCGATACCGCGGCGGCGCGGGCGAGGGAACAGGAGCGGGCGTGGTTCGACGCACTGATCCACGATCGAGTGCTCACGACGCTGCTTGCCACGTCCCGGCCCGGTACCGAAGGGGGTCTGTCCGCTGACGCGCGAAGGGCGCTCGATGAACTGGATCTCGCCGCACGTGATACCGCCCAGGATGTCCGAGTAGCGGCTGCACAGCTGGTCGACACTCTCTCGACGATCGTCGACGAGACCCGTGGCGAGCACACGATAGGCATCTCGTCGAGCATCGACGAGATGTCGGTGTACCCGATGACGGTGGAGTCCGCACTCGGGGGAGCGATGGCCGAAGCGCTCCGCAACAGCGTTCAGCACGCCGGAGCCCACGCCGAGCGAGTCGTCGTCGTAGATCTTCGGCAAAATTCAGCGCGTGTCACGGTGACGGACACCGGGTGTGGGTTCGACACGACATCGGTCGGGACCCGACGGCTCGGCATCGAGATCAGCATCGTTCGCCGGATGGCGGCCCTCGAGGGCGGCACATCGGAGATCGACAGTCGTATCGGCGAAGGAACAGCCATCACGCTCGAGTGGTCGAGGACTTCGTGACCGAACGTCCTCGACGCGACGCATCGACCATTGTCGGAATGCAGACGAAGGGCGCATACGTCGTTGCAGGCCTCTTCGTTGCGGCTGCCGGCGTGGCAATGCTGGGCCCAGAAGGTGGCCGTGTCGCCGAGCTCGTCATCGTCGCTCTCCTCGCCTTCGGCACGGTGCTGCTGCTCGCCGTGCCGGGGGACCCGATGCCGAGAACGTGGGCATTCGTGGTCGCTGCGTTGCCGTCCGCCCAGGTAGCGGTGCTCTTGACCGTCACCGACACGAGCGCGACCCAGTCCCAGGAGGTGACGACGACCGTCGGCAGCGGGGCAGCACTGTGCGCATTCCTCTGCGTACGGGGTCGTGTCCTCCCGGGCTGGGCCGGTGAGATCGCCGCGTTCGTCGTGTACTGGAACGCGTCACCGCATTTCGCCGGGGCAGCGTCGACATTCGTCACTTGTGCGGGGTTGATGCTGACGGCAACGTTCTTCGCGCGGGTCGTGCGCCCCGCCGCGGCATCCATCTACGCGCTGCACGAAGAACGCACTCGTCAGGTGACCGAGAAGGCCGCTGCCGATGCAGCGCGGGACGAACGCGGCAGCCAGCTCCGTCGGCTCGACTCTCTCGTGCGTCCGGTGCTCGTACAGATCGCCGAATCTGCCCAGCTCGACGACGCCGGAGCACGTGAAGCACTGCTGGTCGAAGCCACTCTGCGGGACAGCATTCGCGCGCGAGCTCTGAACGTACCCGAGATTGTCGCCGCTGCCCGGTCTGCGCGTGAACGCGGTGTCACCGTGCAGCTTCTCGACGACGGTGGCCTCGGTCCAGACAGCGGGCGCGCCGCCGATTTCCACCGCGCGGTTGTCGAGCAGCTGGATGCAGCGCCGTCAGGTTCGATCACCGTCCGAGTCCACCCCCCAGGGCGGGAGATCCTCGCGACCATCGTCGCCGCGCGCGGCGACTACACGGAACGGTTCGAGTTCAGCGCTCACCGAACAGGCTTGTCGTAACCTCGTATTAGGCTCGCGCCGGTGAAGAACAGGGATTCACAGCGGTCCAAGGTCTACGAAGCGGAAAGCATGGTTCGCACCATGTTCGACCGCGCGGACGAGCGGGACCTGCGTACCGTCCAGATTCTCGGCTCGACCCTGACGTTGCCCATCGAGCGGAAGTTCGCCTCCGTCGACTCGGTGCAGAGCTACGTCGATTCCGTCCTGGCATTGAACTGGGTCAGCGAGACCTGGCCACAAGCGAGCACCGTCGTCCATGTTCGTGAGCGGTCGGGGTCGGCGGCGTCTCACTACGAGCGGGACACCCGCACAATCGCCATTCCGCTGCACCGACGAAACGAGGCATGGGCCCTTCGCGAGCTCGTCGTACTGCACGAGCTCGCACATCACCTCGAACCAGACAATTCCGACTTCCCCTCCCACGGTGGACAATTCGTCGATCGGTTCGTGACACTCGTCAGTGAGGTCATCGGCCAGGAAGCCGGATTCGTCCTGCGCGCGACGATGCACCAAACCGGCGTCGAATTCGCATGAGGCGCATCATGGAGACATGAACATAAAAATCGGTGTACAGCTCCAGCCGCAGCACGCCCCCGACTACCAGCTCATTCGCGACGCGGTATTGCGCTCGGAGGATGCGGGGGTCGACATCGTCTTCAACTGGGATCACTTCTATCCGCTGTACGGCGACCTCGACGGTGCACACTTCGAATGCTGGACGATGCTCGGGGCCTGGGCAGAGCAGACGTCGAACGTCGAGATCGGGGCACTCGTCACCGGCGGTGGCTACCGCAATCCCGACCTGCTCGCGGACATGGCCCGCACCGTCGACCACATCAGCGGTGGTCGCCTGATCCTCGGCATCGGTGGCGGCTGGAACGAAAAAGACTACGACAACTTCGGTTACGAGTTCGGCACGGCAGGGTCGCGCCTGAAGTTGCTGAACGAGAACCTCGCACGCATCAAGCACCGACTCGAGGTCGGCAATCCTGCCGCGACACGCGAGATTCCGATCCTCATCGGCGGCGGCGGCGAGAAGAAGACACTCAGGATGGTCGCCGAGTACGCACACATTTGGCACAGCTTCGCAGATCTCGACGAGCTGAAGCGAAAGTCGGGCATCCTCGCAGAGCACGGCGAGAGCGTCGGGCGCGACGTCTCGGGTATCACACGTTCGGTGTCGTGGCCCGGAGCCGACAAGGCCCAGGGATTCGTCGACGCCGGAGTCGCACTGTTCACCGTCGGAACCGGCGGTCCGGAGTACGACCTCACCGAGCTGAAGGACGCCATCGCGTGGCGCGAAGCCAACAAGTAATTTCCAGTTTCGGCAAATAATCTTGCCGATTCTCGGATCGCAGTGGATTCTCGACCTATGGACACAACGGAGACAGCCCCATTCGCACCTGCTTCGGAAGCCGAGGTCTGCAACATCGTCCTCGGTAATCGACGACACGGCATCGAAGAATTGATCGAAATCCCCGACGACGGGGAATGCGGGGCGGCGAGAGCGGGTTGACACAACCGCAATCCGATTCCCTGAGTCCGGTATCCCCGCGATAGCCTCAGGGGTCTTTTGATCCGTTTACCGAGGAGATCCGCAGTGAACAGTCGCCCTGTACGAGGCCGTGCCCTTGCAGCTATTGCTGCAACGCTCGCACTTACGCTCGGGGCCGTCGCCTGTTCGAGTGACAACTCCTCCGGTGGTACCGGCGAGAACGCACTCGCCGGGTCCGACCAGGTTTCGCTCGACAAGTACACGACGGACAACGTCACCCCGCTCGATCAAATCGACACTGCAGAGCTCGGTCTGATCAAGCCCGGCACGCTGTACGTCGGAACCTTGTCCGACGCCCCGCCGAACATCTTCATCGACGAGGCAGGCAACTTCACCGGGTTCGACAACGAGCTGCTGCGGGCTGTCGCAGCGAAACTGGACCTCACCGTCGAGTTCTCGGCGACCGAGTTCTCCAGCCTGCTCGCCGCCGTGAACAACAAGGTCTACGACGCCGGTTCGTCGTCGATCTCGACGACCGATGCTCGCCGCAACACCGTCGGATTCACCAATGGCTACGACTTCGGCGAGATGGCGCTCGTGGCGAAGAACGACTACTCGATCAAGACGATCGCCGAACTCGACGACCAGCAGCGCATCGGCGTCGTGCAGGGAACCGTTCAGGACGACTACGTCACCAACACACTCGGAATCGAGCCGGTCAGGTTCCCGGACTACAACACTGCGTACGCGAATGTGAAGTCCGGCCAGATCGACGCGTGGGTGGCTCCGTCACAGCAAGCATCGGGGCAGGTCAAGGCCGAGGACGGCGTCGCGATCCTCGAGAAGACGATCAACACCACCAACTTCACCGCGTTCGCGGTGGCCAAGGACAATCAGCCGCTGATCGATGCACTGAACTCCGGTCTCGACGCGGTGGTTGCCGACGGCACGTGGAACACCCTGGAAAAGGAGTGGTACCCAGACCGTGAAGTTCCCGCGGACTGGAAGCCCGGCAGCAAGGCGTCCACCCCTCCCGCGTCCTGATCGATGGATACTCTGTCGAACCTGTACGACACGTTCTTCGATTGGCAACTCATCTGGGAGACCGTTCCCAAGCTGATCACCGTCGGATTGCCGAACACTCTGATTCTGGCCATATCCTCCGGAGTGATCGGCACGATCATAGGTCTCGGCCTGGCGGTCGCGGGAATTTCCCGCGCCCGCTGGCTGAGATGGCCTGCGCGCGTGTACACCGACATTTTTCGTGGACTGCCCGCGGCCGTGGTCATTCTTCTCATCGGACTCGGTTTCGGTCCGACGCTCACTCAGCTGACCGGCAGCCGGAGTCCGTTCCCGCTCGGGATCGCAGCTCTGTCGCTGATGGCCGCAGCGTATTTCGGTGAGATCTTTCGGTCCGGAATTCAGAGCGTCGACTCCGGTCAACTCGAAGCCTCCCGCGCGCTCGGATTCAGCTATCGCAAGTCGATGACTCTCATCGTCGTCCCGCAGGGGATCCGGCGTGTGTTGCCTGCGATCGTCAATCAGTTCATCTCGCTGATCAAGGACAGTTCGCTGATCTATTTCCTCGGTCTGCTTGCGTCGCAACGTGAGTTGTTCCGAATAGGGCAGGACACCGCCGCGCAAACCGGCAATCTGTCACCGCTGCTCGCGGCAGGCGTGTTCTATTTGATCTTGACCGTCCCGTTGACACACCTGGTCAACTTCATCGACAAGCGGTTGCGCTCCGGAAAAGCCGACACGTCGGGCACGCTCGATCCGGTCGAGGCGTCCATCGTGGTGGAGAGGTAGAACATGAGCTCAGTCTCGTTGACCGGCACCGATATTCACCTCGCATTCGGCAGCAACAAGGTCCTGCGCGGGGTGAACATTCACGTCGACGCGGGCCGGACGACGACGGTGATCGGACCGTCCGGTTCCGGCAAGTCGACGTTGCTTCGCGCTCTCAATCGGCTCCACGAACCCGATCAGGGTGACATCCTGCTCGGCGGAAAGTCCGTCCTGAAGGACAATCCGGACCACCTGCGGCAACGCATCGGCATGGTCTTCCAGCACTTCAATCTGTTCCCACACAAAACCGTCGCCGACAACGTCGCCCTTGCTCCGCAGAAGCTCAAGGGCATGTCCAGGGAGGAATCGCGGGCTGCGGCGATGGAGCAACTGGAGTTGGTCGGTCTGTCCAACAAGGCAGACTCGCGTCCCGGCAACCTGTCCGGTGGCCAGCAGCAGCGCGTCGCGATCGCCCGTGCGCTTGCCATGAAGCCCGAGGTCATGTTCTTCGACGAGGCAACGTCGGCTTTGGATCCAGAGCTGGTCAAGGGCGTGCTGGCGTTGATGGCGGATCTCGCGTCGGGCGGTATGACGATGGTGGTCGTCACCCATGAAATGGGCTTCGCCCGATCGGTGTCGAACAAGGTGCTGTTCATGGATCACGGAAGCGCCGTCGAAACCGGTACCCCTGAACAGCTTTTCGACGATCCGCACACCGATCGCCTGAAACAATTTCTGTCGCAGGTGCTCTAGGGCGCTCCGCGCCTAGTGGCATGGTTAAGTGTGCGGGAACGCACCTAACCATGCCACTGCGGCGGAGCCGCCTTAGGACTCAGCGGCGGAGCCGCCTTAGGGCAGGCTCGTTCTCCGCGTCTTCACCTTCACGTTTCTTTACTTTCGCTTTTTACTGACACTGTGCCAATCCATGAAGCTTCTTCCGATCCTGACAACCCACGACGGCAGCTCCGCCAGGTCCAACCTGACGTGCACGTACAAGTGCGGCAACGCGTGCTTCCACGAGGTTCCCAATACGTCGAAGGGTCAGTACTTCGGCGATGTCGTCAAGACTGCAATGACCAGGCGTGGGGTTCTCCGTGGCGGCGCAATGGCCGTGGTCGCGGTCGGCGCGGGCGGCATCTTGGCCGCCTGTAGCACCGATGAGCCGGCCGCAACGGGATCCGCCGGGTCGACGAGCACGCCGCCCGTGGACGGCGTCGACTTCACTGCAGTGGAGCCCAATACCGAGGATGCAGTGGTGATCCCGGAGGGCTACGAGCAGGCCGTCATCATCCGTTGGGGTGATCCCGTCCTCGAAGGCGCACCGGCTTTCGACTTCGACAACCAGACCGCGGCCGCACAGGCGATGCAGTTCGGTTTCAACAACGACTTCGCCGGATTGCTGCCGATCGAAGGAACACCCAACGCGTATCTGCTCGTGGTCAACCACGAGTACACCACCGAGCCGTTCCTGTTCAAGGGATACGACGAGGAGAACCCGACACGCGAACAGTTCGACATTGCGCTTGCAGCACACGGACTTTCGGTATTGCAGGTCGACGGCGAGTCGGGCTCGGGCAAGTTGACACCCGCATTCAGCCAGTACAACCGCCGCATCACCGGAACGACGGAGTTCGTCCTCACCGGCCCGGCTGCCGGTAGCGATCTGCTCAAGACGAGCGTCGATCCGACGGGGACGAAAGCCTTCGGCACGTTCAACAACTGCTCCGGTGGACTGACCCCATGGGGCACCGTGCTTTCGGGCGAGGAGAACTTCAACCAGTACTTCGGCAACGCAGAGTCGGTCACCGAACCCGTCCAGGCAGCGCGTCTGGCACGGTACGGAATCGAAGGCGCGGCCAGTGATCGAAAGTGGGAGCGCTTCGACAAGCGTTTCGACATTGCGCAGGAACCCAATGAGGTCAACCGATTCGGCTACGTCGTCGAGGTCGATCCGTGGGACCCGAGTTCGACGCCGATCAAGCACACCTCACTCGGACGGTTCAAGCACGAAGCCGCCACCATCTACGTCACCGACGACGGCACAGTCGTCGCCTACAGCGGTGACGACGAGCGTTTCGATTACATGTACAAGTTCGTCTCCAGCCGAAAGATCATGTCCGGCAACGGCCAGGCAGCCATGCGCGAGAACATGACCATCCTCGACGCAGGCACCCTGTACGTCGCGGTGCTCACCGGTGACGCACCGGACGCGATCGACGGCAGCGGGACGCTGCCGCCGTCGGGCAAGTTCGCCGGCAAGGGCGAGTGGATCCCGCTGCTGCGCACGGGCGAGGACGGCAAAGGCGAATCTCTCGTCGACGGTATGTCTGCCGAAGAGGTTGCCGTGTTCACTCGCCAGGCAGGTGACGCGGTCGGCGCCACCAAGATGGACCGCCCCGAGGATTTCGAGCCGAACCCGGTTACCGGCAAGGTCTACGTCGCGCTGACCAACAACTCGAACCGCGGCGCCGAGGGCAAGGCCGGTGCCGACGAGGCCAATCCCCGCAACAAGAACAAGAACGGTCAGGTCCTCGAGATCGAGGACGATCACGCGGGCACCACGTTCGTCTGGAATCTGCTGATCGTCGCCGGCGATCCGAACGAGGCCGACACGTATTTCGGCGGCTTCGACAAGACACAGGTCAGCCCGATCTCCTGCCCGGACAACCTTGCCTTCGACTCCAAGGGCAACCTGTGGATCTCGACGGACGGCAACGCTCTCGAATCCAACGACGGCCTGTTCGCCGTCGTCCTCGACGGTGAGCGTCGCGGCGAGACTCGGCAGTTCCTGACGGTTCCGGCGGGCGCCGAGACCTGCGGCCCGATCATCCAGGACGAGCGCGTGGTCGTCGCGGTGCAGCACCCGGGTGAGTTCGACGACGCGTCGGCCGACGCCCCCGGCTCGCACTGGCCCGACGGTGGCGACTCGCAGCCGCGTCCCTCGATGGTGGCGGTCTGGAAGTCCTGATTTTCCGCCCGAAAAGGCGCGCATAGCCGGTGGTCTACGGCTGTGCGCGCCTTCGTCGTTGTTAGGTTTCATTCAATCGATCGACCGCGTATGTGACTTTTCCGCATGCTCTCGGTCAGCCGCTCGAGCTGGTTGACCGGTGGTAACGGTTGTGTAAACCTCGGAAAAGACAGACCTGGCGGTCAGGACCTTCTACCACTGGGCGGGCGGCGCTTCGGGCAGCGCACGCGTCGCCGAGTCCCCACGTTGAACCGCCGGGACCGCGCTCCTTCGATCGAGAGCGAATTGTGGAATCGGCTGAATCAGTGACCTTGAGTGAGGACGACCTAGGCCAGGAGTGGGGCCCACGCGCACTCACTTCCGACGCGTTTCCGCTCACGGCGGCACAGCGTGGGCTGTGGTTCGCCCAACACCTGATGCCGGACGTCCCGATCACTATCGCGAACTACATCGATGTCCGCGGCGAGCTCGACCCTGTGCCGATGCGCGACGCGGTCCAGCAAGCGGCCGATGAACTTGGCGCGGGATCTCTACGCCTCGTCGAAATCGAGGGTGAGCCCTACCAGTACATCGATCGGTCCGCCCGCGAGGATTCCGATCAGCTCGACTTCTCGGGGGAGGCGGATCCCGTTCAAGCCGCGATCGACTGGATGCGCGCGGCGTACTCGACACCTACCGATCTGATCACCGGTCCGTTGATCAGGGCGGCCACGCTCCGGATAGCCGCGGATCGGACGTTCTGGTACTCCCACGTCCACCACATCGCGCTCGACGGCTACGGGGCGGTCCGGTTGATGAACCGGGCTGCAGAGATCTACACCGCTGTCTCGGCCGGCCAGGAACCGCCGCCGTCGAAGGCTAGCCCTCTCGAGGATGTCTACGCTGCCGAAATCGACTACCGACAGTCGTCACGATTCGACAAGGACCGGCAGTACTGGCTGGGCAAGACCCGCGAGCTGCCCCTACCGGTCAGCCCGACGGGCATCGTCGCGCCACCGGCAGCGCGGTCCCGGATCTGCGGTGGACCTCTACCGGAGACGATGGAACGGGCGTTGGCGCACACCGCAGCCCGGCTCGATTCCGCGTTCGCGCCCATCGCTGTCGCGGCGGTCTCTGCGTTTCTGGCCAGGCTCACCGGGGCCGACGACATCGTCTCGAGTCTGCCGGTGGCCGGGCGGACGACAGCAACACTCCGTCGCTCGGGTGGAATGGTGTCCAACGTTCTGCCGATTCGAGTGCAGATCGACGACGGCACGACTGTCGCGAGCCTGGTCGAGAGCGTGCAGCTGGAGCTGACCGGGGCGCTACGGCACCAGCGCTATCGCGCCGAGGACATCAGACGGGATGCCGGGGCGTCGCAGGAACATCGTGGCTTCTTCGGCCCGGCCGTCAACATCATGGCCTACGACACCGAGGTGCAGTTCGCAGACGTGACAGGGCATTTCAACGTGCTCTCCACCGGACCGGTGGAGGATCTCTCGGTCAACATCTACCCGCCGGTCGACGGCACTGGATCTCGCATCGATTTCGAGGCCAACCCCAACGTCTACAGCGCCGCGGTCTTCGAGGATCTCTACCGACGATTCATCCGCTTGTTCGCGGAGTTCCTCAGCAGCGATTCCGACGTCGCAGTGCTGACGCTGGGCATTCTGAATCCCGCAGAGTCCGAGGCCATCGTCCCTGCGCGGGGCGGCGCCGATGCCGCACCGATGCTGCTTCCGGACATCCTCGCCAGCGGAGTCCGAAACAATCCCGACGGTCTCGCCCTCGTCGAGGGCGATCGCACCATGTCCTACCGGGAACTCGACAGCGCGAGCAACGCGGTGGCCCGGGCGCTCATCGCACGCGGAGCCGGTCCCGATGCCGTCGTCGCGGTCGCGATCCCGCGGTCCGTCGAATCGGTCGTCGCGTTCTGGGCAGCTGCCAAGTCCGGCGCAGCGTTCGTGCCGATCGACCCCACGTATCCGGCCGAACGCCTCGCTCACATGCTGACCGACTCCGGCGTCCTGGTGGGTCTTCGCAGCGTGACGCTCAGCCAGTCGCTGCCCGATCGAGTCGAGTGGCTCGGGATCGACGACCCCTCGTTCGTCGAGGAAATATCCTCCTGGTCAACCGAACCGGTCACCGACGCAGATCGACGAGGATGTCTCCAACTCGACCATGTCGCGTACATGATCTACACGTCCGGCTCGACCGGAACTCCCAAAGGCGTGCTCGTCACGCATCGTGGTCTCGGCGTCTTCACTGCCGAGGAACGCCCCGAGCTCAAGCTGTCGACCGATTCACGTGTTCTCCGGTTCTCCTCGTCCAGTTTCGATGCTTCGGTATTCGAGATGCTTGCGGCATTCAGCGCGGGTGCAACGATGGTCGTCGCACCTGCGGACGTCTACGGCGGACGCGAACTGACCCAACTGATGCAGGAGCGCGCGGTCACCCACGTCGTGACCGCACCCGCCCTGTTGACAACGGTCGAGGTCGAGAAGGTCGACTCGCTCGAATCGGTCGTCGTCGGCGGCGATGTCTGCCCGCCGGATCTCGTGGAGAGACTGAGCGGACGAGCCGATCTTCGAAACAGCTACGGTCCCACCGAATCCACGATCGTCGTCACCATGTCGGATCTGCAGACCGATCCGCGAGCCATCACCATCGGCACTCCGTTGCAAGGTGCGTCGGCCGTCGTACTCGATCGGTGGCTTCGACCGGTACCGATCGGCATGACGGGCGAACTGTACGTCGGCGGCGTCGGTGTGGCTCGCGGATATCACCGAAAGCCCTCGCTGACCTCGGTTCGCTTCGTCGCCGACCCGTACGGTTCCGGCACCCGGCTCTACCGCACCGGTGACATCGTCCGCTGGCGCGTCGGGCATTCCGACGTCGCCGAGCTCGAATTCTTCGGACGCAGCGACTTCCAGGTGCAGCTCCACGGCCTCCGCATCGAACTCGGCGAGGTCGACGCGGTGCTGTCCTGGCATCAGTCCGTGGATTTCGTCGTGTCGAACCTTGTACACCGAGGCGACCGATCGTTTCTGGTGTCCTACGTCAAGATCAAACACGGGCACGAGTTCGACCAGGGCTCACTCCTCGCCCTCGCCTCCGATTTTCTTCCCTCACACATGGTTCCGTCGCACCTTGTCCAACTCGACTCCGTACCGATCACCCCGTCAGGCAAGGTCGACCGCTCGGCGCTGCCCGACCCCATCCGCGATATCGACGCCACTGCGTTCCGCCGTGCAAGCGGGCCCGTCCAGCAGGTCATCGCCGACGCCATGGCCGAGGTGCTCGGGCGTGAGTCCGTCGGCGTCGACGACTCGTTCTTCGCCCTCGGCGGTGACAGCATCGTCGCCATCGCGTTGGTGTCGAGGGCCAAGGCGTCGGGAGTGGTGTTCACGCCTCGAGATGTCTTCGAGCGCCGAACCGTTGCCGCTCTCGCGGACGTTGCCGTCAGCGGAAAGGAACGCGTCCGCCTCGACGAGTTCGACGGTGGCGGCGTCGGACGGATGCCGTTGCTCCCCATCGCACATAGCGTTCTGACCAGAGCCGAGTACCAGTCGGACGTCGATTGCTTCTTCCAATCGATCACCGTGCACGCCCCTGCCGACGCCACCCGCGATCGTATTATCGACGCTCTCGCAAAGGTTTTCGACCACCACGATCTCCTGCGAGCCACACTCATCGACGATGTGTTGGAGGTTGCTCCTGCCGGAAGTGTCGACGTCGGCGCGCTCGTGACCGAAGAAACGACGGATGATCCGAACGAGGTCGTCGCCCGCGCAGGCGCTCGACTGCGGCCACGCGAGGGCGTGATGCTTCAGGTCGTGCTCGTCACCTCCTGGGATGGTGCACGTCTGGTTCTGGTGCTGCACCACCTGGTGGTCGACGGGGTGTCCTGGCGAATTCTCCTTCCGGACTTGGCAAGCGCCTATTCCGGAGTTCCTCTGCAGCCGGTGGAGACGTCGATGCGGCGCTGGGCGCATGCCGTGGACGACCTCACAGTCGAGAGCGGGGACAAGTGGCGGACCATGGTCGGGGACGCAGATGCCGACCTGGGCGCTCGGCCACTCGATGCTCGCGACACCGGAGCAACCAGACAGCGCGTCGAACTGACTGTCCCAGCGCACGAGACCGAGGGGCTGCTCGAACGGCTCACCACCGAGTACCGCATGGGCCCGGAGGACGCACTCCTGACGGCTCTTGCCGTGGCGCTCGATCGGTGGCGGGATACACCCTCCCACCTCGTGTCGGTCGAGAGTCACGGACGCGACGAGGACGCCGTCGCCGGTGCCGATCTGACTCGTACGGTCGGATGGTTCACGACTGTTCATCCAGTGCGGGTGACCCTTCCTCGTGACGCCGATCCTGCTGCCGCGATCAAGGCCGTGAAAGAACAGCTCAGAGCCACACCGACTCCCACGCTCGGTTACGGAGTTCTGCGCGCGCGAGGCGACCTCGACGGTGTTCCGACGGCACAGATCAGCTTCAACTACCTGGGCAAGCTGCCCGAGTCGATGCACGGTCAACCGTGGGGTCCAGACTTGTCGGTGACCGCCGATGCAGGCAGTGGCCACCGACTCCGAACTCACGCGGTGCTCGAGATCGATGCGGCGGTTCGCGACGGCTCGCTGTACGCACGAATCGGATTCCCGACGGGGGTGCTCGACGAGGGTGACGTGCGCGCCCTCGCCGATCATTGGTCCGATGCGATGACCGAGCTCGCCGAGCACGGTAGATCCGAGGACGCGGGCAACCTGACGCCGAGTGACGTCCCACTCGTCACTGTCGATCAGTCACGACTCGATCAGTGGCAGAACACATATCGGTCGGTCGACGACGTGTGGCCACTCACTCCGCTGCAGCGCGGGTTGCTGTTCCATGCCGATCTGACCCGAGACGGGGTGGATCTCTACACCGCACAGATCGCGTTCGACCTCGGTGGGGATGTCGACGGAGAGCGTCTGCGCCGCGCAGCCCAGCGGCTGCTGGATCGGCACGCGAACCTGCGGACGGCGTTCGCGCACGATGCGCGCGGAATCCCGGTGCAGGTGATCCTGAGCCACGTCGAGGTTCCCTGGCGTGAAGAACGCACCGAGGATTTCGGCGCACAGAGGGCGGTCGAACGCAAGCAGCGGTTCGACATGGAATCGGCGCCCTTGATGAGATTCGTACTCCTGCGTGGCGCGAACCGCACGCAGCTGGTGCTCACCAATCACCACATCTTGTTCGACGGCTGGTCGATGCCGATTCTGATCAAGGAACTCCTCGTCTCGTACGCCGCCGACACGCACATTCCGCTGCCCGTCCGGCCGTATCGCGACTACCTCGTGTGGCTGGCAACGCGCGACACCGACGCGGTCTCGCGCTGGTCGGAATACCTCTCCGGCGCTACCGAACCCACACTGCTCGCCGGTGCGCCCACATCCGGCACGCGGCCGCCGGTGGATGTGTCCGTTCCAGTCGACGAGCTGGCCCTAGGTCCACTCGCCGAGACGTTGAACGTCACGGTCAACACCGTGGTCCAGACCGCATGGTCGATCATGTTGTCCGCGGTGCTTTCTCGCTCGGACGTCGTGTTCGGCGCCACCGTGTCCGGTCGGCCCGGTGAGCTCGCCGGCGCCACCGACATGCTCGGTCTGTTCATCAACACGCTTCCACTGCGGGTCCGCGGCGACGTTCGCGATACCGTGGCGGATCTGGCAGGACGCATTCAGCAGGAGCAGGTCGAACTACTCGACGTCCACCACGTCGGACTTGCCGAGATCCACGCTGCCGCTGGCCCAGGCGCAGGATTCGACACTCTCGTCGTGTTCGAGTCGTACCCGGTGGACCACAACGCACTCGACTCCACCACCGACATCGCCGGAATGCGTGTCCTCGGTATCGAGGTCGCCGATTCGACCCACTACCCGCTGACTCTCGTGACGGTGCTGGAACCGACGCCCACCATGACGTTGCGCTACTCACCCGACGCGTTCTCACCGAGCCAGGTCGCAACGTTCGCCGAGCGACTGCTGCGAGTGCTGGTCGCGATGGCAGCTCGTCCCCACGGCCGTGTCGTCGACATCGATGTTCTCGGCGAAGTGGAACACCGGGCCCTGAACCACGACTGGATCGCGACGTCCGTCGACTGCGGGTCGGACACCCTGGTGGACCTGCTTCGATCCGGAGCACCCGAGTACGGCAGCAATACGTGTGTCGTCTTCGACGGGCATTCGTTGACCTACGACAATTTCGCCGCTCGGGTGCAGTGTTCGGCACGGTTCCTGATCTCGCGCGGGGTCGGGCCAGAATCGGTGGTCGGCGTCGCACTGCCGCGGTCGATCGATCTGCTGGTCGCAGTGCATGCCGTCGTCCATGCAGGCGCTGCGTATCTCCCGCTCGACGCGTCCCTTCCCGCGGCGCGTATCTCGTCCATGATCCACACCGCCTCGCCGGTACTGATTCTCGGCTCGCAGATCGAGAGTTCGGTACCCGTCGTCGACCCACGGACGCTCGATCTGTCCGGGTTCGCCACGGGCCCCATCGCTCGGCATGAGCGTCGTACTCTCGTTCGCCCCGACAACACCGCGTACGTCCTGTTCACGTCGGGTTCCACCGGGAGCCCCAAAGGTGTTGCCGTATCGCATGCGTCGATTGTGAACAGACTGCTGTGGATGCAGAACACCTATCCGATCGACGAATCCGACGTCGTTCTGCACAAGACTCCGACGACGTTCGACGTGTCGGTGTGGGAATTGTTCTGGCCACACCTGGCCGGGGCGAGCACCGTGATCGCCGAGCCCGAGGGACACCGCGACCCCAAGTATCTATCGCGGCTCATCGGTGAAACAGGAGTAACCACTGCGCATTTCGTACCGTCCATGCTGGATCTGTTTCTCGAACACGGCGACAGCGCGGAATGCGGATCGCTTCTTCGGATCTTCGCCAGTGGCGAAGCCCTCACTCGCAGAACGGTGCAGCGCACGCACGCCGCGCTCGATGCTGAATTGCACAACCTGTACGGACCGACCGAAGCAGCAGTCGACGTCACGTATCACCGGACCGACGCCGCCGACTCCGGCCCGGTTCCCATCGGGGCGCCAGTATGGAACACCGCGGTGCGGGTGCTGGACGAATCGCTCCGAACTGTCCCGATCGGCACTCCCGGCGAGCTGTATCTCTCCGGTGTCCAGCTCGCCCGTGGCTACCTGGGCAGGGCAGGACTGACATCCGAACGGTTCGTCGCCAGCCCGTTCGGCGACGGCAGCCGCCTGTACCGGACCGGCGACCTGGTCCGCTGGACGGACGACGGCGAGCTGCTCTATCTGGGACGCAACGATTTCCAGGTCAAGCTGCGCGGTCAACGTCTCGAGCTCGGTGATATCGAGGAGTCGCTTCTGCGCTTGAATGGCGTGACCAACGCGGTGGTGACCGTACACGGCTCCGAATCGAACTCTCGACTCGTCGCCTACATCTGCGGATCGGCCGATCCCAGCGATGCTCGCGCCCACGCCGAGAGCGAGCTACCCGCGTTCATGGTTCCGTCGGTATACGTTCCGCTTGCTCGTCTTCCCCTGGGTCGCAACGGAAAACTGGATCGGTCCGCACTGCCCGAACCGACTGCGTCGCCGTTGGAGGACGTACCGCCCGAGGGAGACTCGGAGGTCACCGTCGCCCAGATCTTCGCCGACGTCCTCGGCGTCAGCGACGTCGGAGCCACCACCACATGGTTCGAACTCGGCGGCAACTCTCTCGCTGCAACGCAGGTAGTCGCCCGCATCAACGCCGAACTCGGCGGAAGGCTCGGCGTGCGGGATCTGTTCGAGGAACCGACGGTCCGCGGGTTGACCGCCCGGATCGTTGCCGGTCCGACGGGTCCGCCTCTCGTGCAGGCGGATCGACCCGCGTCGATCCCGCTTGCACCGAACCAGCATCGGATGTGGTTGCTCAATCGATTCGATCCGACTTCCGGTGCGTACAACATCGTCGGTGCAGTTCGGCTGACCGGCACACTCGACGCCGACGCCCTGGTGGAGGCAGTGTTCGACGTCGTCGACCGGCACGAGGCCCTCCGCACCGTCTACCCGGATTCGCCCGACGGGCCGCGACAAGTCGTCGTCGATTCGGACTACCTCGACGTACGCGTCACCGACACGACCGAGTCGACGCTCACCGGCGCACTCGTCGGCCTTGCCGCGCGCGGCTTCGATATCACCGACCGGCCTCCCGTCCGGGCGTCGGTGTTCCGCCTCGCGCCGGACAGGCACGTCCTGCTCGTCGTCACGCATCACATCGCGGCCGACGGCTGGTCGATGCGTCCTCTGGCCCGCGACGTCATGGTCGCCTACACGGCACGTGCGGCAGGTGCGGTACCGACATGGTCGCCGCTGGACGTGCAGTACGTCGACTACGCACTGTGGAAGGCCGCTGTCCTGGGTTCGGAGTCCGATCCCGTATCTCTCGCCAACCGTCAACTCGACTTCTGGACAAAGGAACTCGCCGCTCTACCCGACGTCCTTCCGTTGCCGACCGACCGAAAGCGCCCGGCGGTGGCGTCGTACCGCGGTGACGCTGTCGCGTTCTCGGTTCCCGAACCGGTCCACAGTGCGATCGTCGAGCTCGCTCGACGCACCGGCACCACCGAGTTCATGATTCTGCATGCTGCCCTTGCAGTGCTGCTCGCTCGGATATCCGGCGAGCGAGACATCACCGTCGGGACTCCCGTCGCGGGGCGTGGTGAACGTGCACTCGACGAACTCGTCGGCATGTTCGTCGGTACGCTCGCGCTCCGGGTTGCCGTCGACGCAGCAGCGACATTCACCGACACTCTGGCGCGAGTACAGGACCGCGACCTCGCCGCGTACGCACACACGGATATCCCCTTCGACCGAGTCGTGGAAGAACTCACTCCCGAGCGCTCGACCGCACACCATCCGCTGTTTCAGGTGATGCTGACACTCGACGAGCCCACGCCGTCGGTCGAACTACCGGGTCTGACTGTCGAACCCCTCGCCCCGGTCGGAGCCGTCGCCAAATTCGATCTACAGTTCGGTCTCGATTCCGTCGACCTGAGTGGAACTCTCACCTACGCAACGGATCTCTTCGATCGGGCTACCGCGCTGCGCTTCGTCGAGCTGTACGTGACGATTCTGGAGGCCTGCGTCACAGATCCCGCAGCGGTCGTCGGGGATGTTCCTCTCCCGGCGCCGAGCGCGCTTCACGGAACGCATGCCCTACGCCAACGCACGCTCCCGGATATCCTGTCCGCAGCCGTCGTCCTGTCGGCGGGAGGGACTGCGCTCGAGTTCGGGGAGACGAGCGTGAGTTACCCCGATCTCGACGACGCGTCCACTCGAATCGCTCGGCAATTGATCGCTCGAGGAGCTGGACCCGAGAGCTTCGTCGCGATTGCTCTCGGCCGGAGCGTCACCTCGATCACGATGCTGTGGGCAGTAGCCAAGACCGGCGCGGCATTCGTACCGATCGACCCTGGTTATCCGGCGGACCGAATCGCGCACATGCTCGACGATTCGGGCGCCACGCTGGGTATCACCGATACCCTGAATATCGGTGAGTTGGACTGGATCCATCCCGACGAGCTCGATCCCAAGTCCGGTTCGGCGTTCCCGATCACTCCCGACGAACGAACCACTGAGTTGCATCCAAGACATGCGGCGTACGTGATCTACACATCGGGGTCGACCGGCGTACCCAAGGGCGTCACGGTCACCCACACGGGTCTGGCCAACCTCACCGCCGAATTCACCGAACGCTTCGGACTCGACAACTCCAGTCGCTGTTTCCATTTCGCATCCACCAGCTTCGACGCCTCGGTCCTCGAACTACTGGTCGCCCTCGGTGTCGGTGCCACCATGCGTATCGCGCCCCCGGACATCTACGGTGGAGCCGAGCTCGTGTCGGCCCTCGCCGGCGTCACCCACGCATTTCTGACGCCCGCCGCTGCCGCCACCGTCGATCCTGATTCTGTGCCCGAACTGCGCACACTCATCGTCGCCGGTGAGGCCTGCGGACCCCAGTTGGCACACACGTGGGCACCTCGTGTCGCACTGTTCAATGGATACGGGCCCACCGAGACCACCATCGTGACGACGATGTCAGGCCCGATGTCGGCGTCGGATCCGATCGTGATCGGCGGCCCGACCCGAGGCGTCGACGCGTACGTGCTGGACAACAGACTGCGCCCGGTTCCGATCGGAGTTGTCGGCGAGCTCTACCTCGGCGGCGACGCGCTCGCACGTGGTTACCACCGCAATCCGGGCAAGACCTCCGCAGCGTTCGTCGCCGATCCTGTCGGCGGCAGAGGGGGACGGCTTTACCGCACAGGCGATCGGGTACGTGTCGTCGACGACGCTCTCGACTACCACGGTCGTGGGGACAACCAGGTCAAGGTCCGGGGTTTCCGCGTCGAGCTGGGTGAGATCGAGGCAGTGCTGACGAGACACCCGGCCGTCGCACACGCCGTCGCCGATGTACGCGAGGGCAGTGTTGTCGGCTACGTGGTGCTGCACCAGCACATGGACGTCGCTCTGATCGTCGAGCACGCGCGAACAGCGTTGCCGGCGCACATGGTTCCGCGGGCGGTGACCGTCATCGACGCGGTACCGATGACGCGGTCGGGCAAGACGAACCGCAAGGCGTTGCCGACCGCAGTGTTCGCGGCCGCCGAGTACACACCGCCGCGCACGAGCACCGAGGAGACCGTCGCCGACGTTTTTCGCATCGTCCTCGACATCGAGCGAGTCGGCGTCGACGACAACTTCTTCGACCTGGGTGGCAACTCACTCGTCGCCACCAGGGTCGTGGCACGGATCAACGAACAGGCAGGTACTGCACTGCCGGTACGCGCGCTGTTCGAGGCGCCGACAGTGGCGCAGCTGGCCGTCGCGGTCGAGAGCGCAGAGTCGACGTCACTGCCTGCCCTTCGACCCGGCCCGCGCCCGGACATCATTCCGTTGTCCGCAGCCCAGCGCCGAATGTGGTTGCTGAATCAGGCAGAACCCAGTTCCGCGGCGTACAACGTCGCGTTCGCAGTACGGCTGAGCGGATCTCTCGATGTCGACGCGTTGTCCCTGGCCGTCCGAGACGTCCTTGATCGGCACGAGACGCTACGGACGGTCTATCCAGTCGCGGACGAACCGCACCAGGTGATTCTTTCAGTCGACGACGTCGAGCTCGACCTGGCACCTCGAGACGTCGCCGAACAGTCCGTTCTCGCCGAATCTGCACGCGTCCTCAGCCGAGGATTCGACGTGACCGCCGGTGTACCGCTGCGCGGCAGTCTGTTCCGTACCCGCCCGGACGAATACGTGTTGTTGCTCGTCGTGCATCACATCGCCGCCGATGGCGTCTCGATGGGACCCCTCGCGCGTGATGTGGTCGCCGCATATGCGGCCCGCCTACACGGCGCTCCGACGCCGTGGGACCCACTTCCAGCGCAATACGCAGATTTCGCTCTGTGGCAGGTGGCGGTTCTCGGATCTGCCGAGGACCCGAGTTCGATACTCTCGCGTCAGCTCGAGTTCTGGCGAAGGACGCTCGACGGGCTCCCGGACGTACTCGAATTGCCCACGGACCGTCCACGACCCGCATTCGCCTCCCAGCGCGGCGCCCAGATCGACTTCGACATCGGCTCGGAGCTGTTGGCGGCCGTCCGCTCGCTCGCACACCGTCACAGCGCATCGGTGTTCATGGTGATGAACGCGGTCTACTCGATACTCTTGGCCCGCCTGTCCGGGTGTTCGGATATCGCCGTCGGAACCACCGTCGCCGGGCGTGGCGCGGGTGCCCTAGACGATGTCGTCGGTATGTTCGTCGGAACAGTCGTGCTGCGCAACGACGTTCAGTCGTCGATGCCGTTCACGGAGTTCCTGACCCAAGTACGGGAGAACAATCTCGACGCACTCGAACATGCGGACGTTCCGTTCGAGCTGGTAGTGGAAGCGGTTCGACCGACTCGCGCGACCTCGCACTCGCCGCTCTTCCAAGCTCTGCTGGCGTACCACCCCGCGCGCCCGAGTTCTATCGAGCTCCCCGGCCTCACAGTGTCCGAGTTCCCGTACGAACCTGGGGTCACTCGCTTCGACTTGGCGATGACGCTGACCGAAGCGAGCGACGGGCTCCACGGCGCGCTGCGATACAGCACAGATCTATTCGACGCCGCAACGGTGTCCGGTTTCGCCGAACGCATTCTTCGCATTCTTGCTGCGGCAGTATATGATTCGCTGCAACCCATCGGCGACATCGATATCCTCGCCGCGGACGAGCGCCGCAGACTTGTCCCGGTCGATGCCGTCGGGTCGGTGCCGGCGCTGACCCTGCCCGAGCTGATCGACGCTGCGGTACGGCAGCACCCGGACGGCGTTGCGCTGCGTTGGGACGGAAGGGACTACACATACCGAGAGGCGGACACGAAGTCGACGCAACTCGCTCGGGTTCTGCTGGGGTACGGCATCGGGCCGGAGACCATTGTTGCGATAGGACTGCCGCGTTCATTGCACTCGGTTCTCACGGTGTGGGCGGTCACCAAGACCGGTGCGGCATACGTCCCCATCGACCCGGCATATCCAGCTGAACGGCTCGAACACATGGTGCACGACTCGGGCGCCGTCATGGGCATCACCGACGCCGAACACCGCTTGGCCCTGCCGGGAGCCATCACATGGCTCGAACTCGACGACGAGGACAATCGAGCCGAGATGGATGGTGCCTCGAGCCAACCGGTCACGTCCCAGGAACTCAGCGACATCGTCGATCTCGACAGTGCTGCGTACATGATCTACACATCGGGCTCGACGGGTGTGCCCAAGGGCGTCGTCGTCTCCCACCGCGGTCTGGCAAACCTCGCGGAATCCAGGCGCTCACTGCACCGCGTCGGGAGATCTTCTCGGTTCCTACACAACACTTCCCCGAGCTTCGACATGGCCGTCGGTGAGATGGTGTCGGCATTGTCCGCCGCCGCAACGCTGGTGATCTCGCCGCCCGAAATCATCGGCGGAGACGAGTTGACGAGTTTCATTCGGGCGGAGGCCGTCACGCACACGCTGACGACACCCTCGACACTGTCGAGTCTCGATCCGACCGGCCTCGATGCTCTCGAAGTCGTCTGCGTCGGCGGTGAGGCGTGCAGCCCGGAACTGGTTTCTCGGTGGGCGCCCGGACGGATCATGCTCAACGGTTACGGCCCGACCGAGGCCACGGACATCTCGACGCTCGGCGAACTCTCACCAGACACGCCGGTAGACATCGGAACGCCCATAGCCGGACTCTCCGCGCTCGTTCTCGATGCGCGACTGCATCCGGTCCCCACCGGCGTTCCTGGCGAGCTGTACGTCGCGGGCCCCGCGCTGGCGCGCGGCTATCACGGGCGTCCTGGCCTGAGCGCCGGTCGCTTCGTTGCCAACCCGTACAGCGGTGGTCGCATGTACCGGACCGGTGACATCGTGCGATGGACAGCAGACGGCCGACTGCGCTACAGCGGACGCGGAGACACACAGGTCAAGATCCGCGGGTACCGTGTCGAACTCGGTGAAATCGACGCCGCGCTGTCGACACACCCGTCAGTCGACTTCGCAGTCACTGTCGGCCACACGGGAGCGGTTGGTCAGCAGGTCCTCGTGTCGTACGTGCTCGGCGACGCCGAGGGGCTTCGCGAGTACCTGCGTTCGCGTCTTCCCGGTTATATGATTCCTGCCGCCGTGACGGCACTGGATGCGGTACCTCGCACCCCGACAGGCAAACTCGACCTCGGTGCGCTTCCACCACCGAACTTCGACCGCCTTCGCGGCGAACACAGATCCCCGTCCACGACGACCGAACGGCTCGTCATCGAAACATTCTCGGAGGTACTTGCAGTGAGCGACATCGGAGTAACGGATGACTTCTTCGAGAGTGGCGGTTCGTCGCTGACGGCCCTGAAGGTCCTCAGCACGCTACGCACGGCGACGGGAACATCTCTGCCCCTACAGTCGTTACTAGCAGACCCGACGCCGGAATCGATTGCATCCCTGTTGGATTCCGGGACGGATTCAACCAGCTCGTTCGACATCGTGTTCCCCATCAGGACGGACGGGGAGGGTGCACCGCTGTTCTGCATCCACCCCATCGTCGGACTGTCGTGGTGCTACAACGGATTCGACAAGTACACCGACCGTCCGATCTACGGAATCCAGACCCCTGGCCAGTCCGATCTGCCGGACACACTCGATGCTCTCGCGCAGCGGTACATCGACGAGATCGAGAAGATCCTTCCCGATGGCCCTTACAACTTGCTCGGCTGGTCGCTCGGCGGAACCATCGCCCACGCCATGGCCGTACGGTTGCGGCAGCAGGGAAAGCAGGTCGATTCGCTCGTTCTGTTGGACAGCCATGCCGTCCAACGGGAGAACGTCTGGGACGCCGAGCTTCCTGCAGCAGACCTGCTCGATGCCGTCGGCATCACCATGCCCGGAATCAGCGGGCAACGCATCACCCTCGAGTCCTTGCCGTCCCTCGTTGCCGGCTCGGGCGTCATCGAGACCCACGAGGTCGAGCGACTCATCGCGGCGGCTCGCCACAACCACGAACTTGCCGTCGGCCACGTCCCGGGCGTCTACGACGGGGATGTGCTGTTCGTCGGAGCGGAGCACGAGGAACTGTACGGACTTGCCACCTGGCACCCTTACATTCGTGGTCAGATCTCGACTTACACAGTTCCGCAGTCACATTGGCAGATGACCTCGGCATCGGCGTTGCGTGCTGTCGGTCCGCTCGTCGCGCGGCACCTCGGGGCGTACAGGTGAGGTGGATTCACCGGGTTCTCGTCGTCGTGACTGCTGCTCTGCTGCTCGCACCGAACACTGTTGCGTTCGCGCAACCCGGCACAGGTTCCCTGGACCACATCGACAAGACGACCGATCGTCGGTGGGATGTCTTCGTCTACTCACCGTCGATGGTCAAGGTGATTCAGCTGCAGGTACTGCGGCCCGCCGATTCCTCGGTTCCGCGGCCCATTCTCTACATGCTCAACGGTGCGGGCGGCGGCGAGGACGGAGCGAATTGGCTGCGCCAGACCGACATGCCGGAGTTCTTCGCAGACAAGAACGTCAACGTCGTCATCCCGGTCGGCGGTTACCTCAGCTACTACACCGACTGGGAACGCGACGACCCCAACCTCGGGCGCAACAAGTGGCAGACGTTCCTCACCGAGGAATTACCCCCAGTCCTCGACGAGGCCCTCGGAGCGAACGGCGTCAACGCCATAGGTGGACTGTCGATGTCGGCGGGATCCGTCCTCGATCTGGCGATCCAGGCGCCCGGCCTGTACCGCGGGGTGGCGTCGTACAGCGGGTGCGCGCAGACGTCCGATCCGATGGCACGCAACTTCATTCGCGCCCTCGTCGCCGTCCGTGGCAAGGGGAACACCGACAACATGTGGGGTCCCGACGGTGACCCCCGCTGGGTCGAGCACGACCCGTACGTCAATGCAGAGAAGCTTCGGGGGCTCGAACTGTTCGTCTCCAACGCCACCGGGCTTCCGGGGCCGCACGAGATGCCGAATGCTCTGCGGCCGGCGGGTGCGCCGCCACTCCAGGACCAGATCGTCGTCGGCGGAGTCATCGAGGCAGTGTCGAACGGATGCGCAATCCGGTTGCAGGACAGACTCGATGAGCTCGGGATACCTGCAGAATTCGACCTCGGGTACGCGGGAACGCATTCTTGGTTGTACTGGCAGGATGCACTGCGATCGTCCTGGCCGACGTTGGAGCGCGCCTTGGATTCCTAGGGATTTTCAAGCTGGGGACTCCGTCCCCAGTGGCACGGTTAAGTGCATCAGAGTGCACTCAACCGTGCCACTGGGCCGGAGGCCTACCAGCGCGCGAGCCGCCTGATATCCCCGCCGGCCCCGCTGTAGTAGTTGATGTCGGTAGGGGCGTCGATGCCCGGGATCCGGCCGTTGTCGGTGTACTGCCAGAACAGCCACGTGGCCCATCCGCCCGGGAGTGGCCCGAGGGTGTCGTTGTAGTCCGCGATCCACAGCGGGTAGTGGTTGAACTCGTGGGTGTCGGCCATCGCTGTCCGCCAGAAGTTGGGGTATGTGTAGATGATCGGCTGACGTCCGGTGAGCGCCTGGACGGTGTTCAGGTACCTATGAGTCCAGTCGATCAATTGCTCCGGCGGCAGACCGTGCGAGTGTTCGAGGTCCAGCACGGGCGGAAGATCACCCGGACCATTGATTCCCAGTACGACGGTGGAGTAGAACGCGGCCTGCGCTTCCGGTGAAAGTCGGACGTCTGCATAGTGATACGCCCCGCGAGCCACACCGGCTACCCGCATGACGAGGCAATCCTGAACGAAGTACGGATTGATGTAGTCGAGCCCTTCGGTGGCCTTGACCATCGCGTAGTCGTGGCCCGCGCTGCGCACCTTGTGCCAGTCGATCTTGGTGCCGTCGATGTGTTGCCACGAAGACACATCTGGCCCCTGCGGGTTGGCCGACGCCATCGCCGGGAGCCCGGTTACGAGTACGCCGGCGAGGAGGAACGTGATGAGAACGCGTTTCATTGCCACCGGCCTGACGGTAGGTAGCCAGGGGCGACCCGTAAATGGTGAGTCTTCACAGGATTTGCGCGCGGGCGTTCGGCCGGTGGGCCCTTCGGACCAGTGGCACGAAAGAGCGCCCCGGACGGGCTGTTGCAAAATCAAATCCAAGCCTGAGAATCACGACTGTTGGCCAATCGACGGAGAGTGATTTGATCCCTCGAACCACTCTCCGTCGATCTGAGAGCGTTAGTTCGCGGTCCTCAGAACCGGTTGGCTTCAAAAAGCAACAGCCCGCGGAGTGCACTTAACCGTGCCACTGGGGCCGAAGGCCTCAGCCCAGCCAGTCGAGAACCGCAGCCGCCGTCCAGGATTGCTGCATGCTTCCGAGCGGTTCACCCGTGAACGGTTCGTAGTACTCGGCAAAGCTTCCGTCGCTCGCTTGGCGCAGACCTTCCTCGCGCAGGTTCAGCGATCGTTCCGCCCAGCCGCGCCGCGAGAACGCCCACGAGAACAACCACGTGATGACTGGCCAGACCGGTCCGCGCCAGTATTCGCGAGGCTTGAAGTCCCGCGACACCGGTGAGGTCGACGGTGGGACCGCGTATCGCAGATCTGGATGTCCGCAGAATCTGGTCCCCTCGAACAACCGAAGCAGTGTCCGTTCCTGCTCGCGAGCCAACCCCCCGCACAACAGTGGTGCGAACATGGCGATGGTGTCGGTCGTGATCCATCGGCCCGCTCGGAGGTCGTAGTCTCGTGCAGCGCCGGAGCGTGCATCCGTCGTCGCGATGACGCCCTTGCGGAACTTGTCGGCCCAGCCGCGGAGTTCGCGGACGTCGGAGTTCGGTTTGGAATGCTCCTCGCCGATCGTGGCCAGCACGTCGCATGCCATCGCGAAGATCGCGCTGACGAACACGTCCTCCACCGCGAAGCTCATCTTCTCGGCGAGGGCGGCGTCGTCGTATCCCGCTTGTTTCATTTCCTCGACCAGCCAGATGTAGCGGTCGTACTCGAGATTGGTCGGCCGCTGCGAGGCGTCGGTGATGACGGCATCGTCCTTGCGCACGTACGCCGGCATCGCACCGGCCACGACGCCTCGGTACGAGGCATCCCAGCGCGGGGAGTTGTCCATGCCGGACTCCCAGCCGTGGAACAGCGTGACCCGTCCGTTGCCGGCGATGTCACGTGCCTCGGCGAGCCAGCGGTGCCATCGGACCAGGCTGTCCCAACGCCGATCGAGAAACTCCTCGGCCACGGCACGCGTTGTCCTGCCGTGCCGTCGCGAATGATCGAGTATGCGCTGCACGGCAATGGCGTGGACCGGCGGCTGCGTGATGCCCGAGGTCTGCACACCCAACGGCGCGTGCACCGCCAATTCGGTCGTCTCCCACCTAGCCGGACCGGGAAAGTAGCCGTCCACACCGTTGGCGAACACGATGTGCGGGATCATCCCGTTCTTCCACTGCGCAGAGAGCAAAGTGTCGAGTTCGACGACGGCACGCTCGACGCTCAGCGGTGCCAGACCGACCGATACGAACGCGGCATCCCAGCTCCACATATGCGGGTACAACCGCGGCGCGGCGCTCGTCATCGTGCCGAGGTCGTTGCCGCGCAGTAGGTAAGCAGCCCGCGCAGCCAGCTGTGTCGAGGTGAATCCACGGTCGCCCATGCGTCTAGTTTGCGACCGTTCGCGGCTTTCCGCCTATCGAGGGTTCACAGTTGACCCAGAATTGATCTTTATCGAGGACCGAAGTTGTCCGCAATCGTCCTTAGAGTCGGTTCGACACCGACGAAAGGGACCTCGAGATGACACTCACCGGTGAGAAGGCCGACATTCTTCGAATGCTCGCCGAACAGCGCAAGAACTTCCTCATCACCGTCCAGGGCATCACGGACGAGCAAGCGCGGAAGCGAACCACGGTCAGCGAGCTGACTCTCGGCGGTCTGCTGAGCCACGTCGTAGGCAACGAGCGCGGCTGGATGAAGGTCATCGCGGACATGGACGAGACCGCCGAGTTCGACATGTCCGCCATGGCCGAGGAGTACGTCCTCAGCGACGGCTCTACAGTCGCGGGACTCGTCGAGGAGTACGCGCGCGTTGCCGAGGCAACCGAGGCGGCGGTGGCCGAGATGGATCTCGACGTCCAGGTCCCGCTTCCGACTGCGCCGTGGGCTCCGGAGCGCGCATGGCAGTCGGCGCGATTCACGCTGCTGCACATCCTCCGCGAAGTGTCCCAGCACGCCGGGCATGCCGACATCATCCGCGAGGCCCTCGACGGCGGGAACACGACGAGGCAGATGGCGATCGATGCCGGAATGACCATCGGTTAACTTGGCCGTATGACTTCAACGGCTTTGGTGACGGGTGCCAGCCGAGGCCTCGGTGCGGCGATTGCGCGTCGACTGGCACCCGATCATCATCTCTACCTGGGCGGACGGTCGTCGCAGTCGCTGGCCTCGATTACCGCGGAACTCGAAGATTCGACGCCGTGGCCGGTCGATCTGACCGATCACGACGCCGTCGCCACTGCTGCCCGCGGCATCGATTCTCTGGACGTACTCGTTCACAATGCAGGCGTGGCGGCGCTCGGCACGATAGAGGAGTCTTCGATCGACGACTGGCGAGCACAGTACGAAGGCAACGTTCTCGCTGTCGTGTCGTTGACGAAGGAATTACTACCCGCTCTACGACGGGTAGGCGGGCACGTAGTGCTTATCAATTCCGGTGCCGGTCTGCGGGTCAATCCAGGCTGGGGTGCGTACGCGGCGTCCAAGTTCGCGTTGCGGGCGTTCGGCGACGCCTTGCGCCAGGAGGAGCCGTCACTGCGCGTCACGTCCGTTCACCCCGGGCGGATCGATACCGACATGCAGCGAGCCATCGTCGAGCACGAGGGCGACGTCTACGACGGGTCGATGTTCCTGCAAGCCGATACGGTCGCTCTGGCCGTCCGCAGTGCCATCGACACTCCCGCTGATGCGCACCCGACGGAGATCGTGCTGAAGCCCCGAAAATGAGGACTGAGACCGAAGTCGGAGAATGGTCGAGTGCTGCTCCGTCGTGAACTTCCCGCAGACCGACCCGCTGTTCTTCGGGTGATTCACGACGCGTTCGCCACGGACGACACCGTTCCGATCGAAGTCGGACTGACCGAAAAACTCTTCGACGACGGGTATATCCCGGAGCTGTCACTCGTCGCGCTCGACGGCGATCTGATCGCGGGGTACGTCATCGGGTCCCGGGGTTTCGTCGGCGACATCGGAGCTGTTGGCATCGGACCGCTTGCCGTTCTGCCCGAGTACCAGGGTCGGGGCGTCGGGACGGCGTTGATGTTCGCCTTGGTGGGTGCGGCCGAGGCGGTGCACGAGCGACTGCTCGTCCTGCTCGGCGAGCCGGACTACTACGGCCGGTTCGGATTCCGGGCCGGGTCGCAGGTGGGCGTCGAGTCTCCCAACCCGGGGTGGGGTACGTACTTCCAAGCCCTCCAACTCTCCGACGGCCCGGTGAACGGCACATTTCGATACGCGAAACCCTTCGACGAGCTGTAGGAGACGACCTAGGCTGGCTGTATGCCACTGTCGAAGTCGGAGCGTGAAGAGTTTCTGTCCGAGCCACACATTGCGGCCCTGTCGGTGTTCGCCGGTACCGATCGAGGCCCGCTGACGGTACCGGTGTGGTACCAGTACGCACCGGGCGGTGAAGCCTGGGTGCTGACGGGCAAGAACTCCAAGAAAGCCGAGTTGATACGCGCTGCAGGCCGTTTCAGCCTGATGGTCGAGCAGGTCCAGCCGTCGATCAAGTACGTAGCGGTCGACGGCCCGATCAGTCGGGAGGAGCCGGGCACCCCGGAGCACCTACGGGAAGTGGCCGAGCGGTATCTCCCAGCCGCGAAGGTCGACGGCTACATCCAGTTCGCCAGCGCTGATCACGGGGAACAGACAGTGTTCTTCCTCCAGACCGAGCATTGGCTGTCCTCAGATTTGGGCGCGATCTAGCCCGGCACCGAGGGTTGCTCAGATCTCCCAGACATGGTTCGGATCGTCGAGGGCGTTCCGGATCTGGCTCAGGTCACCGGCATTCGCGAGCGGCGATGATTTCGCGATGTCGACGATACTGTCGAGAACGGCGCTGACGACTTCGCTGTTCCCCTGGTCCAACGCTCTGTCCAGGTTGGCGAAGAGTTGGTCGAACGTCGCGCGACGCTCCGTGAACGACTTCTCGAAGTAGTCCTTCAACACGGTCTCGGCCGTCTTGATCTTGGCCAACTCGACCGAAGCGTACGTCTCGATCCGTCGTTGCTTGGTGTTCTCCGTCGCGTGGATCGTGATGCATTCGCGGGCAGCGTCGACCAACTGATTCAAGGCGGCGAACCCGTCGAGCGCGGATACTGTTTTCTTACCAGACCCAAGAACTTCACCCTCGTACACCTTGCGCTCAGCCATTGTTCTTCTCTTTCGTCATCGTCCGGTACTTCACGGTCACAGCTGAACTCTCGTCCGACAGTTCACCATCGCTGTCGAGAATCGTGGCCGTAGCTACTTCACTGACTGCCTTCACGAACAAGTGCGCTTGCTGGAAACGCGGTGCATGCTCGACGGGCAGAAACGGCTCGAACTCGAGGAGGTCGAGGGCGTCTGTTGCTTGCGCGACCAGAGATTTCAGGATCGACCGCAACTCGTCGACACGGTCCTCGACGGCGTCGAGGATCACCGCAGTAGCGTCCAGTTCCGCAACCGCGACGTCGACTTCTGCCTGCTTGGCTGCCGCCTGTGTCAGCGCTTTTCGGCCCTGCCCGCTGGAGACGAGCCCTCCCAGCAG